>UQZM01000058.1 GCA_900545615.1 uncultured Collinsella sp.
TGCCCCGTCGCGCGAAGCGCACGACGGGGCAATTCATGATCGAGGACGTTTTCAGGGGAAGCCCCAAGGGGGCCGGTGAGAGCAATGAGGCAGGGCGCTACAGGTACTCGATTTGAGCGCCCTCGGTGTCGCACGTCAGAATATGCGTGTCACACTTGGGGAACTGCTCACGCAGCTTGACCTGCAGGAACTTTGCCACGATGGTGTCGTCGGTTACAGCCATGAGGGTCGAGCCCGAACCGCTGATCCAGATGGTCTTAGCGCCTCCGTTAAGGCAGGTGTCGCGCACGGCGTTGTAGTCGGGGATGAGGCGGCGGCGATAGGGCTCCTGGATGCGGTCGTCGTTGGCGGCAGCAATCAGGTCAAGGTCGCCGGTTTCCAGGCCGCGCGTCATGCCGGCGATGCGGCCCATTTGCCATACGGCGGTGGAGAGTGGAATCTCCTGCGGCACAACCTTGCGCGCCTCGCTCGTATGCACCTCGTAGGGCGGAATCACGGTAATAAAACGCAGGCGATCGCTCACCTCGTAGCGCAGGCACTGGGGGAGCGAATCGGTCGGCGTAAAGGAACAGACGGCGCCGCCCAGGATAGCGGGGGCGACGTTATCGGGATGGCCCTCGACTTCGGTGGCAATGCGAACCAGCTCGGCGCGGTCGACGGTGTGGCCTGTCAGTGCGGCGGCGGCCATAATGCCGGCGACGACGCAGGTGGAGCTGGAGCCCAGGCCGCGGGCGACGGGCACGTCGGTCTGGATGTCGATGGCAACGGGAAAAGCCGGCTCGCCCCATGCAGCCAGTGCATCGACAAAGCTCACGTAGACCAGGTTGTTCTCGTTTTGGAATTCCTCGGGGCAGCCCGTGATGGTGAGTTTGTCGGCGCGCTCGAAGGTGAAGTGCGAGTAGAGGCTGACGGCCATGCCGAGGGTATCGTAGCCGATGCCTAGGTTGGCGCTGGTTGCTGGGACGGTGATTTTGATCATGTGGGTCCTCCTGGGCGGGTCTGGCCGTTTAGTTCGCTGCTCGGGCAGTCCTGGCTCGCTCGGAAAGCACATTAAGTGCTTTCCGGCTCGTGCGGAACTCGCGACGAACTAAACGGCCAGACCCGCTCGCATGCTCGTCATCATTCCGAAAGCTAAATAAATAGAAGGTGCGCCGGCTTTCGCCGGCGCTTAATAAGGGATCTAGTTGGTGCTCATTCGTTTTGCTGCGGACTCGACGTAGCTTGCCATCTCATCGACGTCGCAGACGTCTTCGAAGCGGACGGGCTTGGACTCGAGTTCGGCGAGCTGGGCTGGGGCGACCGTGTTGGTTGCCTGCTCGAGCACGCGCATGGCCTCAAAGTCGTCCTCGGGAACGTCGAGGCCCAGGGCGTCGCAGCAGGCACGCGGGAACTTGTAGGGGCTGGCGGTCGAAAGCAGCACGCGGGCCTTGGCGCCCTCGGTGGGGGCGACCTTTTCAAAGACGTGATAGCCGCAAGCGGTGTGCGGGTCGATCACGTAGCCGTTCGCATCCCAGCAACTCTTGATGGCAGCGCGGACCTCGTCCTCGCTGGCCCAACCGCAGCCAAAGACGCTCTGAATCTTTGCCAGCAGGTCGGCGGGAACCTCGTAGCGACCCGTCTGGGCAAGCTGCTTCATAAGGCCGGCAACGAGCTCGCAGTCGCCGTCGGACAGGAAGTAGAGCATGCGCTCCAGGTTGGAGCTGATGAGGATGTCCATCGACGGCGAGATGGTCGTGAAGAACGGACGGTTACGGTCGTAGACGCCGGTAGTCAGGAAGTCGGCAAGCACGTTGTTCTTGTCGCTCGCCACGACGAGCTTGGCGACGGGCAGACCCATGCGCTTGGCGTAGTAGCCTGCCAGGATATCGCCAAAGTTGCCGGTCGGTACGCAGAACTCCACGGTGTCGCCGGCCTCGATGGCGCCGGCGCGCAGCAGCTGCGCATAGGCGGCAAAGTAGTAGACGACCTGCGGTACCAGACGGCCGACATTGATGGAGTTGGCGCTCGAAAGCACAGTGCCAGCGGCCTCCAGGCGCTCGGCAAGCTCCTTATCGGCAAAGATGCGCTTGACGGCGCTCTGGGCGTCGTCAAAGTTGCCGCGGATGCCGCAGACGGCGACGTTATCGCCCTCCTGCGTGGACATCTGCAGGTTCTGGACGCGGCTGACCTTGCCCTCGGGATAAAAAACGGTGATGCCCGTGCCCGGAGTGTCGGCAAAACCGGCAAGCGCGGCCTTGCCCGTGTCGCCCGACGTGGCGGTGACGATCATGATGCGCTCGGCGCCGCCGTCCTTGGCGGAAGTGCGGGCCATCAGACGGGGGAGCATCTGCAGGGCGACGTCCTTGAAGGCGCTCGTGGGGCCGCCAAAGAGCTCCATCACATAGGTCTGAGGGGCATCAGCGCCCGGCGCAGCGTCGAGTTTGACGAGCGGCGTAACCTCTTCACTCGCAAACGTGCCGCGGTATGCCTCGTCGACACACGCCGAAATTTCTTCGGCCGTGTAATCATTCAGTAACATTCCCAACACATCTTGAGCGATTTCAAAGTACGATTTATCTGCAAGCGAGCTGATATCGACCTGCTGGGTGCCGAGCTCGTCCGAGACAAACAAACCCCCGTCGGGAGCGATGCCGGTGCGGATTGCCACCTTACTTGAGCACGATAAAGTGCGTCCTCGTGTACTATGATAAGTTCCCATATAACACTGCTCCTCGGATGCCTTGGTCCCAATCGGTGAAACCATGGTATCAGAGCGCGCAAAACAGGTTTGCAGAGGCTTTTAGAAAGGTAACCTCAAGCCCATGATTAAGATTGCCAAGTTTGGCGGCTCGTCGGTCGCCGACGCCGAACACTTCAAGAAGATTAAGGCCATCGTCGATGCCGACCCTGCCCGCCGTTTTGTGGTGGTTTCTGCCTGCGGCCGCCGCTTTAAGGGCGACACCAAGGTGACCGACCTGCTCTACCTGGTTAACGCGCACGTTAAGTATCACGTTTCGTGCGAGGAACTGCTCGAGGACATTGGCCAGCGCTATTTTGATATCGCTGACGAGCTGGAGCTCGCCTATCCCATCCGCGAGGAGTTTGCGGCCTTTGCCGAGCGCGCCCGCTCGGGCGGCTACTCTACCGAGGAGCTCGTGAGCCGTGGCGAGTACTTCACCGCTCGCCTGATGGCCGAGTACCTGGGCCTGCCGTTCCTGGACGCCGCGACGGTTGTGGCGTTCCATCACGACGGTACGCTCAGCATGAACCGCACTTCCGAGCTGGTGCAGGAGTACGGTCAGCAGGGCGGCTTTGTTATGCCTGGCTTCTACGGCGCGACGCGTGAGGGCCAGATCAAGCTGCTCGACCGTGGCGGCGGCGATATTTCCGGCTCGATCCTGGCCAAGTGCCTGGGCGCCGACCTGTACGAGAACTGGACCGACGTCTCGGGCTTCTATTCTGCCGATCCTCGCATTGTGCCCGAGGCTCAGCCCATTGCGCGCGTTACCTACGAGGAGCTGCGCGAACTTTCGTACATGGGTGCAAGCGTCCTGCACGAGGAAGCCGTATTCCCCGTGCGTGAGGCGGGTATTCCGCTGGTCATCAAGAACACCAATGCGCCGCAGGACCCCGGCACCATCATTAGCGAGACGGCTGACGAGGGCGAGGCAGAGCCCATCATTACCGGCGTGACCGGCAAGCGCGGCTTTGTCGCCATCAACGTCGCCCGCGACCGCACCAAGCCTCGCGTCGGCTTTATGCGCCGCGCACTTTCGGTCTTCGAGCGCTATGACGTTTCCGTCGAGCACATGCCCACCGGTGTCGACCGCTTTGGCGCCGTGGTGCAGGAGAAGGATGTGCACGATTCGCTGTACTCGCTTGTGGGCGACATTCAACAGGAGGTAGAGCCGCTCGAGATCGAGGTTGTCGAGGGCCTGGCGCTCATCGCTACCGTCGGCCGTAACCTGCGCGGCCGCGCAGGTATCTCGGGCCATCTGTTTGGTATGCTTGGCCAGGCCGGCGTGAGTGTGCGCATGATTTCACAGAGCTGTGACGAGATCAATATCATTATCGGTGTCGAGGAGAAGGACTTCGACCTTGCGATTCGGACCATTTACCGTGCCTTCTCCGATGAGAACGGCATTGTGAAGGTCTCCGATCTGGAGGCTCCCGCGCCGGCCGATCCCACCCTGGCCGCGCTCAAAAAGTAGCGACTGCTCGGTAGATTTTTGGGTCATGTCTCAAAAATCTACGGCGGGGCGTTTCGTTTCGGTTTCGTTTCGACGGGGCGGGTTTCATGCCCGCCCTGTTCTTGTATAAACTGGCAACAATAATCGGCCTGCTCGGCGTGCGGGCAAAAGCCACAACCTTTAAAGGGGGAAGCATGAAACAGTACACGGTTGCTATTTTGGGCGCGACGGGAGCCGTGGGCACCCAGATGCTCGAGTGCCTCAACGAGCAGGAGTTCCCGGTCGGCAAGCTCAAGCTGTTGGCAAGCGCACGCTCCGCGGGCAAGACCGTCGAGTTCCGCGGCGAGCAAATCGTGATCGAAGAGGCTTGCCCCGAGGCCTTTGAGGGCTGTGACATTGTGCTTGGCGCTGCCGGCGACGATATCGCCAAGGAATTGCTGCCCGAGGCCGTAAAGCGCGGCGCCGTCGTGGTCGACAACAGCCATGCCTTCCGCATGGATCCCGAGGTGCCGCTGGTCGTGCCCGAGATCAATGCCGACGACATCAAGTGGCATCACGGCCTTATCGCCAACCCCAACTGCGCGACCATCATCGGCCTGGTTCCCACGTGGCCGCTGCATCAGCTTGCCGGCGTGAAGCGCATGATCGTCTCGACGTATCAGGCGGCTTCTGGTGCCGGTGCTCCCGGTATGGCCGAGCTCGAAGCGCAGCTTGCTGCCCTGGGCCGTGGCGAGGAGATTCCCGAGCCGCGCGCATTTGCCGCCCAGCTGGCGAGCAACCTGATTCCGCAGATTGGCGGCGTCAAGGAGGAGGGCTTTACCTCTGAGGAGATGAAGCTACAAAACGAGGGCCGTAAGATCATGCACCTGCCCGAGCTGCGCGTGAACTGCACCTGCGTGCGCGTGCCTGTGCTGCGCTCGCACTCCGAGAGCATTACGCTCGAGTTCGAGCGTGACATTACGGTTGACGAGGCCCGTGTTGCGCTGGCTGCCGCTCCCGGCGTCAAGCTGGTTGACGATATGGCTGCCGAGGATGCACACGACCGTTTCCCCATGCCGATGGATACGTCCGACCAGGACCTGATTTGGGTCGGTCGCGTGCGCCGCGACATCTCGAACCCCGAGGCCGCGCGCGGTATCACCTTCTGGTGCTGCGGCGACCAAATCCGTAAGGGCGCGGCAACCAACGCCGTCCAGATCGCTAAGCTGCTCTGCGAGTAGTGCGACCTGTCCGGCGGGGGCCGGGCTTAGTTTTCAGAACGTCCTCGACCATGTGTGGCGCCTTGTCCTGCTCCTTCGGAGCCGCGGACAAGGCGCCACACTGGTCTGCGGAGTGTTCTGAAAACTAAGCCCGGCCCCCGCCTGCGGTGACTCGGCTGCGAGCGGCCAGCGATGGGGCCGTTGTTGGTTGGGGCCGCTGGGCTGATGTGAGGGCACGTGGCCGCTGCGGGCCCTGGTCCCGGCGGCGGCCTCGGCGCTTTGCGCCTGCCGCCTTGGGGGACTGTGGGGCGCGGCCGGCAGCTGCGGCGCGTTCGCGCCTGCTGCCTAGGGTGACTTTGGGGTCGATTGGGGTTGTCTGCACAATTCGCGGTATTATGTTGCGGAGTTTTGAAAGGAGCCGCTGGTGGTCACGACGACGTTTGCTTCGCCTTTGGGCGAAATCTTGCTTGCCGCTGATGGCCGCGGTCTGACGGGACTTTGGTTTGAGGGGCAGGAGCACTTTGGCTCTACACTGCTCAAAGAAGATGCGGAGCACGTTGAAGGTGCCGATGCGGTTTCCGGTATTGGTGGCATATCGTCGGTGAGTCCGGCAAATGGTGCGGCTTCTTCGGTGCTTGAGCGTTCGTGGGCTTGGCTGAATGCTTATTTTGCAGGGCAGGAACCTCGGTTTACGCCGCCGTTGCATATGATTGGCACGGCATTTCAGCGTGAGGTTTGGTTTGAGCTGCTCTCTATCCCGCGTGGCGAGGTCGCTACGTATGGCGAGATCGCTCAGCGCGTTGCGGCTCGACATCGTGTGCCGGGAAACGAGGCACCTGTTGTGTCTCCTCGTGCGGTGGGGGCTGCGGTCGCGCGTAATCCCATTTCGATTATTGTGCCGTGCCATCGCGTGGTTGCCGCCGACGGGTCGCTCAACGGATATGCCGGCGGGCTTGATCGCAAGGAGTGGCTGCTTCGGCTTGAGGGCGCGTACGAGGAATAACGCTCGAACACTTTGCATAACTAGGACGCCGTGAAAGAACGGGACACGCTTTCCGAATGGAGGCTCAGACGGAAACTACGTCCCGGAATTCCGTTTTAAAGCGGGATGCGCTTTCCGAATGGCGTCCCAAGCGGAAACCGTGTCCCGGAATACAGCCTCAGAGTGGGGCGCCGTTTCCGGTTGAGACCACCTGCTTGGACATCCATCTACGCCCGCTTCTGCAGGGCGTAGATCGACTTATCCATGTTGAACAGGTAAGCCACGACGCAGACAATAAAGAACTTCGGCAAGTCGCCAAAGCCGAAGACTTCGCAGCCAATAAGGATCGGCGCGAGCAGCGTATTGGTGGCGCTGCCAAAGACGGCGGCGTATCCCAGCGCGGCGCAAAGCCCGATGGGCATGCCGAGTTGAGCCTCGTTATGGTGACATCTGGGTAACAGAAAGGCCCGCGTTCCTCAGAGGCAAGATAGGCAATTCTGCTTCTGAGGTAGATCTCAATTCTGCCGACCGCATCAAACATTAACTGCCGGAGGGCTCGGTCAAATTCATACGTGTAGATGATGGTTTCGAATGTTGTGCCTTCGCGAAAGATGGTAATCCCGGACTTGCATTTGGTTTGCAGGGAAACCAGTAGGCCGACAGTTTGTAGTGGCCGACTTCGACCAAAGCTCGCTCGAGTTCGCTTTGATTAGAGCACTTAAGACCCTTGTTTTCTGTCAATAGTGCTATCTGTTCGTTGATGGATATCCGCGACTTCCGGTATTTCATTTAAGCCTCTTGATAGAAAAAGGGCTGGAGTTGCGCATCGTTGAGAGGCTTTCCAGCTTTAGCAAAACAAACTTATAAGATGCGACGGGCCGCGTCAGGATAATTACCGGACGGCCTAGGTGGCGGCTGGTTGACTGGCTTAAAACCTAGCGCGTGAAATGACGCTCCATGCTATTCGGCGCGCTTGATAGGATGACGAACCACAGTCTTAAGTTTCTCCGGTGCACATTTGCGCGGATCGGAGAGATAGATTTCGTGATGGAAACGGGTGTCTGAGAAGTCGGGAACATAGCCCTGCTCGGTCGTGTATTCATTCATAGCGCCTACGGTCGCCGGTTCGTTGTCGTAGGGCCCGGTGTGCATGCATTGAACGCAGAGGCCCTCGTCAACTTTAAGCAGCTCGACGGCAGAAAAGTCAAGTTTCTTTTTGGTCGTGGCTTCCGCGACTGCCCAGTCAAAGTCATCTCGGGTGACGAAATCGGGCAGGCGAATGCACGAGATAAAGTTGAAATCGTCCTTGCGTACATAATCGATGTCGCCGCTCGGGGAGTCTTGCCACCAGAAACCCTCGAGCGGCGGTACCACAAAGTCGAAATAGCCCTTGATACTCCTTGAGCCTTTCTTCGACATCTTGACGGTATAGGCGATGCCGTAAAGCAGCGGCAGGGCGTTTTGATACTCGCCACCTTCGGTATTTGGGTCGCCCTTTCCGCGAACGGCAACGTAGCTCATAGGCGGGACAGTTACGATGCTCGGCTTGCTTGCAGGTTTGTAGAGCTCCTTGCATTCCTTCTTAAAGTCGAACGCCATGTTGGCCGCCTTTCTGCGTATTGGCCTGCTTAGATAACGGAATCATATCATAGAAACGAACAGCTGTTCGAATGATTTTGCTGACAGATAGAGATGCGTGCGTTGTGTTTGGCGGTCGGCCTGACCCCGTCGATGATTTCTCTGCCTCCCCGGCGCCTCATCTATGGCTGTCGTTTCCCCATATAAAACCTGCCAAAATGAACCTGTCCCTTTTTGGTCGGCGTGAAATGGGTAATACTAAAGAGTTATCCGACCAGATGGGAACCGATCGATGGCCTATATCGAATTCAAAGACGTCATCAAAGCATACGGCGAGGGCGATGCCCGCATCCATGCGCTCGACGGCGCGAGCTTTACCGTTGAGCGCGGTGAGCTCGCCATTATCCTGGGCGCTTCGGGCGCCGGCAAGACTACGGCGCTCAACATCCTAGGCGGCATGGATACGGTAACCTCCGGCTCCGTGACAGTGGACGGGCGCGACGTGAGCTCTGCCAACGAGGCGCAGCTTGTGGAGTACCGCCGCGCCGACGTCGGCTTTGTCTTTCAGTTCTACAATCTGGTTCCCAACCTGACGGCGCTCGAAAACGTTGAGCTTGCAGCTCAGATCTGCCCCGATTCGCTCGATGCCGAACAGACGCTTCGCCAGGTTGGCCTGGGCGAGCGCCTCGCCAACTTCCCCGCGCAGCTTTCGGGCGGCGAGCAGCAGCGCGTGTCCATTGCCCGCGCACTGGCCAAGAACCCCAAGCTTCTTTTATGCGACGAGCCCACGGGCGCGCTCGACTATAAAACCGGCAAGCAGATCTTGCAGCTGCTGCAGGATACCTGCCGCAAGCAGGGCATTACGGTCATCATCATCACGCACAACTCCGCGCTCGCGCCCATGGCCGATCGCCTGATCCGCTTTAAGAGTGGTCGCGTGGAGAGCGAGACGGTCCAGCAAAATCCCGTGCCGATCGAGACGATCGAGTGGTAGCGCCCATGGACCAGGACCGCCAAAACAGCCAAAACCACGATACGGAGCGCGCGGGTCGCGACCGGGAGTTTGCGACCTACCGCACCGCTCAGAGCTCAAACGATATGGTGCCGACGGTTTTTCGCCGTGGCATCTACCGTACAATCCGCGGCAGTCTTAAGCGCTTCTTGTCTATCGTGGTCATCACCGCGCTTGGCGTGAGCGTGATGTGCGGTCTTAAGGCAGGCTGCGAAGATTTGCGCGATTCGGTCGACGCCTATTTTGACCAGCAGAATGTCTATGACATTAACGTGCAGTCGACCTATGGCCTTACGCGCGACGATCTTGCGGCTATCCAAGAGGTCGACGGCGTCGAGACGGCCGAGGGTATCTACACCGAGACCGCCTACACCGCCGTGGGCACAACACGCGAGCGCGTGATCGTGCAAAGTCTTTCCAAGGAGAATATCGATCAACCGGTGCTGGTGAGCGGTGATTTGCCCGAGAGCGCCGATGAGGTCGCGGTGACTTCGAAGTTCCTGAAGGCTTCGGGCAAAAAGCTCGGCGATACGGTGAGTTTTGCCGCCAATGACGCGAGCTCGTCGAACCAAAGTGCCAAGGACCAGTTTGCCGCGGGCGATTACACCATTACGGCCGAGGTCCTCGATCCCACCGACGTGAGCTCCGACTCGACAGTCAACGCCTTTCGCGCTGCTTCGGCTGCGGACTATAAGTTCTATGTGAACGAGGACGCCGCGACATCTTCTTCCTACTCCTCGGTCCACGTGATCGTCGAGGGAGCCAAGAGCCTCAGCTCCTATTCGGACGCCTACACGACAAAGATCAACGAGGTCAAGGGCAATATCGAGAAGATCCGCGAGGAGCGTGAGAAGGCACGTGCTCAGGAGTTGACGGTTGACACGCCGGCAAGCTTAGATGCGGCCGAACGCCAGGCGAATATGCTCTTTGGGATTGAACAGGGCAACATCGACCGTATGGCCGAGGGCAGCGAGGAGCGCGTCCAAGCTCAGGCCGAGTTGGACCAGCGCCGCGCCGCCGCCAACCAACAATTCGCCGATGCCCGCGCCGAGCTTTCCGATCTAGGCGAATGTACGTGGTACATCCAGGACCGCGGCAATATCGCAAGCTACTCGAGCGTGGAAAGCGATAGCTCGTCAATTGAGGCCATCGCCACGGTGTTCCCGTTTATCTTCTTTATCGTCGCCGTGCTCATCAGCCTTACCACCGCTACGCGCATGGTCGAGGAGGAGCGCACGCTTATTGGCCTGTACAAGGCGCTCGGCTATTCACGTGGGCGTATTCTGTCCAAATACGTGGACTACTCGCTGTGGGCGTGTCTGATCGGCGGCGTGCTCGGCAACATCATCGGATTTGTGGGCCTGCCGCTGTTCCTGTTTACGGTGTTCGACGACATGTACTCGCTGCCCCAGATGCTGCTTTCGTACGACATCGTGTCGTCGCTCGTGTCGGTGGCGCTGTTTGCCGTGGGCGTGGTGGGCGCTACGATTATCGCCTGCCGCCACGAGATGGCCGAGACTCCGGCCTCGCTCATGCGCCCCAAGGCCCCGCGCGCCGGCTCGCGTATCTTGCTCGAGCGCATCGGCTTTATCTGGCGCCGCATGGGCTTTTTGAACAAGGTGGCAGCACGTAACCTGTTTCGCTACAAAAAGCGCGCCTTTATGACCATCTTCGGTATCGCGGGTTGCACCGCGCTTGTGATCTGCGGTATGGGTATTCGCGACACGTCGGTCGCGCTTTCGCCCAAGCAGTATGGGCATATCACGCGCTATGACTTGCTGGCGGTTGCCAATCCCGACGATTTTTCGCAGACGTGCGCGGCATTGGATGAGCGCAGCGCGGCTAAGGATTCTAACGTGACGGTGTCTTCGACGCTGCCGATTATGACCGACAACGTCACCTTTACATTTGGCGGCAAGAGCGAGACCGTGCAGCTGATCGTGGTGCCCGATGACCGCACGAACGACCTGGACGACTACGCGCGTCTCGAGGATGAGTCCAAAGAGCCACTGTCTTTGCGTGACGGAGACGTGTATCTGAGCAAGAGTTCACAGCTGGTTCTTGGGATTCAGCCGGGCGACACGGCGCAGGTCCAGGATTCGTCGCTCAACGTCGCCAAGGTCAAAGTCAGCGACATCTCGCTCAACTATTTGGGCAACACGCTCTATATGACGCAGGGCACCTATGAGCGCGCGTTCGGCCGAAGCGCGCGTCTTAACGGCATCTTTGTGCTGCTTAAGGGCTCGTCGGCCGACCAGATTGCGTTTAGCAAGAATCTTAAGAGTGACGGTTGGCTCACCATCTCGAGCACGGCCGAACATTGGCAGAACTACGAGGCGAACTTCACTATCATCAATTCCGTCGTGGTGCTCGTGACCTTTATGGCGGCGTGCCTGTCGTTTGTGGTGGTGTTTACGTTGTCCAACACGAATATCTCCGAGCGCGAGCGCGAGCTGGCGACCATCAAGGTGCTGGGCTTCCGCCGTGGCGAGGTACACCATTACGTCAACAAGGAGACGTTGATCCTCACGGCGATTGGCACCGCACTGGGCGTGCCGCTGGGTGGCCTGCTTGCCGAGAGCTTTACGTACATCCTGCAGATGCCGTCGCTGTACTTTGACGTCGAAGTCGAGCCGCTGAGCTACGTGCTTGCCGTGGTGCTTTCCTTCGGCTTTACGTTTATCGTCAACCTCGCCACCAACCGTACCCTCAATAAGATCGACATGGTCGGCGCCCTCAAGAGCGCCGAGTAACCTGCCAAAAAGGGACAGGTTTATTTTGGCAGGTTTTATCGGGGCAAACGCCGGACAACCATTGTCGCTGCCACAATGACAGGATAGGGAACAAGGGCATTTTCCGGGTAGCCGGGTTCGTTACCATTCGTCCCATTCATCAGCATTTTCCTCC
>UQZM01000059.1 GCA_900545615.1 uncultured Collinsella sp.
GAGGCCTCGCGGCCTCCCCCTTTTTGCGTTTGCGGGCTTTTGTCTCACATAGTAGCTGTGTTTTATAACCCTCGTTTGTCGCATCTTCTGTGAACGGGCTACAATAACTTAGTCTGTGCGATATGGAGGTGAACATGGCTGAAGCTGGTATCGGCGTTGATATCGTCGAGATTTCCCGCATGAAATCAATTCTTGAAAAGACGCCGTCGTTTGCTCGGCGTGTGTTTACCGAAGAAGAGCGTGCTTATTGCGATGCATCATCGCGTCCCGCTGCTCACTATGCCAGCCGCTTTGCTTCGCGCGAGGCGGTGCTTAAAGCTCTTGGCACGGGTTTTAGTCAAGGCGTGGGTCGCAAGGATGTTTCGGTAACGCGTGATAAACTCGGCAAACCGAAGGCGCTGCTTTCGGGCCGTGCACTCGAGATCGCTCAAGAGCTGGGTGTTGTTGAGGTCGCTCTTTCCATTACGCTTACAGGAGACTTAGCCGTTGCGAATGCCATCGCGATTACCGAAGATGCTCGACCTAAGCCTAAGGAAGAAAAGGTGAGCACCAAGGAACGCGTAGCGCAGACATTTAAAGAGGCTCGCTCTGTTTTAGATGAGCTTGAGCAGCTGCAGAATTCAGCATTGACGGAGCACCTGGGCGATGCTTCGCTAGATACGCTAGGAGCATAGATGAAACCGGTTTTGAGTACCGAAGAAGTCGTTCGTCTCGAGGATATCATCGAACGCGAAGGGACTTCGAAGGCCGAGCTTATGGAGCTAGCGGGTGAGTTTGCCGCCAACGAGGTCTTGAAGCTCAATCCCGATCGGGTTCTCGTTCTGGTCGGTTTTGGTAATAATGGCGGCGACGGTTGGGTTGCCGCCGATATCCTGAGCCATAAGGGTGTGGACGTGGATATCGTTTCTCCGGTTGAGCCGGATGAGATTCCTGCTGCTCTGGCACGTCATGTTGCTCGTCGTACTGCCGGCCGCGATGTGCACGTTTGCGTCGGCCCCTCGCGTGACGAACTCGAGGTTTTGATCGATAAGGCCGATGTTGTTGTCGATGCCATTTTTGGTACCGGTTTCCACGGAAATCTGCGTGCGCCGTTCTCCATCTGGATTCCTACGGTCAATGAATGCGCCGATTGTGTCGTATCCATTGATGTTCCCTCGGGCCTGAATGCCGAGACGGGCGTTGTTGATGACGACTGCATTCGTGCCGAGCATACGGTGACGATGATTGCGCCCAAGATTGGTCTGTATAGCGCTGATGGTCCTGAGTATGCTGGCGATTTGATCTGCGGCAATCTTTACGACCGTCTTGACGAGGTCATCGATGATGTCGACCACGCCGCTGAGATTGTCGAGCCCGGTGACTTAGTTGATTACTTTGCCCCACTGCCTACGAATATCGATAAGTATTCCCGTGGCTCTGTGCTTATTGTCGCCGGATCTGCGCAATATCCTGGTGCTGCCATTATGGCGGCCAAGTCTGCAGCTCGCGCGGGTGCTGGTTACGTGGCGGTCGCGGCTCCTGACGCCTGCGCCAATCTTATTCGCATGGCGCTTCCTTCGATTCCCGTCTTTGCTATTCCGTCTGATTCCCGCGGCTCCTTTGGCGCCGCTGCGCGCATGACGGTGTGCGAGATCGCAAAGAAGTACAGCTGCGTACTGTGCGGTCCCGGTATGACGACGTCTGCTGGCGCTATGCAGGTGGTTTCGGGCTTGCTCGAGCTTGATGTACCGCTTATTTTGGACGCCGATGCACTCAACTGCCTTGCTAAGATTGCCATTGACGGTATTGATAGTAATCCCGAGATGTATCGTCGCGAGCAGCCGTTGGTTATGACGCCGCACTATCGTGAGCTTTCGCGTCTGGTTGCCGGTGACGAGGTGAACGACCTTGGTACTGCGATTGCAGCCGCGCAGAAGGTTGTCTGGGCTGCAGGCTCTGACAATCTGGTGGTCATTGCCAAGGGGCCGACGACGGCTATCTGTGGCGTTGAGCGTGTGCTGCTGCCGCTCTCGGGTCCGGCTTCTCTGGCAACTGCCGGTTCGGGTGATGTTCTCGCGGGTATTTTGGCCGGCACGCTTGCCACCATGCGCGACGAGATGGATCGTTGGGAGCTGCTGTATTCGTACGCCGTCGCACTTCACAGCTACGCCGGTTTTGCCGCGGCGACGGAGTATGGTGAGAAGAGCGTCATCGCGACCGATCTTATCGACTTGATCGGTCCGGCCATGGAACTGGCGGCAAAGGATGCGCTCGAAGATCTGGGAATCATGGACGAAGGGTCGGATGACTAATCATGAATAAAGCCGATTTGACGCGCTGGTCCTGGGTCGAGATCGACCGCGGGGCGCTCCGTCGCAACACGAGGGCCTATAAGAACTTGCTGAATCCACGTCAGCGCCTGTGCTGCGTGGTCAAGGCCGATGCTTATGGTCATGGAGCTGTTGAGTGCGCCAAGATCATGTATTCGGCCGGTGCCGACATGTTTGCCGTGGCGACGGTTAACGAGGGCGTTGAGCTCCGACAGGGCGGGATTACGAAACCCATCCTCATCCTAAGCGAGCCGCCTATCGAGGCCATTCCGACGTTGCTCGAGTTTGATATCATGCCCTCGGTCTATACGTCTGACTTTGCTCTTGCGTATGGCGAATGTGCCGTCGCGGCGGGCAAGGTGGGCAAGTATCATCTCGCCATCGAGACGGGTATGAATCGTATCGGCGTACACTACACACAGGTGCTCGACTTTGTCCGCGGTATTAATTTCCATCGCGGTATTCAGTGCGACGGCGTATTTACGCACTTCGCCACGGCCGATGAACCTTCGGGCTGGGACTACAAGCTGCAGTGTCAGCGCTTTACCGAGGCCGTTCAAGCCATTAAGGATGCGGGTTTTGAGTGCGGTATCGTGCACTGCGCCAACACGCCGTCCTCGATGCTCGACCCCTCGATGCATTTTGATATGATTCGCGCCGGCGTTGGCTTGTATGGCATGCAGCCGTGCGAGCTGAGTGGCCGCGTGATGCAGCTTGATCCCGTTATGAGCGTCCATGCGCGCGTGACGCGCGTGGCACACCCTGCGATGGGTGAGGGCGTGGGCTACGGTTTTACCTACC
Organism: uncultured Collinsella sp.; assembly: GCA_900545615.1. Lineage (GTDB taxonomy): Bacteria > Actinomycetota > Coriobacteriia > Coriobacteriales > Coriobacteriaceae > Collinsella. Next base: position 3,111 of record UQZM01000059.1, read on the forward strand.
GCGTACCGCGCACGCGCGTTCAGATCTGCACGCTGCCGATCGGTTATGCCGACGGCCTATCGCGTACGCTTTCCAATCGTATGGATGTGCTGTATCGCGGCGAGCGCGTGCATCAGGTTGGCAATATCTGCATGGACCAGTTTATGGTCGCCATTCAGTCCAACCCGGCACACGAGATTCCCGAGGCCGAGTATGGTGACGAGATGATCATTGTCGGCCGCGATGGCGATGCCGAGATCACTATGGACGAGATGGCCCGACTGCGCGGAACGATTAACTACGAGGTCGCCTGCGGCTTTGGCATGCGTCTCGACAAGGTCTACGTGTAGGAGCCGCTATGGGCGTCATGCACATCCCCGGCCATACCCATCAGGCACCACGTGAGGTCGCACTCGAGGAAATTGAGGCCGTTCTGGGCGATTGTCACCTCTGCCAGCTCTACCAGTCGCGTCACAATATCGTGTTTGGCGTGGGAAACCCCCGCGCTCGTGTGATGTTTATTGGCGAGGCGCCGGGCCGCAATGAGGATTTGCAGGGCGAGCCCTTTGTGGGGGCGGCAGGCGAGGACCTCAACGGCATTTTGTCGCTGGCGGGGCTCAAACGCGAAGACGTCTACATTGCCAACGTGCTTAAGTGCCGCCCGCCGGGAAACCGCAATCCACGTTCCGAGGAAGTGCTGGCTTGCTCGCCGTTTTTGCGTGAGCAGATTCGAAGCATCTGGCCCGATATTATCGTGACGCTCGGCAACCCCGCGACGCACTTTGTGCTTAAGACCGAGATTGGCATTACTAAGCTGCGCGGCAGGTTCCACCAGATGGGGCATTTTGTAGTAATGCCCACGTTCCATCCGGCAGCAGCGCTACGCAATCCGGCGTGGCAGGAACTGCTGGAGGAAGACTTTAAGATGCTGGGCGACTATCTGGAGCGACATCCCGCACCAGAGGACGCCTCGGAATAATAAGGAGCATATATGTCCCTGGAGCGCCTGGGGGTAGGTACTTACAAAACGACTTGCGCTGCCGATACGGAGTACTTTGGCGAGCTAATTGCACCGTGCCTTGAGGACGGCGATGTGCTCATCCTGACCGGTGGCCTGGGGGTGGGCAAAACTCACTTTACCAAGGGCGTCTCGCGCGGGCTGGGCGATGAGCATATGGTTACGAGCCCTACGTTTGCGCTCATGGCCGTTCACGATCAAGGCCGTATTCCGCTGTTTCACTTTGATCTATACCGTCTGGAGCATGCCTACGAGCTCGAGGATACGGGCATTTTCGATGTGCTGGGCTATGAGGGTGCTTGCCTGCTGGAATGGGGCGAACAATTCCAAGACGAGCTGACGGATGAGTATCTTTCGGTGACGCTCAAGCGTGATGAGGGCGACAGTGATGTGCGAACGATAACGCTCGAGGCGCACGGTGACCGCGCAATGGAGCTTTCCCATTTGATTGATAAGGCTGTACAAGATGAGCTTGCATAACGACAACGCGCTGGTGGTGGCGCTCGATACCTCGACCGACATGCTTGCCTGCGCGGCAAGCTGGATTGATGGGCAGACGGGCGAGACGAAGCTCGTGAGTGGCGACCACATGTGTCGCCGTCACGCCAACGTTGAGCTCGTGAATACCGTTGATGGCGTGCTGGCTCAAGCCGGTCTGGATCGCAGCGATGTTGGTTACTACGTGGTCGGCCGCGGCCCGGGGTCGTTTACGGGTGTGCGCATCGGCATCTCCACTGCCAAGGGCCTCGCGCGCGGTGCCAATGTTCCACTGCTGGGCGTGTCGACGCTCGACGCTTGCGCTTGGACGGCGTGGAAGGCTGGCGTGCGCGGCAAGCTTGGTATCTTGGCCGATGCCATGCGCGGTGAGGTATATCCGGCACTATATATGCTGGGCGATGAGGGTCCCGAGCGTCAATTTGAGCGCGAACACGTGGTCAAGGCCGCCGTGGCGCTCGATGAGTGGCGCCGAGCAGCGGACTGGGACCAGGTTCAGCTGACCGGTGACGGTCTCGTGCGCTATGGCAAGCTGCTGGGTGAGGACGAGACCGCCCGCTGCGTGGAGCGCGACCTGTGGTGGCCTTCGGGCGAGGGCTTGCTGCTCGCGCACGCTGCGGGTGACGGCGATCCGGCTCGCGTCCTGCCGATTTACACGCGCCTTTCGGATGCCGAGGAAAACGAGCGCAAGCGTCTTGGTCTTGCCGAGAGTGCGCAGAGCGAAATTACGGGCGTTGCCGATGAGCTCGCCGGTCGTCATCTGCAGTTCCGTCCCATGGGCGCGGCGGATGCCGAGGGCGCGAGCGCGCTAGAGGCTGCCTGCTTTGAAGGTGCCGGACACGAGGCGTGGACGCCGGGCATGTTCCTGTCCGAACTGGGCGAGGACGTCGCTGCGCCGCGCAGTTGGTGGGTGGCACACGACGACGGCAAGCTGCTGGGCCTTGCCGGCGGTATGGTCGTGGACGGTGATGTGCAGATTCTGGATGTCGCCGTCGACTCGGCACATCGCCGTGAGGGCATTGCCCGCAAGCTGCTGTCGCATGTGAGCTATGATGCCCAGATGCTCGGCTGCACCACGGCTTCGCTCGAGGTCGAGGACGGCAACGAGGGCGCGATTGCGCTCTATGCCGCTCTGGGCTTTACCGAGGTGGGTCGTCGTCGTGGCTACTACGGTGTCGGCAAAGACGCCATCGTCATGACGGCCCCACTTCCCCTCGTACTTCCGGTCGATAACGCCTCGCCCGAGCCGACGGCAGCCGAGCAACGCGTATGGCCGCTGCCTGCGCCTGGGCGCTCCGAGGGGGAGCGCGCCGAAATTGAGCGCCGCCGCCTGGTGCTCGCTATCGAGAGTTCCTGCGACGAGACGGCCGTGGCGATTATCGATGCGGATGGCAATATGCTGGCCAACCAGGTGTCGACACAGATTGATTTTCATGCCCGCTTTGGCGGCGTGGTGCCCGAGATCGCCTCGCGCAAACACGTTGAGGTGATTGTGAGTGTCGTGGATGCGGCGCTCGAGGATGCCGCAGCATCGCTTGGTCTTGAGGGTGGAGCCATTGCTCCCAGCGAGCTTGCCGCCGTGGGCGTGACACAGGGTCCGGGCCTGGTGGGCGCCCTCGTGGTGGGCGTTGCCTTTGCCAAAGGCTTTGCCTACGCTGCCGGTAAGCCGCTCGTATGCGTCAACCATCTGGAGGGGCATCTGTTTGCCAACCTGTTGGCGCAACCCGACCTCAAACCGCCGTTTATCTTCACGCTTGTCTCGGGTGGGCACACCATGCTCGTGCACGTGAAGGCGTGGGGCGACTACGAGGTGCTCGGTGAGACGCTCGACGACGCTGTGGGCGAGGCCTTCGACAAGGTAGCCAAGGCGTTGGGTCTGGGCTATCCCGGTGGCCCCATCATTTCCAAGCTGGCCGAGACGGGCAACCCCAAGGCGATCGATTTCCCCCGTGCGCTTAACAGCAGGGGAGACTATCGCTTCTCGCTTTCGGGCCTTAAAACCGCTGTGACGCTCTACATTGAACAGGAGACCAAGGCCGGGCGCACGATTCACCTGCCCGATCTGGCAGCTTCGTTTGAGGCAGCTGTCTTTGACGTGCAGTACAAGAAGGCCAAAAACGCACTGCACGCTACCGGATGCAAGGAATACTGCATCGGTGGCGGCGTCTCGGCCAACCCGCATCTGCGCGAGATGATGATCAAGAAGCTTGGGCGTCAGGGGATTCGCGTAACGGTGCCGCCCTTGTCTGCCTGTACCGATAACGCAGCCATGATCGCGGAGGTCGCTCGCCGTAAATTCGACCGAGGCGAAATCTCGCCGTTCGATGTTGACGCCGATCCGAACATGACGCTGTAGCTGGTACGGCGCGGTCCCCGGACGGAGGGGCCGGATATAAGGTTTCCTGCTCTACAGTCCTGCGCAAGACGAAGGCCACATTAAGTGGCCTTCTTTGCGTGCGGAACTCGCGATAAACCTTATATCCGGCCCCTCCGCCCGGCTCCCACGGCTCTCAGGGGCATCTCTCATGCAAAAACTGTCGTGGGGTAAAGTCCGAGGTCAATGGCGTTTTGTACCGAGAAATTCAAAAAAGTTGAAAATTCATTACATATTTGCGTTGACTTTAGGTAACTAAAGTTTCATACTCCTTTTCAACCACTGGGGGATGTGAACACGCACGGATCGTTCGCATCATGATTGAAGAGGATTTCTTAGACATGTTCACGCATCAGCTAAACATTATCAGCGTAGTAATTATCTGATGCGGGTTAGCACATACAGCTAGCCCGTACGATAACGGGCGGCTGATGAAGATGAGGGCCGTCGAGCGCAACCGACGGCCCTCATTTTTTATGTCTAGGAAGTTCTTTTTAGAGGAGGAAATGTAATGAACGGAGTTTTGCTCATGGTTGTGGCCGCGGCGGTGCTCGCCTGCGGCTATCTGGGCTACGGCCGCTGGCTGGCCAACAAGTGGGGCGTTGACAAAGAGGCCCTCACGCCGGCCAAGCGCATGAAGGACGGCAACAGCTTCTCGCCCGTCTCCGCCTTCACTGCGTTTTCGCACCAGTTCAGCTCGATCTGCGGTGCTGGCCCTGTCACGGGTACGATCGTCGCCATGGCCTTTGGCTGGCTGCCCGTCGTGCTCTGGGTCCTCGTCGGCGGCATCTTCTTTGGCGCCGTCCACGACTTTGGTGCCCTGTACGCTTCGATGAAGAACAACGGCAAGTCACTCGCTCAGCTCATCGAGAAGTATATCGGCAAGACCGGCCGTCGCCTGTTCCTGCTGTTCTGCTGGCTGTTCTGCATCATCGTCATCGCCGCCTTTACCGACATGGTCTGCAAGACGTTCATGTTCACCCCGGCCGTTGACGCTTCTGGTGCTGCTACCGGTGCCATCGACTTCACCAAGTCCTATGCCGCCGGCTGCGCTGGTACCATCTCCATCCTGTTCACCTTCGTCGCTATCGCCTTTGGTTGGGCCCAGAAGAAGTTCAACCTCACCGGCGCTGCCGAGTTCGTCACCGGCGTGGTCCTCATGGTTCTCATGTTCGCCGTCGGTATGCAGTTTCCGGTCTACCTGGATAAGTTCCAGTGGTTCGCCGTCGTCATGGTCTACCTGGTCTTCGCTGGCGCTATGCCCATCCAGATGCTCAAGACCCCGCGTGACTACCTCACTTCCATCATGATGATCGTCATGATCGTCTGCGCTGTCCTCGGCATCGTCGTCCTGGGCGTCAACGGTCAGGCCACTATCACCGCTCCGGTCTTCACCGGCTTCTCCACTGCCTCCGGCATGATGTTCCCGGTCCTGTTCGTCTCCGTCGCTTGCGGTGCTCTCTCCGGTTTCCACAGCCTCGTTTCTTCCGGCACCTCTTCCAAGCAGGTCGAGAAGGAGCAGGACGCCGTCAAGGTCGGTTACGGCGCAATGATCGTCGAGTCCTTCGTCGGCATCCTTGCCATCATCGTTGCCGGCATCATGTTCTCCGATATGAACACCGCCGGTACCGGCGCCCTCAACGCCGGTGTCGCTTCCACCCCGTTCCAGATCTTCGCCGCTGGCATCTCCCGCGGTATGCAGGCCTTCGGTGTTGACGGCACGCTCGCTACCGTCTTCATGACCATGAACGTCTCCGCTCTGGCCCTGACCTCGCTCGACGCCGTCGCCCGCATCGCCCGCACCTCGTTCTCCGAGTTCTTTGCCCAGACCAACGACGCCCTGGCCATCGAGTCCAAGGCCGGCTACATGAAGGTCCTCGGCAACCCCTGGTTCGCCACGGTCGTCACCCTGCTTCCCGGTCTCGCCCTCGCTTTTGGTGGCTATGCCAACATCTGGCCGCTCTTTGGTGCTTCCAACCAGCTGCTCGGCGGCATGACCATGATCACCCTCGCCGTGTTCTGCAAGTGCACCGGCCGCAAGGGTTGGATGCTCTACGTGCCCGTCGCCTTCCTGCTCTGCTGCACCTTCACCTCGCTGGTCCAGAGCGCCATGGGCTGCATGGCCGCCGTCCAGGCTTACGGCTTCTTCGGCACCATCCCGGCTACCGCCACCACGGCCGCCGTCTCCGTCGCCGCTACCAAGGGCCTGCAGCTCGTCTTTGCCGTCCTGCTGATGGTCCTGGGCCTCATCGTCGCCGTCAACTGCCTCAAGGAGTTCTTCGGCAAGGAGGCTGGCTCCATGCCTGATGAGGAGCCCGAGTGGTCCGAGATGGGCAAGGCCGAGTACGGTCGCGCCGCTGCCGCCGAGGCTCCCGCTGACGCCGAGGCCGCCAAGGCCTAGTCGGTCGGACGGGTTGAATCTCCCATCCATTTGACTCGGAAAGACCGGGTCCGCGACTTCGCGGGCTCGGTCTTTTTTCATGCAAAAGCGGGTGACGCTCGAGTGTTCTCGCAGATGTTTTGCGTGGATAAGGGCGCGCGTTGTACCATATACACGTATATGTGTGCATATGAAAGGGGCCCCGTGGCCAAGACGGTATATTCCGATAACCAACAAAATGTCGATGCTCTGGCTGAGCGCCTGAGCAGCCAGACGTCGCTTTCTGCTGAGCGTGCCAAGCTGGTTGCCTACGACCTGCTTTGCCGCAAGGCGCTCAAGATTAAGTCGAGTGCGCTGGCGCAGATTTTCCGCTCCGTCGATAAGGAGTGCGACACCAAGGCGATGCGCGATGAGCTTATCGCGGCAAAGATCGTGACCAAGATCGAGGGTAGCGGCATTAACGGGCGCCCGGCGTTCTATACCATCAATGCCGAGATTAACGATGCCCAGGAGCGGCCCGTCGAGGTTGCCGAAGAGGCCGTCGAGGACGTTGTCGAGGCGCCCGCTTCGGTGGAAACGGCTCCGCGCGAGCATGTCGATACCGACGAGCTGCTTGACGAGAGCGTCGTTCGCGCCTTTACGGCCAAGGCCGGCCGCGGCGGTTTTGGCGGGAGTGGCAAGCGCGATGCGCAGCGCCGCGCCCAGCAGGAGCGCTTCCGTCGCGCCGTTGCTCAAAAGGGTGAGACGGATGCTGAGGCTGTTGAGACCGAGGTTGCTGCCGAGTCGCAGAAGCCCGCGAGGGAGCAAAAGCCCGTGGAGGCCCAAGAGCCCAAGCGTCGTCGCGGTGCTCACTTTAAGACTGCACAGCAGGATGCCGCGCGTGAGGTTGAAGAGTCTTCTGAGGTTGCAGACGATGTTGAGGAGTCTGCCAAGAAGGCTCCGGGTTCGTGTCGTCCTGGTCGCGGTTTTGCGGGACGTGCATATCCCGTAAAGCGTCAGGAGAAGGGCGAGTCGGTTTCGACCACCCAGGACGAGAAGACCGTTGAGCCGGCGGCTCGCGAGCAGAAGCCTGTTGAGCCGCAGCTTGAGGTTGATGCCGAGGCCAAGGGCCAGCAGCCTACTGATGAGCAGGCGGAGCAGGGCGCGTCGAGCAAGCCTCGCCGCCGTCGCCATCGTGGGGGCCGCAGTTCCCATGCCGAGACTGCAACCGAGAAGACCACGCCGCAGAACGAGGATGCGAAGGCCGAGGTTTCTTCGGGGCAGCCTAAGCGCCAGTCAGCGAAGGAGAGCAAGTCCGATCGTCCGCAGAAGCAGGCGTCTATGCCGAAGCGCGAGCGCAATTCCCAAGGCGATTCTAAGCGCAAGTCTCAGAAGAAGCCGGAGTCTGCCGCAGTAGATACTGCTGCCCAGCAGCCCGAGTCGGCCGCCCACGGCGAGGTCTCGGCGTTTGCCCTTGCCCGCGTTTTAGGCAGGCAGCTGCTCAAGGTTGTCCCCACGCCTATGGCGCTCTCCAAGATCAAGGAGCAGCAGACACAGATCGTAAAGGTCGAGGGCAAGGACGGCAAAAAGGCTCCGCAGCGCACTCAGCACAACGAGATGTCCAACCGCAAGATTGCCGAGGAAATCGCAATCATCCAGGCTTGGATCGAGCAGAACCGAGGTGCCGATACGCCGGTTGCCTCGCGCCGCCAGCGTGCCTACCAGATCTTTAACGACGAGAAGGCTTTTGACGGCAAGCACGGTGAGCGCCTGATCAGGCGTATGACCGAAAAGGGCATCAGCATGCAGGCGATCAAGGTCGCCCCCAATCGCCCCGTGCACTTTACGGGCTTCTTTACGCTGGGAGCCGACAAGCCGTTCATTATGGTCGAGAACCTGGACACCTACGACGAGATCGTCAAGCTGCTGCGTGGCCGCAAGCACGCCAAGCTCTTTGGCATCAAGGTGGGCGGCGTGATTTTTGGCGGCGGCTGCAAAGCGAGCGTCTCGCACGCACTGGATGATTATCTGGCCGAGATTGGCTATCGCTTTAACTACGTCTACTACGTGGGCGATATCGATCGCGAGGGCGCGCGCATCGTCGAGCAGGCTCGCAATGCCAATGTGGTTGAGATTCGCCTGCATGCCGGCATGTACCGCGCCATGCTCGCCGAGCATAAGCGTCGCGTGAAGGCCGGCGGAGAGTGCGAGCCCGCGGCTGCCAACCAGGGTGTGCCGCAGAACCTGGCAGCGACGATCAAGGATCTGCCCATGGTTACGCGCGTGCAGTTCCGCAACGTGCTGCGCGAGGGCGGGCGCATTCCGCAGGAGATTCTGATGACCGCAGACTATCGGGATGGCGACTCGGGAAGCTTCGACCGCATGCTGAACAATTAGCTCCGCCGGCCCCGGGAGAGCGGGGACACCGGCTTAGGTTTCCTGCTCTACAGTCCTGCTCACGACGGAGGCCACATTAAGTGGCCTCCTGT
>UQZM01000060.1 GCA_900545615.1 uncultured Collinsella sp.
CCATGTAGGCGCCCATGTGGCCGCCAAGCAGGCCGGTTGCCACAACGTCGTCGCCCAGCTGGCCCAGGACGCGAGCCACGTTAAGGCCCTTGCCGCCGGCGGTCTTTTCGGGCGTCACACGGTTGACGTCATCGATAATGAGCTCATCGAGCTGATAGCGCGTATCGACAGACGGGTTCATCGTAACGGTGAGGATCATTTTTAGCTCCTTATCTCGCAGGCTCCTTGTGCCTCGCGATACGAGTCGACAAAACGGAATTACAGAATCTCAATCGTGAACGAGCGAACGACGGTCTCCTTGGGCTTGGCGACAAGGCAGCCGCGCTTATGCTCAAGCACGTCGTCCTCATCGGAACAGGTCGAAAGGCCGCCCCAGGGTTCAACTGCCACAAAATCGCCCTCGGGCTTACTCCACACAATGAGATACGGGAAGCCCTCAAAGCTCAGGCGGACGCCCTTGTCCTCGCCCTTTTTGGAAAGCGTGACCTGACGGCTCTCGAGCACGTCAAAGATGGTCTCCGCAAAATCGAAGAGCTCGTGCGACAGGAGCAGCGTCTTTCCCACCATGGGGTTCTTGGAGCGGTTTGCGACGTCAATCAATCCAGTCGAGGGAACGGCGGTGCAGAGCTCCGCAGCCTCGTCTTTCTCAAAGCGCAGCTCGTAGTCCGTATAGGCCTCGCCCTCATCGAGCGGACACCTAAAGCCGGGATGACCGCCGATAAAGAACGGCATGTCCTCGGTTCCCTCGTTGGTCACCTCATAGGAGACGCGCACGGCATCCCCCTCAAGCGTATAACGAGCGACAAGCTTAAACGGGTACGGATAATCGCTCAGCAGCGCGGCGTTATCCTCGGAAGCCAGGCACATCGCCAGCTCGTTCTCGCCTTGGCTCAGCAGCTTCCACTCCTGCTTGCGCGCAAACCCGTGGCGAGCGAGCTTTACATGATGCCCGGCAAACGTCATGGCGTTGCCATCGCGCAGGCCTCCGCAAATCGGGAAGCAGATCGGCGCCTGGCCGGACCACACGGCGGGATCGCCCTGCCACAGATACTCGCGACCTCCAGCCTCGATCGAGGTAAACGAACCGCCAGCCGTGGACACCTTAATAGAAATCGAATCGTTGGAGAGAGCGTATTCCATTGCCCATCCTTTCGAACAACTGCTTTTTGCTCGCAAGTACCCGTCTCGGCCCTGACCAAAGGACAAACCCGCACGTTCATCGATGCGTCCGGTATCCTAGCCATGCAACGGGGTACCATACAGACATTGATGCAATTACAGCTGAAAGGCCTTCTTATGCGAACCATCATCCTCTACGCCTCGCGCCATCACGGCAATACGAAAAAGCTCGTGGACGCCATCGTCGAGGCACACCCCGAGATCGATACCCTCGACGTCAAGGCGCTCGGTAAAAACGAGTACCCCGACCTGCACGAATACCATCTGATCGGTGTCGCCACGGGCATCTATTACTCCGAGATCGACAAGGACATGGCACGCGTGCTCACGAACGTGCTGCAGCCGCAGGACAAGGTGTTTGGCCTTATGACCTACGGTGGCAAAAACAAGTGGTACGGCAAGGATATCGATGGCATCTGCCGCATGAGGCAGGCCATCTTTATGGGTGTCTACGGCTGCCCCGGCTTTGATACGTGGGGGCCGTTCAAGCTCGCCGGCGGTGTCCAAAAGGGACACCCGACCGCCGAGGAAATTAAGGGCGCCGTCGACTTCTTCGACAAGATCGAAGACGAGTATGGCGACATCATCGTCGAAGAGTACGCCAAACGTGAGAAGCGTCTAGCCTACGAAAAGGAGCATCCTGCAGGAGGCCTGGTGGCCGGCGTCAAGCGCACGGCAAAGAAGATCGCTAACAAGCTGTAACTGTGAAGGTGCTTTTGAGCGTTTAACCCATACGGCGGGTCCGAGCAGATTCGGGCCCGCCGTCTTTTTCTATCGTTACTCGGTAAAGGCGTTGCCGACGCTCTGGCCGCCAACATACGTCTCGACGAGGGTGAGCTCATGGTCGAACACGACAAAGTCGGCGTCGCGACCCGGCATGATGCTGCCGCACTTATCCTCGATGTGCGCGGAGCGTGCCGGCACCTCGGTTGCCATGCGAATGGCGATATCGGCGCTGGCGATGCCCCAGTCGACGATGTTCTTGACGCCCTGGGCAAGCGTGAGCACCGAGCCGGCAATGCTCTTGCCGTCGGCGAGCCAGCACAGGTTGTCCTTCATGATGACGTCCATGCCACCACTGGTGTAGCTGCCCTCGGGCATGCCGCCGCAACCCAGGCAGTCGGTGATGAGCACCGTGTGCTGCCAACCCTTTGCCTGCAGCAGTGCCTTGATGGCGGCAGGGTTTACGTGCTTGCCGTCACAGATAATCTCGGCGTAGGTCTCGGGCGTGGACATGGCAGCACCCACGACACCGGGCTCACGGTGATGCAGCCCGCGCTGGCCGTTATAGGTATGCGTAAAGCAGCTGGCACCGGCGTTGATGGCGGCGATGCACTCATCGTAGGTGGCGTCGGAGTGACCGATGCTGGTCACCACACCCTTGGCGTTCAGAGCAGCCGCATAAGCAGCGGAACCGTCGCGCTCGGCCGCCATGGCGCTCTTAACGATGCGACCACCCGCAGCCTCCTGCCACTGATCGAAGACCTCCTCGGAGGGGTCGATAAGATAAGCGGGGTTCTGTGCGCCCACATGCTTCATGGTAAAGAAGGGGCCCTCCAGGTAGATGCCCTGAATGCGAGCACCGCAGAAGTCGGGGCCGCGACCCTCGTCCGCCTTGGCGATAGCGGCGCAGGCGTCCTTGATCTGCTCGACGCCATCGGTGAACGTCGTGGGCAGCCAGCTGGTGGTACCGCGACGGGCGAGCTCGGTCGAGCTGATATCGATGCCCTCGGAATCGTTATCGGTAGTTGAGTGGTTGTAGAAGCCATGGATGTGAGTATCGACCATACCCGGTGCGATCCACGATCCCGTGTAGTCCTTAATCTCGCAAGAGGGCTCGTCGGCCTGCCAGGCGCCAAAGACGCCATCCTCGACCATAAGATAGCCGCCCAGTTGCGGGCCTGCCGGCAAGAAGAACTTGTCAGCCTTAATTGCGTACGTGCTCATATGCACTCCTTGCTTCTAAAGCAGTTGACTGTGGTGATGCTTATACCCAGCTCACGTAAAACAAAAAGCGCCCGCCCGCCGTTATGAGCGGACGGGCGCCCTTACAGGGGGACGCGATTAAGCGGTGAAGGGGTGAATCGTCACGCCCTTAACCACGCGGTTGACCGTGCCGGTGGGGCTCGGCGTATCGGGCGTGTTGCCCACGCGCACGGAGTTGAGCAGGCTGATAGCCTGGGCAAACATCACGAACGGCAGAGCAAGGTAGCCCTCGGGAAGTGCCTCGTAGCCCTTAAAGGTGAAGGACTCACCCTCATAGACGGTGGCACCTTCCTGCTGAACGGCGATGGTGTGCTGAGCGATCTCGTCGCCACCGATCTCGTTGAGGATGTCGATGTCGTACTGACGGGTGTAGGCGTCGTTATTGACGAACACGAAGACGAGCGTCTTATCGTCAACGAAGGACTTAGGTCCGTGACGATAGCCCATGGAGGTGTCGTAGGAAGTAGCGACCAGACCGTGAGCGAGCTCGAGGATCTTGAGCTGGCTCTCCTGGGCAAGGCCACCGAAGGAGCCAGAACCCAAGTAGGTCACGCGGTTGAAGTCGCCAGCCAGGTAATCGGCGATCTCGGGCTCACGGGAGATGACCTCCTCGCCCATCTTGGCAATCGTCTCGACCCACTCGGCCTTCTGCTCGTCAGAGGCAGTGTCGAAAATAAGGGTGGAGAGCAGGGTCATGCAGGAATAAGAACCGGTCATGGCGAAGCCCTTGTCGTTGGCGCGCGGAATGAGCAGCGTCAGCGCGTTGGGATCATCGGCAGACTCGACGGCAAGCTTGCCCTCGGGAGCGCAGGTGATGTTGAGGAACTTGACGTTGTGGACGAGCTCCTTGGCAACGGCAACGGCGGCAAGGCTCTCGGGGCTGTTGCCAGAGCGGGCAAAGGAAACCACGAGCGTGGGATCCTCGGCGCGCAGGAAGTCACGCGGGGCGCTCACGATGTCGGTCGTGGCGATGGGCTTAAAGTCGTAGAGATCAGTGTTGCCAGCGTGACGCAGGTACGGGGCACAGGTATCGCCAACGTAGTCGGACGTACCGGCACCGGTGAAGACAACGGACAGACGGCCCTCGCCCATAGCGCGAGCCTCGGCCAGGAAGGCCTCGATGGCCTCCTTGTTCTCGCGATAGATGTTGAGCGTATCACGCCAAAGCTCGGGCTGCTGAGCAATCTCGGCCGTGGTGATCTGGGCGCCGAGCTCGGTGAGCTCCTCGACACTCTTCTCGAACATTTCTAATACCTCTCTCTAGAAGTAATCCTCTGACGTGCAATTATACACTTCAGTTGGTTATCTGGTAGTAACCAGTTAAATGCAAAGAATCATCATATGGAAACAATGCGAACACTAGTCGCTACGCTGGTGGTAAACCTTGTATTTAAACTGATCGGCACGAGCAACCGAGAGTGTATACTCCACAACCTCGTTTGACTCGTTATACGTAGTCCTGACCAAATCGAGCACAGGCGAGCCCTCGACAATTCCCAAAAGGTGAGCGTCGGTGGGACGGGCTATGCTCGCATAGAACTCCTCTTCGGCCACGCGTATCTTTTGCTGAAAGTCTTGCTCAATAACATCGTAAAGCGGCTTACGCTCCAGTAGCGGTCGCTTTAGGGACAGAAATTGACGAACCGGTAGATAGCTGCGTTCGACCATCATGGGCATGTTGTCGGCAGAACGAAGGCGCTTGAGCTTAAAAATGCGATCGCCGATACGCAATCCCATATGCTCGGCCAGATTCTTATCGGCCTCCATCTCGCAAAACTCGAGAATCGTGGTCTCGGGGTCGCGACCCATCGCGCGCATCTGCTCGGTAAAGCTGTAGGACTGCATAAGATTGGTTGCCTTTGCCGAACGGTCGGTCACAAAGGTACCGCGACCGTGCTGCCGAACCACCAGTCCTAAACGCTCCAGTTCCTGCAGAGCCAGGCGTACCGTAGTGCGCGAGAGACCATAGCGCTCCGAAAGTTCGCGCTCGGAAGGAATCATGTCACCGGCGCGATATTCATGGTCGATCTTTTCGGTCAGAATATCGACCAGCTGATCGTACAGCGGTTGCTTACGCGCTCCGATCGCCATCCTATCCTCCCATTTTCTCAAACTCGGCTACTACCTTGGGTGTTTAGCATTATCTGTCTGCCACGCCCGAATCAACAAGAAAACAAAAAGCCGCGCGCTCTTTCGAGCACGCGGCTTTTAACATACACATGGCTTAAGGGGTCGGGGTGTGAGCCGCGTAGGGACACACCCCTCAAGCTAGAGCCTTACCAGATGCTCGGCCAGAGACCAAGCGGGCCAGCGCCCAGGATGCCGAGGACGAAGAGCAGCAGAATGCCCTTGGTCGGGGTCCAGCTGTGCTTAGCGAACATGTAGTAAAGCAGCAGCGTAAGCATAAGCGGGACGAGCTTCGGGACGATGGTGTTGAGGGTGTCGGCAACAGAGAAGTTGACCGGATCCTCGGTAACGGTGCCGTAGGTAACGGACTCCATGCCGTTGCCCAGATCGGTGACGCCGCACTCGACAGCGTTGCCGTCGGCATCGGAGGCGGTGAGGGCGTTGCCGTCCTCATCGGTCATGGCGATGGTACCGGCCTCAGCAGTCTCGGTATCGATGCCCTCCATACCGGTGAAGTTCTCGGCCTCCTTCTCGGAGACGATCACGGTAGTAGCGGAGAGGCCACGGGTGGTGCCGTTGGGGATCTGGAGGTTGATCTGGGTGCCACCCATGGTGACGACCAGGCAACCGACGACGAAGACGCCCATGATGGAAGCGGCACGCGTGAAGGCCTGCATGTTGGCAGTCAGAGCGTCAATAGCGCTGGTGCCAAGCTTGTAGGACCAGTTCATGAGCCAGAAGCGCAGAGCGAACTGGACGACGTTGAAGATCACCAGGAAGATGATCGGTGCAGCGGCGTTGCCGTTGATGGCCATGTTGGAGGTGATGCCGGCCGTGATAGGCACGAGCGTCAGCCAGAACAGGGCGTCACCGATACCACCGAGCGGGCCCATTGCGGCGACGCGGACGGCGCGGATCGTGGGGATGTCAACCTTGTTCTGCTCGAGCGAAAGCACGATGCCCATAACAAAGGTGACGAGGAACGGGTGAGTGTTGAAGAACTCCAGGTTGTGGCTCATGGAAGCCGCGAGGTCGTTCTTGTTGGTGTGGATCTTCTCCAGACCGGGGATGATGGAGTAGAGCCAGCCAGCGGCCTGCATACGCTCGTAGTTGAACGAAGCCTGCAGGAAGCAGGAGCGCCAAGCCATCTTGTTGAGGGTCTTCTGGTCGAGCTGCGGAGCAGGAGTGAGATCCTCGTAGTGCTCCGGGATCACATACTCATTAGATGCCATCTTCGAAGTCACCTCCGTCAGAAACAGCTGCACCCTTCAGCTCGGTCTGCTGCTGGAAGTCCCAGAAAGCGATGCCGAAGCCGATGAGAGCGAGGATGAGCAGAGCAGGGGTTGCCAGCGAATCGTTGGCAACGGTGATGAGCGCGAGGCCAAAGCCCATGAGGAAGAAGCCCCACATATCGCGGTTCATCATAACCTTGAGCAGGACGGCGAAGCCGACGAAGCGCATCATGCCGCCTGCAGCGGAGAGACCGGTCTGCAGCCAAGTCGGGATAGCGGAAGCGATGGTCTGACCGATGGTAGCGCCAGCGATGAAGAACAGGGTGACGACGACAGCGAAGATCAGGCCGAGCAGAGCCATGGCGAAGTAGTTCAGACGCTCGATACCCTTGGTGTCAGCGTTGTGAGCCATGTTGTCCGCGGAGGACATGAGCGGCGACATAAGCGTGAAGACCAGGGTAACGCCGAGCTGACCAAGCAGAGCGAACGGAATGGCAAGGCCGACTGCCGCGTTGGGCTCGAGGCCCGTAGCGATAGCGAGAATGGCTGCCATGATGCCGCCGATGACGGCGTTAGGCGGCTGAGCGCCTCCGATCGGCATGTTGCCGATCGTCATGAGCTGATAAGTACCACCCACGAGAAGACCGGTGTTGAGGTCGCCAAGGATAAGACCGATGACGGCGCCGGTGACGATGGGCTGATAGAGAGACTCGAGGAAGTTGAACTGGTCGATTGCCGCGACGAACGTGACGATGAAGACCAGAGCGACCTGGATGATCGAGTATTCCATCTTGCTCCTCCTTTCAAAATGTATGTACGCACTTTGGATTTCACGTACAGGATGTCAGGTTTTCATTCCTGACAACGTGGATCATGAGGATTACGAGAAGAGCTTGCTCGTGTCCTCAACAGGCGTGCTCGGAACGCGCCTGATCTCCAACTCCACCCCCAATTCCTGCAGCTCTTTAAACGCAGCGACATCCTCGTCGTTAACTGCGACGGAGGTGGCGACTTGGCGCTTTCCTTCCGACATGTGCATGTTGCCGATGTTTACCTTCTTTATAGGCACACCGCCCTTGACGAGCGTAAGCACGTCTTCCGGTGTTTCGGCCACGATGAAGATCTTCTGGCGCGGGCTCGCCTTGCCAATGACGTCGATGGTCTTCTGCAGGGAGAAGAAACGCGTAGCGACGCCGGTGGGAGCGGCCATCTTCATGAGGTTCTGGCGCATGGTGTTGGTCGACACGTCGTCGTTGGCGACGAGGATGAGGTTGGAGCCCAGAGTGGAGTTCCACTGGGTGGCAACCTGACCATGAACCAGTCGGTTATCGATGCGGGTAAGAAGAATGTTGGGTTCTGCCATGTTGATCAGCTTCCTTTCGTTATTTGCTGACGACAGTTACTTGATCTCCTGAATCGCGTAACGCGAAACATCTACGACGGCTCCGGATCGGACTTTGATCTGGACCTTTTCGCCTTCGATGCCCTTAACGGTTCCGTAGATACCGCCGGCGAAAAGAACCTCCTGACCCGGCTTGAGCTCGGTGTGCAGCTCCTTGAAGTACTTCTGCTTCTTCTTCATGTTGATTTGCGACCAGATGGTGTAAATCAAGCCCATGATGACAAGCAGGCCCAAAAGAGCGACCGAAGAGCTCAAGACGCTGGCTCCGAAATCGGCCATTAGATGCCGTCCTCGTCGCCGAAGATATCCTCTTCGTCGGAGCCGGCAACGGATGCGACCGTCTGGGCGGTGACGCCCGTCTGGCCAACGGTCACGGCCTGCTCGCCAAGCTCGGCGAGCGTGGCATTGCCGCGGAGGAACAGAAGCTCAATAACCATGGGGAGGTTAGTGCCAGTCAGAACCTCGACGTTGTCGACATCCTGGGCAATCATCATCGACTGGTTGAACGGGGTGCCGCCAAGCAGGTCGGTAAAGACGAGCACGCCATCGCACTCCTCGCGCATGGCGGTAATAGCGGCGCGGAGATCCTCACCGTAGGATGCGGCCTGGTCGCCCTCAAAAGGAACGACGGTAAAAGCAGGCTGGTCGCCGGCAACCATAGCGATAGCGCTTGCAAGGCCGGGTGCGAACTGTCCATGACCGGTAAGAATAAAGCCAACCATTCAAATTTCCCTTCCGAAGGTGTGTACGATCTGAGTCCGATGATTTTCGGAAGCCAGCGGGCACTCGCCCTTAAAGCTTCTTAGAAAGCGTTCTTTGAAGACCAGTGGTTTCTAAACTGGTAGTAACCACGTGACGTGTTGTTGTCACTATATCACCCCAGAAGAGGTCGCTTTCGTTGATTCATACGGTAAAACGTTTTTGCACCGCTCACGGTGATAAATCGACCGTTTACCGGTCGTTAACACTTCTACCTGCGGTTTTGAAACCGTTTCGAAATGCTTTGGCAAAAAATCGGATCTTTTCCTGTGTCTAAACAACGCAGGGCGGCTAAAAATAGCGTGTAGAAAAATTGCAGGTCATTGTGAAGATATGTGAATTGGTCTTTTTGACTTAATACCAGTTAGAACCAGTTTTGAGATTATCGGTGAACGGTAGTTTTCGACCGTTCACCGGTTACTTGCAATCGTTTGCAGTTGTTTTCCCAGATGAATTAGGGGAACCCGATGGAGCGCTTGCGCAATCACGGGAACGATCACGGGAAGTTTTGGCATTTGTCCTCATCCCCCACGCGCCAAACTCCAGCATCCAAAATGAGCTAATAGCTCACGCTAATCGTTTTCAATCATTACTTACTCATTATCCGTAATTATTTATCGTTTATCGTTAATTCTGATATGATACAAGTATCATACAAAACGCCGATTGGAGGGGTTATGGTCCATCGAAGCGCATCTATATCGAATGAAACCATCAGCCGCGAACAGACGATAGCCAAACTGAGGAAGCTCGCTCGCATCTGCAAATGGGCCACGATCTGCATTACCACCGCGCTCGCTCTGGGACTTCTCGCAGTCATTGCGATTGACCTTCTACTCGTATTGCCTAGCCTCTCCCAAGGGTCGTGTCTCCAATCCGTAGAACTTCAAGGCGGCGAAGGGCCATGCCTTGCTATCGTCGGTACCGATGCGCAGGCCCCACTTATGCTCGTCGCACACGATGGTCACACTGCCATAGGGAGCCTCTTGATGACATGCCTTGCGCTTACCATCGCGCTAAGCGTGCGCAGGCTTTTCTTCAACATTGAAAAGGAAGGCAGGCCCTTTGACCTTGAATGTAACCACACACTTCGTCGAGTAGGACATTTATTCCTTATCGGCGGCGTTGCCGTGAGGCTTCTTGGTGCCGTAATCACGGGAATGATACTCTCAGGATTTGGTGGCAGCTTTACGGATGCGTTCGTCGGCCAGTTATTCGAGCCCTCTATGCTCTTTGCAGGCCTGATTATTTGCCTGATTGCCAGCATCTTCCGCTACGGGTATATCCTGCAAAAACAAGATGACGAGTTGCTCTAGGGGGAATCCATGATTATTCTGCGGCTTGACCGCATGCTCGCCGAACGCAAGATCTCATCCAAAGAGCTTGCGGAACGTGTGGGCATCTCCCAGGTCAATATGTCACGCATTAAGACGGGCAAGGTTTCTACCATACGTTTTTCAACTCTTGACGCGATATGCCGTGCACTCGACTGCCAACCAGGCGATGTACTGGAATATATATCCGACGATGAAGCCGATAGCCTTTTTGGGCTTAAAGATGAATAGCCATAATTAAGCTGCCAATCTGCCCTCAACGCAAATAGCCCGCCAGAACGTTGTCCGTTCTAGCGGGCTTAATCAGATGGATCGGTTAGCGCGCAGTAGTGCAGGCAAACCTTACGCAAACAGGCCGTAGATGCTGATGTTGGCCTTGGCGTAGAGGCCGTTAGCATACTCGGTCCACTTGGAGCTGGCGCTCGAAGCCTGCGAGGAATACTGCTGATAAGCAGTGTAGTAGGCGGTCATGGCCTGCTTATAGGTAGCGCTATCGACCGTAAAGGCATCATCGGCAAAGGCCTTGGCATAGGTGCTATCGGCGTCCTTCCAGGTGCCCTTTGAGCTATCCCACTCGTCACCGGCAAGGTTGATGATGTAGTCGGCGTAGTCCTTGCTCGCGGTCTCCTCGTTGCCGTCAGCAGGCTCGGTCGGGGCGGTCGGCATGCTTGCGGAGCTATCGCCCACCTTCTTCTTGTAGAGCTTCTGCAGCGTCGCGGACTGGCGGACGATCTGCTTGGCCTGGTCCTTGGACACGCCGTACTGCGTGGCCATGGTCTTGTAGTCGGAGGTGCCGATGGAATCCTCGGCATACTGCTTCATTTCCTTGGAAGAGACGGTAATGCCCTCGTCCTCGGCAGCGTCCAGCAGAATCTGGTTGCGCACGTAGGACAGGATAACGTCGGCAGACGGAGCGGTGTAGTTGCCGTCGTCGTCCTTGACGGTGTCGAGGCTGTACTGACTCTCGATGGCCTCACGCGCGGTGATGTCGCTCTTCTTGCCGTTGTAGCTATAGCTCGCCACGGTCGAATCGAGCTGGTCCTCGGACAGGGTCGCCGAGCCGACGCCCTTGCCGCCAAAACCACCGTTGCCGATAAAGAAGCCGACCACGGCAGCGATCACGATGGCGACCACAAAGGCGACAATCATCGTCTTCTTGTGCTTACAAGCGTGGTCGTCCACGTCGGAGTCGTCGTCCTCGTCCTGCTCCTGGGGCATGAGGTTCTCGTCGGCGGCGTCCGCGGCAATCTTTGCCTCCAGACGGGCGTCCTCCTCCTCGGCCGTCGTACCGGCAGCAATGTGCTCGGCAGACGTACCGGCGACCAGATCGATCTTCTCGTCCTCGTCACCGTCGGGGCCTTCGCCGCGCTCGATGATCTGGATGCCGTCGATCTCGTCCTTCTCGTCCTTCTTTTGAATCAGACCCATATCAGTTACTCCTTGTTAGGAAACATAGTCCGCAATAGAATACGCCCGACAGAGCGCCGGGCGTATTGATTCTCAGGTTATACGCAAACACTTAAGTACTATTTAGGCGTTTGCAGCGTGCATACCTTAGGCCAGGTGCGCGATAACGGCATCGGCAAAGGCCTGCGTGCCCACAGCGCCCTCAACGGAGCCGGTCTGGGCACGACG
>UQZM01000061.1 GCA_900545615.1 uncultured Collinsella sp.
TGCCGCCGATACGACCGCCGCTGCGCGCGCAATCGCCGACCTCAAGGTACAGCCCCGTCCCGTAACGCTTGTCTACGAAGCCTCTCCCGTCATGGATATCATCCTCGGCGCCGCAAAAGAGGGCGCTTCACTCTATGCCGTCACCGACCCCGCCGGCATTACGCACCGCGTGTGGGAGGTCAAGCGCGAGGACGCCGTCGGGGCCATCCGCGCCATGCTCGACCAGGCGCCGGAGCCGGCACTGGCCGACGACCCTGCCTACGCTGTCGCACTAGTCGAGGCATCACAGCTCCTGGCCGACGATGCACGTGCCGCCGGCACCTACACGGGCAAAGAGCCGTTCAACTTTGCCGTAGCTGCGCTCTTCCCCGCCGCGCAGGTCAGCGGCGGCGCGGCGCAGGTTCCGACGGGTCTGCTCACGCACCAGGTCGCGCGGTTCTAGCAAGACCAGACCGTCCAGCACAAAAATCGGCAGCCCAACAAACAGGGGGCGGAGATGCAGCAGGTACATGCATCTCCGCCCCTTTTGCGTCGAGAAGTTATGCCGACGACCCGTGCCGCCGCGCTCGCGTTATCCGCGCTGCGGACCCGCAGTAGCCACGAGCGGTTCAAGCCCCAGCTCGCGCGCGTAGTCTTCCTGCGTAAAGACTTCGACCAGTTCAAACGTATCGGCCGCATCGTCAAACGCAAAATGCAGCACTGAGCAGTTGCCCGGCACGCGTTCGCGCTCGTCGGCCGCCGCGCCCCGCACGTGGTCCAAAAACTCCTTGATAGCCGAACCGTGGCTCACCGCGAGCACGCACTCGTGGTCCGGACGTCGCATAAGATCGGTTATCGTCGCCGCCATGCGCTCGCGCACCTGCATCTGGCCCTCGCCGCCAAACTGACGATAGAAATCTCGCCACGGGCGCTCGGGCATAAGCATCACGCGCTCGGCCTCAAAGTCGCCAAAGAACCACTCACGCAGACCGTCCAGGCGCTCGTACGCCAAGCCCGGCCACAGGTTGGCGATAGTCTGCTCGGTGCGATGAAGTGTGGAGGTGTAGGCATGATCGGGTTCAATGCCGCGCGCACGCAAGAACATGCCGGCACGCGCCGCCTGGTCGCATCCCAGCTGCGTGAGCGGCGAGTCACTCCAACCCTGAATAATGCGCTTAAGGTTGAATATTGTCTGCCCATGACGAACCAGATACAGGTCTTTATTCATAGGGGTCCTTTCGTTCGTTACCAATCAAGGAGCGAAAACGCCCCGTCGCAATAGCCAAAATGAAGCACGGCGCCGTTGTCGGGTAGCTCCCCCTCGCCAGTCACATACTCAAGAAACTCCTGGCAGGCTGAGCCGTGGGAAACCGCCAGCACGCAGTCGTGCTGCGGCCTGGCCATGATGCGGGACAGCGCCGCGACCATGCGCGACTGAAGCTCACTTTCCGACTCGCCACCAAAGGCAACCGGATAATCACCCCAGGGCTGCGGCGGCATCTCGCGATTTGATGTGCCCTCCAGCGAGCCAAAATGCCACTCACGCAGGTCATCGACCAGCTCTATGGAACGGCCCTCGCCAGCAATAAGCTCTGCCGTATGCCACGCCCGGCCCAACGGCGAGGAATACACATGATCAAAGGCCACGCCACGCGCCGCAAACGCCGTACGCGCCGTCAACGCCTGCTCGCGCCCGCGCGCCGTAAGCGACGAATCGTGCCAGCCCTGCAAAATGCTCTGCACATTGAGCTCAGTCTGCCCATGCCGCACCAAATACAGATCTGCCACACACCCTCCCCTCGTACCACCACAAAGGGGACAGGCACCTTTGTGGTGGTTTACCGCCGGATCACACCGCGGTGACACTCAACTACACCAGCACGTCGGCGAGCGAACGCTTGGGTACGTGGTGCACCTGCGCCTCGTCGCGCCAGTAATTAATTGAGCCGTCGGGGTTGGAATCGATCGCATCGATCACCTGCGTCTCGGCCGGAACGCCAAACGCCATGATCAGCTTGAGCTCATACTTGTCGCTATCGAGCCCCATGGCATCGATCGCGTGGGGCGTAAAGGCCTTGAACATGCAGGCAGCCACCTCGGGCGTGGCGCTGCGGGCGGCGAGCATCATCGTCTGCGCGGCAATGCCCGTGTCGACCTCAGTAATAGGAGCGGCGGGCTTGCCCGGAACGGCGCGCTCGGCAAGAATCGCGATGTAGCCGGTCGGGCGCTCACCCTCGGCAGGACCCGGCCAGTCCTTAAGCGCGCCGGCCCATGCAAGCTCGTCAAACACGCGAGCGCAGTCCTCGGAACCGCTCACCACATGAAAACGAAGACGCTGAGCATTGGCACCACAGGGAGCCAGGTGAGCCAGCTCTGCCAGCTCGAGCAAAAACTCACGCGGCACGCGCATGGACTCGTCAAAGCGACGGCACGTACGGGCGCGGCGGACCAGCGCGTCAAACGTGTCCAGGCCGAGCTTTTCGCAACCTTGCTTTGCCATCGACTCCGCGCTCGACGGCGCCGCGGGAACTGTTTCGTTCATAGGGACCCCCAATTTCGGGCAATTGTTCTTAGGAGAATCTAACCTAAAACCTAGGCAATTACATACAGCGGCGTAATGTTCTACAATTGTTGATTAATCCTCACTGGAGCGGGAACAAAAGTAACAATTCGGGAATGTGGGGCGGCAATTCGTCCTTCCCGCCCCATGCATCGGCGCCCTTGGGCGATACTTGTTGCAGCACTTTTGGCGTACGCCGCACGGAGAGCAATGAACGCGACGTGCACCGCACGGAAAGGAGACATTATGGGCATCTTTAAGAATGATGACCAAAAATCGAGCCAGTTTGGATTTGACGAGAAAAGCATGGCAGGCAAGGCCGTCAAGGCCGTGCGCTGGATTTACGCCATCACGGGCGTCTTGGCGCTCGTCGCCGGCATCGCACTGCTGTTTGCGCCTGCCAAGTCCCTCGTCTTCCTAACGACCGTCTTGGGCTTCTACTTTGTGATCACGGCCGCGATCAGGCTGTTTACCGCTGTTTTCGAGCCACTGCTGCCCACCGGCTGGCGCGTGACGAGCATCATCTCCAACCTACTCATTATCTTGGGCGGCGTCATAATCCTGCGCAACCAGGCCTTCTCGACCGCGACGCTCACCACGATGGTGGTTATCGTGGCCGGCTTTGGCTGGATCGTCGAAGGTGTCATGTCCATTCTGGAGTCCGAGCTTTCGTCCAACCGCGCCCTCGCCATCCTGAGCGGCGCACTCTCCATCATCGCCGGCATGTTCGTGTTTATCTATCCGCTGTGGTCGGCCAAGATGCTCGTCATCTTTAGCGGCGCCGCGCTGCTGGTGTTTGGCGTAACGCTGATTGTTCGTGCTATTCAATTTGGCAAACTGGTGCACTAGATGCCACGAACGCTCTTTATTGATGCAGACGCCTGCCCGGTCACGCGCGAGTCGATTGACTGCGCGCGGCGGGCGGGCGTCGCCGTCGTTATCGCCGGCAACAGCACACAGAACCTGGAACGCCACATTCGCCGCGACGATCCGCGCGACGTCGAGCATGCGCGACGCGGATTTTGGGTCACGACGCTCGATGTGAGCGTGGGCGCCGACAGCGCCGACTTTGCCATTGTCGAACGCCTGCAGGCGGGCGACGTAGTCGTGACGCAGGACATTGGCTTGGCGAGCATGGTGCTCGGGCGCGATGCCGCCGCCATCGGCGTGCGCGGGCGCGTCTACGACAAAGCGACCATCGACATGCAGTTGTTTATTCGCCACGAGGAAAAGAAGGTACGCCGCGCCGGGGGACGCACTCGCGGACCGGCGGCATTTACCAGCGAAGACCGCGCCCGCTTTAAACGCAACCTCACCGAGCTGCTGCGCTAACCAAGGTAGATTTTTGGGACGTGTCCGGAAATCTACCTATTTGTTTTGGCGGCGGGGAATGCCCTGGTCACAGAGGTAGATCGTAAGACATGTCCCAATAATCTACTTAAAGGCCAACGGCGGAGAGGATGAGGCCCCAGCCAGCGCCGATGACGTACATCATGATCAGGAACACGGCATTTTCGCGGGCGCTGCGGTTGGTGCGGAACAGCACCAGATAACCCACGCCGGCGGAAATGAGCGTGCCGGCGAGCATCGGGGCCAGCTGCAGCGCGCCTTCCAGGTACAGTTGCGTGATGACGACGCTGGCCGAGCAGTTGGGGATCAGGCCGACGAGTGCCGAGCCCAGGACCGCAAGCGTCTCGTTGCCGCGCAGGAACTGCTCGATTGCGGACTCGCCGAACGTCTCGAGCACGGCAACCAGAATCAGCGTCACCAGGAAAATGAATACCGATACCTGCACGGTGTGGGAGATGGCGCTGCGGATAATCGACAGGACAGGCGTCCCTTCGTGGGAATGGGAGTGACCGTGACCATCATGGTGTTCATATTCGCCCTCATGACCGTGATCGTGGCCATGTCCGTGTTCGTGCTCGTCCTCGTCTTCATCACAACCGCAATGGTCGCGCTCGCACAGCTCGTGGATGTGGTCGGCGCTCACGCCCGCCTCGGCCACCTCGTCGATGATGTCACCGCCAGTGTGGTCGTCGTGCGCGCAATTCACGTGGGCCGGGTTGGCCGCGGTTCCCAGCACGGTGCGGCGAATCGCCGCATGCGCGCGAGCGTTACGACGCAGGCCGCGAATGGCGGCGTCCACGATAAAGCCCGTGACCAGCGCGATCAGTGCCTTCGAAGCCAAAAGCATCGCCATGGTCTGCACGGGCACCTGCTCGGCGAGCAACAGCGGCAGCATCTCATCGGAGGTCGAAAGGAACACCGCCACCAACGTGCCCAAGGTCACGACACGACCGGCGTACAGTGTGGCCGCCATTGCCGAAAAGCCGCACTGCGGCACCATGCCCAGCAGCGAGCCAACCACGGGACCCGTGGCGCCGGCGCGCTTGATGGCCCCGTTAACGCGGTCGCCCGCGACGTGCTCCAAGGTCTCGAGGGCCAGATACGTCACCAACAAAAACGGCACCAGCGACAGCGTGTCCTTGCCGGCGTCGAGCAAAATATCAATCAGCAAATCCATGAAGGATGGAACCTTTCGTGTCTTTCGGCAGCATTGTAAAAGTCCTAGCGGTCAACTAGGGTATTGTAGTTGTCCCGGGCGCGGTGCCAATAGTTGCCCATGGTAAACTATCATCTCACCACAACTCAGTAACCCCGAGCCGCGCGACGCGGCCCGTCCAAGGAGCAGCCTATGAACGTTTCGCAAGCACTCGAATACGAACGCCAACCGTTTATCCCTATGTTTATCTATGGCGATCACGGCGCCATGGAGTCCGAGCGCCAGAAGGGCGAAGAGGCCCTCAAGGTGCTCGAGACCGAGTACTTTACCGCCGAGGGCGACCCCAGCTTCGACTTTGCCACCGTGCGCGACCTGGCCGACCGCAACCGCGACCTGTGCGACCAGATTGGCGAGGCACGCCTGCGCAACGTGACGCCCGCGACGCTTTCGCGCGGCCTGTCCGATGCTGACACCTGCGCCGCCATCGGCAAGATGCAAAAGCGCACTGCCGCGTCCGTTATGCGCGAAATCCGCGGCGACCACGACGCGCTCGGCGTGGCCTACGCCCGCAAGCCCATCCAGGGCACCGTGCTCGGTATCGACATCGAGACCACCGGCCGTGCACCCGAGCGCGGCTATATCATCAACGTGGGCTGGGAGATCATGGAGCTCACCAGCGACGCCGTCCCACACGACGCCGAGGCACACTACTGCGGCCTGCCCGACATCTACCGCGGCGAGGATGTACCGCTGTCGAATATCCACCACATCACCTGGGACGACATCGACGGCAAAACGCCCTTCCGCGAGAACAAGGAGCTGCAAAAGCAGCTGCTCAAGCTTATGAAGAAGTACCCGTACATGGCGCATAACGCCGCCTTTGAGGACAGC
Organism: uncultured Collinsella sp.; assembly: GCA_900545615.1. Taxonomy (GTDB): domain Bacteria; phylum Actinomycetota; class Coriobacteriia; order Coriobacteriales; family Coriobacteriaceae; genus Collinsella. The sequence goes on from UQZM01000061.1 coordinate 5,937, forward strand.
TGGTTCAAGATTCACCTGGACGGTTACGCCGAGGCACGCCGCGCGGGTAAGATCATTGTCATCGACTCGCGCCAGATCTGCCGCAGCCTGGACGCCGACGTGCGCTCGCTCCCCCGCGAGTCCGCCCCCGCCGCGCTCGAGAACTGGGCACGCCGTCGCGGCACCCTCGCGCCCGACGCCAACGAGCAGCATCTGGGTCTGGACGACACCGACCTCATGCTCCGCACGGTACAGGCCGAGTTCAACCTCAAGAACCTATTCGCGAAATAACCGATCCATCTGCGGGAGCGCCTGCCAGGCACAGTGCAATCCGTCTGGAGGCACCGGCACGCAGTAAACTAGGGCGCAGTCTTATGGCTGCACCCTAGTTTGCATCAAAACGAGCAAATTCGCGTGCTTCACATAGTCGGCAGGTTGGCCCACCTACTTTTTTCGAGTTGTTCGGCCAGCTGAACCACTAGTCGAGGCCCCTTGAACCGCAATCGAGCGCTATAGTCGCCCCAATTTCGCAACCAAGCCCCATAAATCTACCTGAATCAATTCGAATAGGACGTTGCGATCGCACCATTCGTATAGGATAAGGCCGAATAACTCAAATTATGTTGGTGAGGCATCTGAGCGGTCGGCAAAAACGCTTAGAAGCTACGAATCCGCAACTAAAGTTCACCAAAATGGGGCGGCCGACAGAAACCTCCCCAGCCGAAGCTGCCCCCCTCAATACGACAGCTCAAAACCCACCGTTCGCAGAAGATAAGCCGCGCCCCAATACCGTTGCCCGAAGTTTCGGGCGTATGCGGCGTCCGCTATGCCATCATGCGCGTATGGGAATCATTCTGTCACATACCACGGCACGCGCTGTATACCAAACAGCCAACTCGCTCGCAAGCTACGCGACCGGTCCCATACCTATGAAAAAGATCAGGGTGTCTGCGCCGACCACGTCCGACCTGGAAGCGGCGCGAGCATGGCTCAACAGAAAGAATGCCGATTCTGAACGTATCCATGTGCTGACGTTTTCCAATAATGCCAAAAGGCACCGCAAGGGCTGCATCTGCCACTGCACGCGCTATACGTTTGATGCAGAAAGCTACCTAGAACTCGAGCCGAACGTCTACATCGTCGATATCAAGCTGTGCGCGTTAGAAGCAACAGCCGACCTCAACCTTTCGGAGCTCGTTGAGTATTACTTTGAAATCTGCGGCTCCTACGCGCTTGGAACGTCCGACGAAACTCAATATCGCGAGCGCCCAGCCCTAACCAGCGTTGAAGAGCTCAGAGCCTTCTTTTCAGAGGCACCGGGGTATCGTGGATCTAATAAAGCACTTAAGGCACTTTCTTATGTACACGAAGGCTGTCGCTCCCCACTCGAAACGGCGTTTGTCATGATGCTGACAATGCCCAAGTCAATGGGTGGCTTAGCCATACGCGCTATCAAAACGGATTATCCGATCCCAGTCCCCAAAAGATACGCCGCCCTAACGCGACGGACGGTTTTCTACCTCGACGCGCTGCTCGAAAATTCGATGACCGATATCGAACACAACGGCTTTTACCACGACGAACCCGAGCAGCAATCAATTGACGAGGAGCGCCGAAACACGCTGCGAAACATGGGATATGCCGTTATCACAGTTAATCGTCATTCGTTTTTCAAGCAGTCCGCTTTTAAACGGGTCATGGAAGCGATTCGCATTCGCGAGAAGATATGGCCCGGTCGACTCCCGGATAACTTCGCCATCCTGCAAGAAACTCTTCGTCAATTTGTCTTGCGGCGCTACTTCGAATACGGTCGCCGCGTCCTGGAGACACTCAAAGAAGAAGAGGCCGCCAAGCGCGAAATTGCAAGCCAATATCCGCAAGCTGATGACCCGAGCATCAACGATGTGCCCGAACCCGACGACATGCAACACGTCGGGGCCCTTGCTGAGGAAATCAATGGGGCTTGGGAATGCGACATGTTCGCAAAAATCGATGAAAACCGCACGGAAGACGACACGATTATTGATCTAATTGAGAATTCGCTCTTCTAAAGGCGATCTCTGCGGATGTCCACCTACATTTTTCGACTTATTCGGCCACCGATGTGCCAGATTGGCTGCAGCAATGCTCAATATAACTTTAGATAAAACTGATTCTGCAGGAACTCCCGTAGAGGAAGAACTGATTCTCGCGGTATTTGACACGATAAAGTACAAATATGAACAGTTCTAATGCTTCTCAAGGTGGCTTTCTTAGCATGCTAGCCGAACATCTCGAAATATGTTGGCGAGCATTGCGTCGATGTCTCCCAACCCACAGAAAATCGCAGAGGCGGCAAGCAGTCATCGAAATTAACGCAAATTGTATTGACATATGAACATACACTCATATAATCGAAAGCAAGTTATATGAGCGCATGTTCATATGAAAGGATATTGCAATGAGCATCCGCGTTGATGAAACGAAACCCGACATCGAGGCCACCGAACCCGCGATCCCCACCACCTGCTCGCCCGAGGACCTTCCCGACGAGGAGCTTCTCTACGACCTCGCCGACCTGTTCAAGGTCTTCAGCGACACCACGCGCATCAAGATCCTTTACGCCCTCATGGGCCGCGAGCTCTGCGTGGCAGACATCGCCGAAGCGACCGAAACCTCGCAGTCCGCGGTGTCGCACCAGCTGCGCACACTCAAGCAGTCGCACCTGGTTAAATTCCGGCGCGACGGGCGCAATATCCTCTACTCGCTCGCCGACGACCACGTCTACACCATGCTCAACCAGGGCATGAGCCATATCTGCGAATAGCAACCAACCACGGTACCAGCGCGGCCTGCACCCAAGCCGCAAAAACGGGAAAGGAACCCACCATGAAAAAGCAGTACAGGCTCGATGAGATCGATTGCGCCAACTGTGCGCGCGAGCTTCAGGACGAGCTGGCCAAGCTCGAGGGCGTCAAATCCGTGTCCGTCAACTTTATGACCCAGAAGCTGACGCTCGAGGCCGATGATGCTGAGTTCGACGAGGTGCTCAACCGCGTTGTTGAGTTTACGGCCGACGCCGAGCCGGACTGCGAGATCATTCTCTAGCCCAGGTTTACGCCAACCTGCAAGGCCGCGCTTGCCGCGGCCTTTGCTCGCGAAATTATATGAGCGAGTGTTCATTCATTCAAATGGGAGGATACGAGTCATGGCCACCGCCGACCCCAAAAAGAAAAAGAAGAAGCGCAAGAAAAAAGAATCACTCGAGCATAAGCGCAACCGCATCCTGGTAGCGCTGGGCATTTTTGCCGTGGTGTACGCCCTCGATGAGCTCGGCACCCTCACTGCCGCATTCGGCACCCCGGGCGACATCTACGCCAGCTTTGTGCTGTTCCTCGTGCCGTTTTTGATTGCCGGCTACGACGTACTGCAAAAGGCATTCAATAACATCCGCCGCGGCAAGGCCTTCGACGAGAGCTTCCTCATGGCCGTCGCGACCATCGGCGCGTTTGCCATGGTGCTCTTCCCCGATACCGACCCGCACATGGCCGAAGGCGCCGCCGTCATGCTGTTCTACCAGGTCGGCGAGCTGTTTCAGGCGTACGCCGTGGGCAAGAGCCGCAAGTCGATCAGTGCCATGATGGACATCGCGCCCGACTACGCTAACGTCGAGCAGCCCGACGGCACACTCGAGCAGGTCTTCCCCGATGACATCGCCGTCGGCACCGTGATCGTGGTCAAGCCCGGTGAGCGCGTGCCTATCGACGGCGTCATCGTCGAGGGCGAAACCCAGCTCGACACCGCCGCTCTCACGGGCGAGTCAATCCCCCGCCCCGCCAAGTCCGGCGACGACATCATCAGCGGCTGCATCAACATGACGGGCCTCATCCACGTGCGCACCACCAAGCCCTTTGGCGAGTCCACCGTCGCACGCGTCCTGGAGCTCGTGGAAAATGCCAGCGAAAAGAAGGCGCGCACCGAGAACTTTATCACGCGCTTCGCCCGCGTCTACACGCCCGCCGTCACCGGCGCTGCCGCGGTACTCGCGCTCGGCGGCGGCTTGGTCACCGGCGCCTGGTCCGACTGGATCCTGCGCGGCCTGACCTTCCTGGTCGTCAGCTGCCCGTGCGCGCTCGTGATTAGCGTCCCGCTCAGCTTCTTTGGCGGCATTGGCGGCGCATCCAAGCTGGGCGTCCTCATCAAGGGTTCTAACTACCTCGAGACGCTCGCCGATGTGGACACCGTCGTCTTTGACAAGACCGGCACGCTCACCAACGGCACGTTCTCGGTGGTCGCGGTGCACCCCGAGGCTGGCTATACCGAGCAGTCGTTGCTCGAGGTCGCAGCCCTTGCGGAGTCGTTCTCCGATCACCCCATCGCGCAGTCCGTGCGTGTCGCCTACCAGGGCGAGCTTGACCCCACGCGCGTAACGGATTCCACTAATGACGCGGGCCACGGCGTGACGGCGACCATCGACGGCAAGCATGTCGTCGTCGGCAACGCCAAGATGCTCGCCGCGGCCGGCGTTGAAGCACCGGACTGTGATGTTGTCGGCACGATCCTCCATGTGCTCGTTGACGGCGTGTACGCCGGCCACATCGTGATTGCAGACACCGTTAAGGCCGATGCCGAGCAGACGGTCCGTGACCTGCACGCCGCCGGCATCAAGCGCACCGTTATGCTCACGGGCGACCGCGAGGACGTTGCAGCGTCTGTGGCCAAGCAGCTCGGCCTCGACGAGTTCCACGCGCAGCTGCTGCCGGGCGATAAGGTCGAGCGTGTTGAGGCGTTGCTCGCGGGCGAAAGCGACAAGGGCAAGCTCGCTTTTGTCGGCGACGGTATCAACGACGCACCCGTGCTTACCCGCGCAGACGTTGGCATCGCCATGGGCGCTATGGGCTCGGACGCCGCAATTGAGGCGGCGGACGTCGTGCTCATGGATGACAAGCCGTCCAACATCTCCCGCGCGATCCGCGTGGCGCGCAAGACCATGTCGATTGTTTGGCAGAACATCATCTTTGCGCTGGGCATTAAGTTGCTGATTCTGGTGCTTGCGGCACTGGGCATCGCCAACATGTGGCTTGCCGTGTTCGGCGACGTAGGCGTGGCGATTATCGCCATCCTGAACGCCATGCGCGCGATGGGTGTCAAGAACCTGTAGCGTCCGTAGTCCCTCCGGCCGGGGTCGGGCTTGGTTTTGAAAACGTCCTCGACCAATGAAGTGCCCCCGTTCTGCTCCTACGGAGCTACGAACGGGGGCACTTCTGGTCTG
>UQZM01000062.1 GCA_900545615.1 uncultured Collinsella sp.
GTGGCCATATCTCGCTCATGGTCATCCGCGAGATTGTCGAAAACTTTATCCACGCGCACTTTGCCGAGCCTATCATCTCGATTCTGGACGGCGGAGACACCATCCGCTTTGCCGATCAAGGACCCGGCATCGACGACAAGGAGCGCGCTTTCGACTTTGGCGTTACCAGTGCAAACAGCAAGATGAAGCGCTATATCCGTGGAACCGGAGCAGGGTTTCCCATGGTGCAGGAGTATTTGGAAAACGCCGGCGGTGCCGTATCCATCGAGGACAACATGGGCAACGGCACCGTGGTTACGGTAAGCCTGAACCCTAAACGCGTGCAGGAAATCGAGCGTGCCGGCGGACGCGGTGCTGCCGTGCGGCCCGAGACGGAGCACCCCACATATCCCCTGCCGGGAGCTTTTGCGCAGCAGCCCATGGCAACGCAGCAGATGCAGCCCCCCGTGGGACAGATGCAGCAGCCCGGAATGCTTCCTACACAAGAGCCCCAGGCGACATCGATGTCGATGCCGCCAAACATGCCAGAGACCATGCCGCTGGCGGATCAGGATGCAGCAGCAATGCAGCAGGCGACGGGAGCACCGGGTGGCCAGCAAATGGGCTATCAGCCGTACCAACAGGGATATCCATATCAGCAGATGCCGCCACTGGGGTATGGCCAGCAGTTCCCGCAACAGTACCAGCAGGGATATCAGCAGCCGTACCAGCAGATGCCGCAGCAGCAGTACAACCCTTGGGCCCAGCAGATGCCTCCGCAGCCTTACCAACAGTGGCCTCAAAGTTTTCAACAGCAAATGCCGCCGATGCAGAGTTCTCAACAACCAGCAGCTCAAATGATGTATCCTAATGCAGCAAATCAGTATGCGCAGCCACAACCGGACGTGTTCGTAAGCGATCGCGGCAACGCCGCGCTGGGCTATTTGGCGCAAAATCAAGCGTGCGGTGCAACCGATCTGGCGAGGACGTTTGGAAACTCGGCCCCCACTTGGTCACGCACGCTCAATGACTTGGCGCAGGCTGGCTTGGTCATCAAGCATGGCCAGAAATACCATCTGACCGAACTCGGCGCCGCTCGCGTGCGAGCTCAGAGCTAAAGAACGGGAGAGACAGTGGACGAGGAAGCAAGCATCATCCTGGGGGATGCCATCGCCTTTTGCCAGCGCGACGGCCAAGATGCACGCCTCATCAACATGCTGGGGCAATCGCGCGCCATAAGCCTGACCGAAGATACGCTCACGATCGAGGCGCCCTCGCGCTTTGCCATCGCGCAGCTCAAAAAGCATCAGCCGACTATTGAGGCCTATCTGGAAGAAATCGCCTTTGCACCGATTGCGCTCGACATCGTGGCACCGCAAGGCGCCGCGACGGAATCCGCTGCCGCGACGGCGCCGACCACGGCTCCCGCTGCTTCCCCGGCGGTGCCGGCCTCCGCAGGCGACGCGCCGACAATCGAGCACCAGCGCAGCGATGTTTCCCGTGAAACCATGGCACCGTTGCCGACAGCGGCAGCGACGTCAACGAGCGCACCCGTCACGCACATGCCCATCGCTCACGACGCAGCGGCGGGCGCTGATTCGGGCATCGCAATCAAGAACACGCTCTCGGCCGATGATTTTCGTCGCATGATGAACCAGATGAAGGGTGGAGCGCCGACTAAATCCACGCAAGCTGCGACCCCCGCTTCACCCATGCCAGCACCGACCGTGCCGGCCGAGCAGAATACGGATGGAGCCCCACTCGCCGCGAACTCAAAATTTACCTTTGAGAACTTTGTCTACGGCCCCGAGAACAGCCATGCCTATCGCTCGGCACTCAAGTTTGCCGCCCTCGCGGACGAGCGCGGCACGTGCACATCACTGTTCATCTACGGCAAATCGGGCCTGGGCAAGACCCACCTGTTGCTCGCTATCAAAAACGAGCTCGCCGAGAAGTCGCCCGAGATCAAGGTCAAGTATGCCAACTCCCAGGCATATCTGGACGACCTGATGACCGAGTTCGACCGCCAAAAGAAGAGCAACGCCCCCATCATGCAGGCGTACCACGGCGTGGACGTGCTCATCATCGATGACATCCAAAACATCATCGGCAAGCGCGCGAGCGTGGACTACTTTTTCCAGCTCATGGACGAGTTCATCCGCAACAACAAGAAGGTCGTCATCGCGGCAGACCGCGCCCCCAAGGACCTGAGCATGGACGAGCGTCTGACCAGCCGCTTCAACGCCGGCATGCTCTGCCTGGTCGCAGAGCCCAGCTACGAGATGAAATACAAGATCTTGCAGCGCTATTACGAGAACACCATCGTCGCCGCTCCCGAGGCAGGCGACGACTCACTGCTGGCGGCCTACGGGGGCGACGGCGGGCACCTGACCGATGAGCACTTTAAGCACATGGCCGAGGTGTCGGGCACCAACATCCGCGAACTCGAGAGCTTCTGCGAGCGCTGCGCCGGCGAGGCGGGCGACCGCGAGCGCGAGGGCGGGGAGCTCACCTTTGACGATATCGACGCCATCGCCAGCCAGTACTTCGACACATCGGCCAAAAAGATCAACGTGCAAACGGTTCAGTCCGTCATCGAAGAGCAGTACGGCGTGACGCACGAGGAGCTCATCGGCCCGCGTCGCAACGCCAATATCGCCAAAGCACGCCACATTGCCATCTATCTGGCCATCGAAATGTGCGAGATGACGACCACGGCGGTGGGCGCCGAATTTGGCAACCGCAACCACTCGACCGTCAGCACGAGTTACAAAAAGGTCCAGAAGATGATCCAGGAAGACCGCACCGTCACCGAAGACCTCAAGTCGCTGCGCGATAAAATTACACTGCGCTCGTAGGGAAATAGAGACACCTGTTGAAAACTTGTCGAAACCACGGGCATAAGGTGTCTAAAACCCAACCCGCGGTGATGAAAAGTTTTGCGCAGGTTTTGAACGTGGAAAACCACCCCTGTTGCACACAGGTTGCTGTCGATTCTCTTTCTGGGTCTGACCTGCGTCTTTGGGAGTAATCAACAGTTTCGTCAGTGCTATTACTATTATTAAGATATTTATATCTATAGAAAGGTATTAAAAGATGAAGTTCACCGTCAGCCAGAGCTCGCTTACACAAGCCATCGGCGTCGTTATGAAGGGTGTCGCTTCGGCATCCACCCTTCCCATCCTGTCGGGCGTGCTCGTCAAGGCGCAAGACGGCATCTTGGAATTCCAGACCTCTAACTACACTATCTCGATCCGTCATCGCATTGCGGCGCATGTCGAAGAAGAGGGCGAGATGGTTATCCCCTGCAAGATGCTCTCCAATATCACCAAGACCCTCCCCGATGCCCCGGTCACCTTTGAGCTGTCCGAGCGCCAGGTGCTGATTGGTTGCGAGAAGAGCTCTTTCCGCCTGAACACGCTCGATGCCAATGACTTCCCCGAGTTTCCGGCCTATGCCATCGAGAGTGCCGTGGAGCTGCCGACCGATATCTTGTCCGAAATGGTCGGCCGCGTGTGGCGCGTCACCTCGACCGACAAGGCCCGCCCCATCCTAGGCGGCGTGCACATGAAGGTCGAGAACAACACCGTTCGCTTGGTGGCGACCGATTCCTTCCGCTTGGCCGTGTGCGATACGCAGGTCGAGACCTCGACCCTCGAGGGTTCCTTTGAGCTCAACGTTCCGGCCGACGCCTTTAACGACGCGCTGAACATCATGGCCAGCCAGGCGACCATCATGATCGGGGCTACCGACACCCAGGTCGTCTTTGAGGCCGGCAACACCACCTACGTGTCGCGCCGCATCGAGGGCGTGTACCCCAACTACAAGCAGCTCATCCCCGATTCGTGCGTGACGAGCGTCAAGATCGACGTCGCCGCCTTTAACGCCGCCCTCAAGCGCGTGGCCGTTATCGCGAGCGCCAACCCCGCCGTCAAGTTCGAGATCGATGTTGAGAACGGGCAGATGGGCCTGTCCTCCATTTCCAATGACCAGGACCTTGCGCAGGAGACGATCGATGTCGAGGCCGAGGGCGAGTCGGGCACCATCGCCTTCAACTACCACTACATCTTCGGCTGCCTCAATGCCCTGTCCAAGGAGAAGGAGATCACGCTGGAGCTCAAGAGCTACTCGCAGGCGGGCATCTTCAAGTCCTACGACAAGATCAACTACCTGTACCTGGTCATGCCGGTCCGCATCTAGCAACCGCCCCATGACCATGTTCGCCCGCGATCTTTCCGTCGCGCACTACCGCAGCTTCGATAGCTATCGCCTTGCCCTGGACGAGGGCGTGACGATACTTGCGGGACCCAACGCGGCGGGAAAGACCAATCTCATAGAGGCGCTGCAGCTGCTGACGAGCGGCGCCTCGTTTAGGCATCCGACCGCCGCCGAGCTCGTCCATGACGGCGTGGGCTCGTGCAAGGTCGAGCTGAGGCTCGAGGGCGACGGCCGCGTGCTTGATATGGGATTGAGCGCGGAGGACGGTAAGCGCTCGTTTAGCCGCAACGGCAAGAGATGCTCTGCCGCCGGTGTGCGCGGGGTCCTGCCGAGCGTGCTGTTTTGCCCCGACCATCTGGACATGGTTAAGCGAGGCGCCAGTGTGCGCCGTGCTGCCCTCGATGACTTTGGCATGCAACTGAGCGCACGCTATGCCGATCTTGCGAGCACCTATGGGCGCTGCGTGACCCAGCGTAACGCCTTGCTCAAGGAGGCCTGGTGCTGCCGCGAGATGCTCGGCGCCTGGAACGATTCGATTGCCCGCGCGGGCTCGGCCCTGCTCGTGCACCGGTTGGCCCTGCTCGACCGGCTGGCGGGCCATGTGCACACTGCCTACGGGCAAGTGGCGTCCGGCGAGGCCGCCAACGTGACCTATACGTCCACGCTGGGGGATTTGCCCCAGGTCGAGGATCGCGAAGAGCTGAAGGGCTGGGCGTACGAGCGCATGCTGGCTGCCCTTGATGAGCACGCCGACGAGGAAATTCGCCGCGGCGTGACGTTGGTGGGACCGCATCGCGATGAGATTGAGTTCACCGTGGCGGGTCGTTCCGCTCGTTCGTTTGCCAGCCAAGGTCAGCAGCGGACGTTGGTTTTGGCCTGGAAGGTGGCGGAGGTGGCCGTGGCTCGCGATGTCCTGGGCACCGCCCCATTGCTGCTTTTGGACGACGTGATGAGCGAACTCGACGGCGAACGCCGCGGTGCTTTCCTGCGGCTGATCGGCGATGATATCCAGACGGTCATAACCACGACCAACCTGGGGTACTTTACCGATGATCTGCTTGATCGAGCCAAGGTGGTGAGCATGGGTGAGACGTGCTAATTGCGAGCGCGAGAGCGAAACGGTCGCCTTCAGTGGGTTTTTGAACGCAGAGCGCCAGCGCATCCTGGCGGCCGCGACACCTGAGCGCCGCGCGCAGATGGAGGCTGCAGAGGAATCTCGTGCGGTCTATCGCGCGTGGAATGCGGTGTGCTCGGGCACGCGCGAGGGGCGGCATGTGACGGGTCTGCGCTACCTGCCCGAGTCCAATGAGCTGCTGGTATATCTCGACTCGCCCTCGTGGACGCAGGAAATGACGCTGTTGCGCGAGATCATCCGTGCGCGTATGGAGCGCGCCGGTGCGCATGTGGACGGCCTGGTGTTCAAAACCACCGCGCCCGGTCACACGCCACCCGCCGCCAAGGAGCGCCTGCGCCCGGCGACGACCGAGCGCCCGCCGGCCCCGCACGCCGACCTAAGTGAGGCCGAGCGCACCGAGATCGAGCGCCAAGTGGCACCCATCGAGGACCAAAAACTGCGCGAGGCCCTCGAGAACGCCATGAGAGCTAGTGCCGAGTGGGCCAAGGGCGTGCAAAGCAAAAAAGAGCCTTAAATCGCATCTGGTGGCCTTGTAGAGCCAAATACCCTCGTTCCCGAGGGTATTTTTTTACGATAAACTAGTAAGGCTGTACACATTTTCTTGACTGAAGGAGGACGTGTGGCAAACGAAAACGATTACGATGGCGGCGAGATTAAGATTCTCGAAGGTCTCGAGGCCGTTCGTAAGCGCCCGGGCATGTATATCGGCTCGACGAGCGCCAGCGGTCTGCATCACCTGGTGTGGGAGATCGTTGACAACTCCGTCGACGAGGCCATGGCCGGTTTCTGCACCGAGATCCAGGTGACGGTCCACGCCGACAACTCCATCACGGTCGTCGACAACGGGCGCGGCATCCCCGTCGACGAGCACCCTGTTAAAAAGATCCCGACGCTCGAGGTCGTCATGACGATCCTGCACGCCGGCGGTAAGTTCGATAACTCGGCCTATAAGGTCTCGGGCGGCCTGCACGGCGTTGGCATCTCCGTCGTCAACGCACTGTCCAAGCGCGTGGTCGTTCAGGTTCGTCGCGACGGCAACACCTACGAGATGGAGTTCTCGCGCGGCAAGACCGTTAAGAAGATGGAGGTCGTGGGCACCTCGGATTCGACGGGCACCACCGTCACCTTCTGGCCCGACGACGAGATCTTCGAGACATGCATCTACGATTTCGATACGCTGCACAACCGTCTGCAGGAGACGGCGTTCCTCAATAAGAACCTCAAAATCGTGCTGACTGACGAGCGCGAGTCTACTCCCCACGTGGAGGAGTTTTGCTACGAGGGCGGCATCATCGACTTCGTCAAGTTCCTTAACGAGGGCAAGGACGTCCCCGAGGCCTTTAAGGAGCCTATCTACATCGAGGGCAAATCGGACCCGGACGCACCTGTGGCCAAGATGGGCGAGGTTGAGGTTTCCCTGCAGTGGAATAGCGGCTACGGCGAGAACGTCATGTCGTTTGCCAACGACATCTACACCCCCGAGGGCGGCATGCACCTTGAGGGCTTCCGCACCGCGCTCACCCGCGTGATCAACGACTATGCGCGCAAGCAGAACCTGCTCAAGGAAAAAGACGCCAATCTGACCGGCGACGATGTGCGCGAGGGCCTTTCGGCCGTTATCTCGGTCAAGCTGCCCGATCCGCAGTTTGAGGGCCAGACCAAGGCCAAGCTCGGCAGCTCCTATATGCGCGCGCTGACGCTCAAGATCGTGACCGACGGCCTTGCCGATTACCTCGAGGAGCACCCTAAGCCCGCTCGCGAGATCGTCAAGAAGGCGCAGCAGGCCTGCAAGGCGCGCAATGCCGCCCGCAAGGCGCGCGAGGCGACCCGCCGCAAGAGCCTGCTCGAGACGGCGTCCCTGCCCGGTAAGCTCGCCGACTGCTCGGTGCGCGATGCCGAGCTGACCGAGCTCTTCATCGTAGAGGGCGACTCGGCAGGCGGTTCGGCCAAGGACGGCCGTCGCCGAGACATCCAGGCGATTCTGCCCCTGCGCGGCAAGATTTTGAACGTCGAGCGCGTTGGTGACCATCGCGCGTTCTCGAGTGACACCATCCAGTCGCTGATTACCGCGATCGGCTGCGGCGTCACGACGAGTGCCGGCGACGGCGGCGACTTCGATATCACCAAGGCGCGCTACCACAAGATCATCATCATGACCGATGCAGACGTCGACGGTGCGCATATCCGCATCCTGCTGCTGACGTTCTTCTACAAGTACATGCGTCCGCTGATCGATGCCGGCTACGTCTATGTTGCCTGCCCGCCCATCTTTGGCATTAAGGTGCGCAACAAGATCCACTACGTGTATCCCAACGGCCGCCAGCCCGAAGACGAGATCCTGCGTGACACCATCCAGAGCCTGGGCCTGAACCCCGACGATAACGACGAGGACGGCAAGGCCAAGGACGGCAAGATTACCAAAAAGCGCAAGGGCTATACCGTCCAGCGCTACAAGGGTCTGGGCGAGATGGACCCCAAGCAGCTCGCCTCGACGACGATGGACCCCAAGACCCGCATCCTGCAGCGTGTGTCGATCGAGGACGCCGTGGTGGCGGACCGCGCCGTGCGCGAGCTGATGGGTTCCGAGGTCGGCTATCGCCGCGAGTACATCGAGAAGCATGCACATGATGCACGATTCCTTGACGCTTAAGAGGAGGTAACGTGGCAGACGATATCAACAATAACGAGGGTATGGACGAGGCCGGCGATGCCGGTATGCCCGATGATCTGAAGCGCCTGCTTGCCCGTGCTGAGCAGGGCGAGGACGGCGATCCGGACGCCTATAACCCCGATGCCGATGATGATGAGGAAGAAGACGACGACGCCGAGCTCGAGGAGAGCTTTGGCGAAGTCGATCGCGGCGCCTCGGCCGGCGAGGATATCAACGGCGGCCAGCTCCAGATTTCGGAGTTCGGTCGCGAGATGAAGCAGTCGTTCATCGAGTATTCGATGTCGGTTATCACGGCGCGCGCCCTGCCGGACGTGCGCGACGGCTTAAAGCCGGTGCACCGCCGCATCCTGTACGCGATGAACGAGAGCGGCATCTACCCCAACCGACCGCACAAGAAGTCGGCCTGGACGGTCGGCGAAGTTATCGGTAAGTACCACCCGCACGGCGATTTCGCGGTCTATGAGGCCATGGTCCGCCTGGCGCAGTGGTTCTCCATGCGCACGCCGCTCATCGACGGTCACGGCAACTTCGGCAACATCGACGGCGACGGCGCGGCGGCCATGCGTTACACCGAGAGCCGCCTGGCAAAGCCCGCCATGGAACTGCTGCGCGACCTGCAGAAGGATACCGTCGACTGGCAGCCCAACTACGACGAATCGCTTGCCGAGCCCGTGGCGCTGCCTGCGCGCTTCCCCAACCTGCTGGTCAACGGCAGCCAGGGCATCGCCGTCGGCATGGCCACCAACATCGCCCCGCATAACCTCACCGAGGCGATCGAGGCCACCTGCTACCTGATCGACAACCCCGACGCCACCGTTGACGAGCTCATGCAGATCATGCCAGGTCCGGACTTCCCCACCGGCGCCATCATCATGGGCAGCGCCGGCATTAAGCAGAGCTACGAGACCGGCCGCGGCTCCATTACCGTGCGTGCTAAGGCACATGTGGAGTCCACCAAGACCGGCCGCAACCGCCTGGTCTTTACCGAGATTCCCTACATGGTCAACAAGGGCACCCTGCAGGAGAAGATCGCCCAGCTCGTCAACGACAAACGCATCGAGGGCATCTCGGATATGCGCGATGAGTCCAACCAGAAGGGCATCCGTCTGGTCATCGAGCTCAAGAAGGGCGTCATTCCGCAGGTCGTGCTCAACAACCTGTATAAGTACACCTCGCTGCAGACGACCTTTGGCGCCAACAACCTGGCACTCGTCAACGGCGTTCCCAAATGCCTGAGCCTGCGCGAGATGCTGCAGCACTACATCGACCACCAGGTCGACGTCGTCACCCGCCGCACCCGCTTCGACCTTAAGAAAGCCCAGGCCCGCGCTCATATCCTCGAGGGTTACCTGATGGCCCTTGACCATATCGACGAGGTCATTAGCATCATCCGCTCCTCGCAGACCGACTCCGAGGCCAGCAGCCGCCTGATCGAGCGCTTTGGCTTTACGCCCGAGCAGACCACGGCCATCCTCGAGATGAAGCTGCGCCGCCTGACCGGCCTGGAGCGCGACAAGATCCAAGAAGAGTTGGACGGCCTGCGCCGCGCCATCGCCTACTACGAGGACCTGCTGGCGCACGAGGAGAAGATCCTGGGCGTCATCAAGGAAGAGATGCGCGAGATCTCCAAGAAGTTTGGCGACAAGCGCCGCACCGAGATCAGCCAGGTTGAGAAGGACCTGGATGTCGAGGACCTCATCGCCGACGAGGATATGGTCGTGACCATCACCCACACCGGCTACGTTAAGCGTATCCCGGTGGCTGCCTACCGTGCCCAGAAGCGCGGTGGCAAGGGCGTGTCGGGCGTCAACCTCAAAGAGGATGACGTTATCGATGAGATGTTCATCGCGTCCACGCACGAGTACGTGCTGTTCTTCTCGAGCAAGGGCAAGGTCTATCGTCTGAAGGTGCACGAGCTGCCGGTGGGTACGCGCCAGGCGCGCGGTACCGCGATCGTCAACCTGCTGCCCTTCGAGGAGGGCGAGAAGATCGCGAGCGTCATCAGCTGCCGCGAGTTCCCGGCCGACGAGTACCTGATGTTTGCCACAAAGAGCGGCATGGTCAAGAAGACCGTGATGAGCGCATATGACCGCAGCCGTCGCGACGGCCTGATCGCTATCAACCTGCGTGACGACGACGCGCTGCTGAATGTGCGCCGCGTGCGCGAGGGCGACAAGATTATCCTGGCCACCACCGCAGGCAAGGCGATCATGTTCTCCGAGGAGCAGGTGCGCGCCACCGGCCGCGATACCAGCGGCGTTCGCGGTATCGGTATGAAGGACGGCGTGAGCGTTCTGGGCATGGAAGTCACTAACGGCAACGGTGATCTGTTCGTCATCACCGAGCGCGGCTACGGCAAGCGCACGCCGGTCGCGGACTACCCGGAGCAGAATCGCGGCGGCCAGGGCGTCTACACCATTCAAATGACCGAGCGCAAGGGCAACCTCGCGGCAATGAAGACGGTGGGCCCGCAGCACGAGCTGTTCATCGTGACGGAGGGCGCGACGGTCATTCGCGTTAAGACCGACGAGATCAGCCAGACTGGCCGCGCCACCCAGGGCGTCAAGATGATGACCGTCGACGACAACGACCGCATCTGCGCCGTAGCCCGCATGACGGCAGCCAAGGAAAAACCCGAAGGCGAGGGCGCCGAGGCCGCAGTCGACACCGAAGAGGCCCCAGTCGACCTGGGCGACGGCAATGATATGCCAGAGGATCTCCTAGACGAGTAAGAGGCCCTAGCTGGTAAAAATCATCAGACCCCATATATCGGCGG
>UQZM01000063.1 GCA_900545615.1 uncultured Collinsella sp.
TCTTTCATGCAGCAGGGGCTCTCAATGTTTTTATGTCCTGCTCATATCGTCTGTGCCGGCACTTTGGGACACTCCTTGCCATTGGTGCAAAGTAACCTGCCCCCATTGCGCTGAGCGGCGTGTGCCGTTAAGCGGAGGGGCGTATTGTTGGCCCATCGTTTGGGCATACAATGGCTATTAGCTTACTGCGGTGAAGGCCTGTCCGCTCCGCAGCTGTTTTCTACGGTTAAAGGAGTATGTATGTCCGTTGAGGTCATGAGGTCTGTGATCGATGCTGCCGAGGGGCGCGTGCCCGTCGACACGCTGTTTACCAATGCGCAGATTGTCGACGTGTATGGCCAGCGTGTGGCGCCCGGTAGCGTTGCCGTTAAGGACGGTGTGATCGTCGGCGTGCTCTACAACGGTCGCGACGATGCCGCTGGCACCTACGAGGCAACTGAGGTCATCGACTGCCAGGGTCGCTATCTCGCTCCCGGTTTTATTGACGGGCATCTGCATATCGAGTCTTCGAACATCCGTCCCGCCGAGTATGCTCGCATGGCCGCGACGCGCGGTACTACCACTGCCATTGCCGACAGCCACGAGATTGCCAATGTGGCGGGCCTGGACGGCCTGCGCTTTATGATCGAGGACGGTCGCCGCGCACCCATCTCCATCAAGTACATGATGCCTTCGTGCGTGCCCGCGCTGCCCGACGAGCAGGCCGGTGCCGTTATTTCGGCTGCCGATATGCAGGCGTTTTTTGCCGAGCATCCAGGCGATGTCTTTGGTCTGGGCGAAATGATGAACCTGCCGGGCGTCTTTATGGCCGACCCCGAGACCTGTGCTCGCATCGATGCTGCCAACCAGACGCCGTCCAAGCAGGTTGACGGCCACGCGCCGCTCGTTGCCGGTAAGGACCTCAATGCCTATGCCGCAGCGGGCATTATCGCCGACCACGAGTCGACGATTCCCGAGGAGGCGCTCGACAAGCTATCTCGCGGCATGTATGTGATGCTGCGTGAAGGTACGTGCAGCCATGACCTGGCCAATCTATCGCCGATGCTGCTGGAGAATCCCGCGCGCGCCCGCCGCTGCTGCTTTGCGACCGACGACCGTGCTCCCTCCGATGCTCTTTCGACCGGCATGATCGACAATGCCTGCCGCGTGGCCATCGAGGTCGGCGTCGACCCGGTGGTCGCCATCTCCATGGCGTCCCTTTCCACGGCTGAGGCATTTGGCCTGGACCACGGCTGCCGCGACCCGCACGAGCTCCGCGGCGCAATCGCCCCGGGCAAGCGCGCCGACCTGCTGTTGCTTGATGACCTGACGTTTGCCAAGGCTCCGCATCGCGTATATGCCGCCGGTGCTCTGGTGGCGCAGGATGGCACCTTTGTGGGCGAGGTCGCACCCGAGACGGCCGATGTCGCCTCTCTTGCCGATGAGCTGCGTGCTTCCGTTAAGCTGCCGAAGCTTTCGCTCGACGTATTCGATTATGCCTTTAAGCCGGGCGAGGCCGTTATCGATGTCATCCCGGGTATGGCTATCACGGGTATGGCCCGCCCCGAGAGCGCCGAGGACTTGCGTCGCATTATGCTTATCGAGCGCCATGGCCGCGGCGTGTCGCTGCAGGCCGAGGGCGTCGACGGCGACGGCCCCGCTGGCCTGGGCCTGGTTGGCAAGCATATCGGTCGCGGCTGGGTGCGTGGCTTTACCATCACCGGTGGTGCCATTGCCTCCACGATCGGCCACGACTCGCACAACGTGTGCGTGGTGGGCGACAACGCCGCCGATATGATGGCTGCCGTTGAGGCCGTGGGCCAGGGCGGCCACGTGCTGGTGCGCAACGGCGAGGTCGTGGCGCGCATTCCGCTGGCGCTCGGTGGCCTTATGAGCGAGGGCACGGCCGAGGACGTTGCCGCGCAGCACGATGACTTTATGGTCAAGGCGCGCGCCATGGGTATTGAGCCGCCGCTCGACCCCATCATGGGCATCATCTTCCTGCCCCTGCCGGTCATCCCGACGCTCCGCATCCGCCCCGAGGGCATGTTCGACGTTACAACCTTCACCTACGCCGACTAGTCATCGGGGACGTTCTTAAACGACTAGTCATTGGGGACGCTCTTTGGCGGGCTGCCTGACGCCGCGACCGTAGGGCCTCTGGCATGTGTGAGCTATTTGCCAGGTCCTTGTAACGTTTACGCCCGCGGAGTCTTATTTGAGCTCCCTTTGGGTACGTTGGAATCGGATACGCGTTCGATTCCAACAAGCCCGAAGGGAGCTTTTCTATGTTTAAACTGATTGCATCCGATATGGACGGCACACTGCTTGACGAAAACGGCCAGGTGCCTCCCGAGACCTACGAACTGATTCTGGCGCTACACGAGCATGGTGTGCATTTCGCTGCATCGTCAGGTCGTCGCTACGATCGCCTGTGTGAGTTCTTTGCGCCCGTTCGCGACAAGATGGACTTTGTCGCCGCTAACGGCGCCCAGGTCTACGCCGACGGTAAGATGGTAGACCGTGAGGTGTATTCCCACCTGGCGATTCGAAGGCTCGCCCAAGCCGTCAGGACGTTTCCCAATCTGCATCTTGCGCTCTTTGACCGAACCAAGTCCTTCCTGCTCGATGACGAGTGCAAGTTCGTGCGTGAGGTCGATAAGGACCTTCCCAATGCCGAGCGCATTTGGGAGCTGCCCGATCCCAGCGTAAATATCATCAAGGCGAGTATCTTTTGCGATGACTGTGCCGTTATGGACAGTGCCTACGTACTGCAGCGCGAGCTTGGCCAGCTCTTTACCTTTGCGCCTTCTGGAAACGCATGGATCGATGCCATGCAGCCCGGTGTGTCGAAAGCCTCGGGAATCGAGCAGCTCATGGAGCACTATGGCGTCGAACGCGACGAGGTCATGGCGTTTGGCGACTCGATGAACGACTACGAGATCATTCGCTTTGTCGGCACGGGCTGCGCGATGGAAAACGCGCGTCCCGCGCTCAAAGCGGTTGCCGATCGCGTCGTAGGCTGCAACCGCGACCATGCCGTTCAGCGTGAGCTCCGCCGTGTGCTGGAGAGTTTCTCCTAATCCGGCAGATGGGGACGTTCTTTTTCTGCCGGCAGTGGGGGACAGTCCTTGCAGCTTTTTGCGAAGAGTGTCCCCAGTGACTAGTCGTTTAAGAACGTCCCCAATGACTAGGCGAGGGCGGCCATGATGGTGCGGGCGACGCCGTCGTGGTCGTTGTCGTATTCGGTGATGGCGTCGGCGGCCTCGCGGTCTTCGAGCTCGGCGTTGATCATGGCCATGCCGTGGTCCGCCGCCTGCAGCATGGGGATGTCGTTGATGTTGTCGCCGAACGCCCAGGCGTCGGCAAGGGGCTCGCCCAGATGCTCGCACAGCCACGTGAGGGCCGTTCCCTTGGTGGCGCCCTCACCCATGACCTCGATATTCATGGCGTACGAACGCGTGACCTCAATGCCTCCGAGCGTGTCGAGCTCTGCTGCGATGGCGTCGCGATCGGCCGGGTCGTGCCAGTACATGGCGATGCGTTCGAGCGTCTCGACCTCGTCGATCTTGCTGTCGATATCCATGTCGATCGGTGTTCGTGTGCGCTTGAGCGAAGCCGCGATGTGGGGGTCGCCGCCACAGAACTCATCCAGACGCCCGTATAGCGAGCGGGGGAGGAAGCACTGCCCATCCGCGAAGATATCGAAGGTCACATCGTGGCCGGCGGCAATGCGATGGATGCGGTGGGCAATGCCACGGTCGAGCGGACGGCTCAAGATGCACGTGGCGCGCGAGGCGTCGGTGGGCGTATCCTCGTCGAGCTGCCAGACGCTGGCGCCGTTGGCGCAGACCGCGTAGTGTACGGCGGGGTGGGCGAGGATGGGCTCAAAGATGCCTGACAGCGGGCGCCCCGTGCAGGGCACAAACTCAATCCCACGTCGAGCGAGTTCGTCGAGCATTGCCCAGGTGGCGTCGCTCATCTGCTTATCACTCGTCAGCAGCGTTCCGTCCATATCGGAAAACACAATCATTTGATGCAGCCCTTTCTACTGGCATAAAAAGCGTGGCCGAAGGCGGCGATGCCCTGGCCACGCTCGAGTTCTATAACGGTCCGCGTCCTAGCGGTCGGCGAGTGGCTTGTACTCCAGCGGCTCGATCACCGGGCGGTAGGCGGGGCGGATGATGCGGTGCGCGCAGAAGAGCTCTTCCATGCGGTGCGCCGACCAGCCGGCCATGCGGGCGACGGCGAACAGCGGCGTAAAGAGCGTCTCGGGCACGCCGAGCATCTTGTAGATAAAGCCCGTGTACAGGTCGATGTTGGCGCAGATGGGCTTGGTCATGCCGTGATCGCGCATCACTTGCGGGGCCAGGCGCTCAATGCGCTCGATGAGCGCGAACTCTTCGCCCAGGTCCTTCTTGGCGGCCAGCGTGCGCGCGTAGTGGCGGCAGACCTCGGCGCGCGGATCGCTGAGCGTGTAGACGGCATGTCCCATACCGTAGATGAGCCCCGTGCCGTCGAAGGCCTGCTTGTCCAAGATCTTGCCCAGATAGGAAGCGACCTCATCGTCGTCTTCCCAGTTGGAAACGTGTGCGCGAATGTCCTCGTGCATCGACACGACCTTGGCGTTGGCGCCGCCGTGGCGCGGGCCCTTGAGCGAGCCGATGGCCGCGGCGTAGGCCGAATACGGGTCGGTGGCCGACGACGACAGTACGCGGCAGGCGAACGTGGAGTTGTTGCCGCCGCCGTGCTCGGCATGGAGCATAAGCATCACGTCGAGCAGCATCGCCTCGTCGCGGGTAAACGCCATGCCGCCGCGCAGCACCTGCAGGATGGTCTCGGCCGTGGACAGGCCGGGCGTGGGGTGCGGCACATGCACCTCGGAGCCGCGACGCTTGGCGACCGAAGCCATGTGCGCGAAGGCGGCAATACGGGGCAGACGGGCGAGCATGGAGATGGCAACATCGATCTCGTGCTCGGGGGTGATCGCGTCGGGCTCGGCGTCGAAGGCATAGAGCAGCAGCACGGCGCGCTGAAGCACGTTCATGATGCTCGCCGACACCGTGGTCATCGGGAATTCCTTGACGTACTCATCGCTCAGATGCCTAAACGCGCCCAGGCGCTCGCAAAAGCCATCGAGCTCATCCTTGTTGGGCAGCGAGCCCGTAATGAGCAGGTAGGCGACCTCTTCGTAGCCATAGCGGTCCTCTGCCTGGGCATTGTTGACGAGGTCCTCAATGTTGTAGCCGCGCAGCGTGAGTCGGCCCTTGTCGGGCACGACCTGGCCGTCGACCTTGTTGTAGCCGTGCACATCCGAGATGCGGGTGAGGCCCGCGACCACGCCCGATCCGTCGGCATTGCGAAGACCGCGCTTAACATTGTGCTCGACAAACAGGCCCTCGTCATAAGGGTCGGTGGGCAAGCCGTAATACAAGTTTTCGCTTTCAGGCGCAATCTGGCGGCTGGCCTCGTAGTCCAGGACCAGGCGGCTCAGATGGTCATCGAAGCGGTAATAGATTTTCTTGGCGTCGTAGGCCATGCGCGCTCCTCTCCATGCCACGTCGGGACGGTACGTTTGGACGCGGAAGCGCCCGCCTGCCCCGGGCGGCTTGTTCGCTACAGGCGGTACATAAAGTTAAAGACGTCCTCGCGCTGGATGGACACGTTGACGCCCGAAAGCTCGCCGGCCTCGGCCAGCGCCTTCTGCAGCTCGGCGAAGTCGAGCTTGGACTCGGCGGTGTCGGCCAGCATGGTCATGGTGAAGATGTCCTCGATAATGGACTGCGTAATGTCGCGGATGTCGACATTGGCCTCGCCCAGGACACGGGTGACGCCGGCGACGATGCCGGGGCGGTTCTTGCCAAGGACGGTGATGACGATGCGGGAGGACGAGATCTCGGCCATGGGAAACCCTTTCGCGTGTTGGCGGCGCGCGCGGACGCTCCGCTACGGTACAGTGTTCATCATTGTACCTGTCTGGCTCAAAAAAGGGCGCGCTCGCTGCGGCGTTACACGTCTGCAACATGAGCGTGAGGGGGCAGGCCACATGGGGAAGAGCCGTCTGGAGCGTGTCCAGCTCGTGTTGAGTTGATTTCCGATTTCAGCCGAACACATTGGGCGGATAGGCCGTTCCCGCAGTCAGCCGAACGCCTCCGACGGCTGATTCCAAACTGAAAACGGGGGGCATCCCCCGCTATTCGGTAGGGGACGCCCCCGCTGGATACCGCCCCGCGGTGCCACCGCGGGCGCCACCTATATCAGGGCACCGTGGCCTCAGTCGGGATGGCCCCAGCACTGCCGCGTACTCGGTGGGGTAGAGCCAACTGATCGTCTTCACGTCGCGTATGACGATATTTCGGTCGTCCGGCTCGGTGATGCCGTAGCCGAACGCTTGGAGCGTCTCGATGGACTCTTGAACGCGGGGACGAGTCTCGTCGCGCCCTCTAATCCTCGGCGGACCAATCGAGTCCGAACTCCTTTCGGGCATCCTCTTCGCTCATGACTTCGAGAAGGTCTCCGGGTTGGCAACGAAGGGCGAGGCATAGCTGCTCGAGTGTGTTGAAGCGAATGCCGCGAATATGCCCTTTTTTAATACGGGACAGGTTCACGGGCGTGGTTCCAATCCTTTCGGCAAGTTCGTTCGAGGAAATCTTTCGCTCGGCCATGATCTTGTCGAGGCGAACAATTACGGGCATGGCGTTTCCTTACGCAATCTCGTCGGAGTCGAGGTACAGCTCTCGGGCGTACAAGAAGAGCTGGGAAAGCATGAACAGGACGATGCCGAGAACCAGAGAGGTCCAATCGAATGATGAAGCGATCTCTTGGGCGCCGACGGCCCCCTCGCCGCCAAACATCGAAACGGAGGTTTTGAGTGAGCCGGCGTAGAGGCTGGTGGCAGCTTGAACAACGAAGAGAATGCCGAGCACCTTCAAGCATGTCGCAGACCCTTTCTTGAAGGGGTCTCCGCTCTTGATCGTCCACACGAGAACGGCGCTGAGGATGGTCGTAGCGATACCGATGACGGCAGGGACCAATGTCGAGATCGCAAGGGCTGGATACGCGGGGGAGTCTGCAATTACAGGGTTGTCGAGCACTTCGATTGCTGGCTTTAAGGAGAACGCCACTTGTGCGATGGCGGTGGCGCAAAGGGTCGCAGAGGCTATCGCACATGCGATGCGGAAGGAATGAAGCCGGGGAGTGCGATTGTCGGAACTCATAATAACCTCCGAAGAATTTAAAAAACTCAGGTTACTTTTTAACAGTTTATGTTAAATTGACTTTGCCGGCAAGTAATCACAGCATGCTGCAATCACTAGATGCGAGGCGGGGCCGAGCATTTTGTTCGGCCCCTCTGTTCCGACTGGATGAGGTTAAGGTTGGCGATGAATATGCTCAAAATCTCGAAGGCGATCTTTAGGTCGCTTCTCTCCTCCAGGTCGCTCTGTGTTGTCGTTGTTGCGTTGATGGTTCTTTGTGCTCTGCCCGTCTTCAGGAGCGCGGCTGGCATCGACGGACGGGTCGAATACCTCGAGTCGGGAATAACCCGTGTTGAGCAGGAATTGTCAGCATCCTATGCGGATGCGCTTGTGAATGCGGGGGAGGACGGTGTCTATACCTCTTCATCAAGCATGCCCGCGCTTCTGTACCCTCTTGCCGCGGGACGTCTTATCTTGGCACCGCTCTCTCCCCTACTTCCGTTTCTGCAGATATCGGATGGAGAGTACACCTATTATGACGGATCGAAGGAGTACTTGCTATGGGTCGCAACGGCCGTTGCCGTCTCGTTCCTTGCCGC
The DNA here is from genome assembly GCA_900545615.1 of uncultured Collinsella sp. Taxonomy (GTDB): domain Bacteria; phylum Actinomycetota; class Coriobacteriia; order Coriobacteriales; family Coriobacteriaceae; genus Collinsella. The sequence goes on from UQZM01000063.1 coordinate 7,775, forward strand.
GCGTCTTAACAAACGTGAAAAGCTCATCATCCAGGCACCGATGGGCGAGCTGGGTAGACTTGTTGCATCGAGCGTATGGGCGAGTGTTTTTGCAATGCTTGCCGTCCTCGCCATCAATCTTCCAGGGATAATCGCCGCGCTTGTGAAGAATGGCCCGGGCTCGCCGTTCTATCCGATAGGCTACATTCAATATGCGACTCCGGTTATCAAACCGGCTTGGCTGGTGTTCGCGCAGACGGCCATCTTGCAATTCTTGGTGGCAGCGTTCATCTCGCTTGTCGTTCACCTTGCCGTGAAGATTGCCAATAACCCTACGCTTGGAATCGTGTTCGTATGTGCCCTGATGGGGGTGACGATGGTTCCCGGGTATTACGGAAGATCCATCGCTTTACGTGAGTTCGCCCTGTTGAATCCCCTTTCGTATGCGAACACCGAGTTGACCGTCGGCGCCTATAGCCCGTACCCGACAACGCAGATAGTGAATCTGCCCGGACTTTGCTTCGAGCGTGGCGCGATTACCCTCGTATGCGCAATCGGGATCGAGGTGCTGGCAATTAGCCTGCTTTGCGTTGCTGGAAAGAGCGGCTGCGCGCGCCCGATGCCCCCGATTTGTCTTGAGAGAGGTTCCTTCACCGCATCGAGAGCGGCAACTCGTTCGAGCGCTTGTGCCTCCGCCGTTGCATACGTAAGAACGATGGGGAAACTGCTCCTGCATTCTCCTGCCCTCGCCGTATGCGCGATTGCAATGTCGACGACGATGCTGGCCCCGGCTCTGGTCGAGGTGTTTCCTGACGCTGATGACGTTTCCGCTGTTCGGTATAGGGATGGGGAGCTCCGTTCAATAGATCGGTATCTAGAGCAGGACGCTGCGAATATGGATGTCGAGGGCAAAACGGCCCTGGAAGACATGCGAGATGCTCTTTCGGGTTTTGTGTACGCGCCTACGCCTGCGGAGGGGTTTCGAAGCCTTGCGACGTACGAGCGCGCTCGAGGCGAACTGGGCGCGGCAGATGCGACCCTCCTGCAATCGATCGGAATCGAGCCGGAGACTCCTTCTCGTGCGGAGGCGCGCGCTCTTCTGCTCGAGTCGATCGCGAGCTTGCCGGACCCCAAGGTTTACGAGTTAAGTACGAAGATGCCCCCATTAATCCTCCTTTCGTATTTCCAGGCAGCGCTTCCTTCCTTGTTTTGGCTGTTGCCCGTGGTTGTCACATCGCTTGCGTGCACCCACCTGCAGTGCCGTTCCCTTCTGGTTTTCCAAGTCCCCGCAACAGCGCATGTGCGTTTTCTGACGGCTGTTGCGTTGTCTCTCCTGCTTGGCTTGACGCTGCTTTTGGTGTCGATGGTTCCCGCTGCAGTTGTGTCCGCGATTAAGAACGGTGCGGGTGGATCGGAGTATCCCGTCGCTCTCATTCGAGCGGGGGCTTCGACAACGTCCATGGTGGGGGAGGCGGTGTTGCGTAGCGTTCCGTTGCTGGTCATGGCATACGGCGTGATTTCCGTCGTCGCTGCGTTGACAGCAGCGATTAGCCGCAGCCCCGTTGTCACCGGAGTGGTTTGCGCGGTTCTCTTGGTGTTGGGTTCGTTGAGCGCTCATGTTGAAAGCGCGGGCATGGGCGCCGCGCTGCTGGCTCCATTCGCCTCGTTTGATCCCGCTTCCCAGGTGGGGACGATTGGGTTCCTTGGGCGAGGGACGAACGCGATGCCTTTTGGAGAGGTCGTCGGCGCATCGGGCGCTCTGCTGGTGGTCTTGGGCGCCGTATCTCCGTTGTTGGTGCGCCTGGGTGTTCCGAAGATCGAAAGGGGATGATCTCGATGATTGACCTTCAAACGCTGACGATCTCTTATGGAAAGAAGGTGCTCGTAGATTCGGTGAACGCTGAGTTTGCCCCGGGTACGGTCTACGGTCTCGTCGCTCCGAACGGGCATGGAAAGACGACGTTGCTGCGTGCGATGGCAGGTTTGCCGGGTCCTCGCGTGGACGGGAGCATCGTTCTGGATGAGGTGCAGGGTACGGGTGCGAGAGAGGTCCGTTCTATGATCTTCTATGCACCTGGTGAGGGAACGCTGCTGTATCCCGGATTGCGTGCGGAAGATCACCTCAAGATGGTTTGCGATGTGTGGCCGCATGCTCGTGATATCGAGGAGGTAGTGGAGCAAACGCAGATAGGCGAGTTCGCGAAGATGAGGATCCGCGCTCTGAGCCAGGGTATGAAGCAGCAGCTTACCTTGGCGATTGCGTATGCGACGGGTGCGCGGTACCTCCTGTTGGATGAACCCATGAACGCGCTCGATCCCAGCAGGGTGGACTTGCATTCCGGGATTCTCAGGAAGCTGGCCGATTCTGGTACGTGCATCATCATGTCATCCCACATCTTGGATTCGGTCGATAGACTGTGCGATGAGATTCTGTTTTTGAAGGATGGGAGGCTCATTAGAAGCATTCCGCAAGATGATGCTGCGCCGAAGTCTCCCGGATCCCATTTCGCAAGGCCTGCCGGACGCGCCGAGGGTGCGCTAAGCGCGTATCGGCGGCTCTACGGAGAGAGCGGGTAGAAATGCAAGTTAATAATCTATGTGGTCGATATGCCGTTAAACCCGCATATCGATACCGCTCAGCCATTCGCCTCGCCCCCGTCGCACGTACCTTCATCCGGTCTGTTACTTTCAATCTAACAATTCTTTGAGGAACGTAGGTGCTTCTAAATGTACTGTCGACTTCTT
>UQZM01000064.1 GCA_900545615.1 uncultured Collinsella sp.
GCAACGCGGATGGCGTGGATACACTGGTGTTCGACGAGGTCGATGCTGGTGTCGGCGGCTCTACGGCGCGTGCGCTCGCGGGCGTGCTGGCAAATCTCGCCGCTACGCATCAGGTGATTGTCGTAACCCACTTGGCGCAGGTCGCCGTCATGGCTGACAAGCATTATGTTGTCAGCAAGGAACCGGGCGATGTTCCCCAGACGCATTTGGACGAGGTAACCGGCGAAGCGCGTACCGCCGAGATCGCCCGCATGTTGAGCGGCGATCAATCGGAGGCAAGCTTGGCCCACGCAAAGCAGATGCTCAAAGAAGCTCGAGGTTAGGTCGTATCAGCGGTGTTGATGGGACAAAATAGACTGAAATTTTTGTCCCACTACGCGTTTTACTCAACGACCTTATCCGGCTGGATGAGCTCCTCGTAGTAGCTGATATGTTCGCGAGCGTCTTCAATCTCGGGCAGCAGGAAGTTGTAGATGACTTCGATGATCATCGTGGCACTGATCTTAGAGAACGCAAAGTCGCCTGTCGTCAGCAGCGCTTCGTGGTTGACGGTATTAAAAGTGTAGTCTGCCAGACGCGCGAGCGGGGATTTGCTGTCGCTGCTGATGACGACTACGGTTGCGCCGCAGTTGCGAGCCGCTTTTGCCATGCGATTCAGTCGGCGCGATTTGCCGGAGTTTGAGATTAGCACGATGACGTCACCCGGGCGCAACGTGAGCGCAAAGCCGATTGATGTCTCGCTAATGGTGCTCACCATGCAGCGCAGGCCCAGCTGCGAAAACTTAAACGTCGCATCGAGCGCGACCGCGTTCGTATTGCCCACAGCTGCAAACTCAATAACCCCTGCATGCTTAAGGGCATGCACAACAGCCGCCAGCGTATCGTGGTCGATCCCGTCGATGGTCGCATTAAGCTCGCTCACCTTGGCAGCCAGGATGTTCTTAAGGCTCTGCTCCATGTTGTCGAGCGATACCTCGTCGGTCAGGCCCTCGTTGCGCTGACTCTCCAAGTCGCGCGCCAACGAAAACTGAAAGCTGCGGAAGCTGCCAAAGCCAAGCTTGCGGCAGAAGCGCGAAACGGTCGCCTCGGACGTGGCGGCGGCGCGCGAGAGCTGAGCCGCCGTGAGGCGTGGCGCCTCGGACTGGTGCTCCAATATATAGTCGACAATGCGCTGCTCGGACTCGCTGTATCCCTGATGGGTACTAATGAGGGAAAGTGCGCTCTTGCTACTATCGGTCATGGATGGCTCCTGGTTGGCATGAAAATCGGACTCGTTTTGTAATGTCATAGTATAGGGGGATTTTCAATTACAAGATACACCTTGCCGTTTCAAGTGTTGATGGTAAACTTTCACTTACCGTTTACGGTTATGAAAGAACCTTTCACCGGAGAATTGCGCCTTGTCTCTTCTCACGCGGACGGTAGGTTGGTATCTTTCAGTTGTGGAAAAGCGCGCAAGGACGCGCGTGTAGGGGAGCGCCCGCGGGCGCTGTACTCAAGAAGGAGGGACACATGGCTAAGTTTGACATCATCGCCGCGACCGGTTGCCCGACCGGCATTGCGCACACCTTCATGGCGAAGGAGGCGCTGGAGAAGGCAGCTGCCGAGCGAGGTCTGACCATTAAGGTCGAGACTCATGGCCAGGTCGGTGTCGAGAACGAGCTCACGAAGGGTGAGATCGCCGGTGCCAAGGCCGTCGTCGTCGCAGCCGACAAGGATGTCCAGGCTGAGCGTTTCGCCGGTAAGCCCATGGTTTCCGTCGGCGTTTCCAAGGCCCTGTCCGTCGAGGCCGCCGGAAAGCTGATCGACCGCGCGCTCGCCGCCAAGGGCGACGACACGGTTGCTGCTGCCGCCGATGTCGAGGACGAGGTCGAGGAGAAGGAGTCCATCGGCCACATCATCTATAAGCACCTCATGAACGGCGTCAGCCACATGCTGGTCTTCGTCGTTGCCGGTGGTGTTCTGACCGCCATTTCGTTCCTGTGGGGCATCACGTCCTTCGATTCGACGGCTGCCGACTACAACAGCTTTGCCGCGATGCTCAAGATCATCGGCGGCATCGCCATGAACCTCATGGTTCCGGTGCTCTCCGCTTACATCGCCGAGTCCATCGGCAAGCGCCCGGCGCTCGTCCCCGGTTTTGTTGCCGGTATGATCGCTATCCAGGGCCTGCCTGTTAACGCCGATACCGGCATGATCGACGCCGGTGGTGCCGGCGTGGGCTTTGGCTTCCTGGGCGGCATCGTCGGCGGCTTCCTCGCTGGCTATGTCATTCTGCTGCTCGAGAAGGTCTTTGCCGGCTTGCCCAAGAACCTGGACGGCCTTAAGGCTATCTTCCTGTACCCGCTGTTCTCGACGGCTATCGTCGGCCTGGTCATGCTCGGCATTTCCGGCCCCATGGCTGCCATCAACACCGCCATGATGGACTTCCTCAAGGGCCTGTCCGCCTCTGGCGCCGTCGTCCTGGGTCTTGCCATCGGCTGCATGTGCGCCTTTGACATGGGCGGCCCGGTCAACAAGGCTGCTTACGTCACCGGTACCGCTATGCTCACCGAGGCCCTGGCCGCCGGTGTCGGCACCGACACCTACAACTTCGGCACCAACTTCATGGCTGCCGTCTCCGCCGCTTGCATCGTTCCGCCGCTGATCACCACCTTCGCCGTCGTTGTCGGCAAGAAGTACTTCAGCCAGGAGGATCACGACGCCGGTGTCGTCAACCTCATCCTTGGTTGCACCCACATCACCGAGGGCGCCATTCCGTTCATGACCAAGAACATCTGGCCCGTCATGCCCATCATGATGCTCGGTTCCTCCATCGCTTCGATCCTGACCATCATGTTCAACGTTCACGATCCGGCGCCTCACGGTGGCTTCCTGGTCCTGCCCGTTGTCGAGAATGGTCCGCTGTGGGTCCTCGCGATCCTCATCGGCGCTGTGGTCGGTGGCATCCTGTTCGTGGCCTTCAAGAAGTACGACTTCGAGAAGAACCAGAAGGCAGCTCCCGCCGCCGCTGCTCAGCCGGTCGAGGCCCCCAAGGCCGCTGCCGTCGAGGCCCCCAAGGCCGAGGCTGCCGACTTCGTGAAGGTCGAGAACGTCTTTGTCGCCGAGGACTTCGCTTCTCGTGACGAGGCTCTGAGCTTTGTCTCCAACCAGGCCGTCAAGGCCGGTGTCGCGAGCGACGCCGATGCCGTGATGAACGCCTTCCTGGCCCGCGAGGCCGAGGGTACCACGGGCATGATGGAGGGCTTCGCCATTCCGCATGCCAAGTCCGATGCCATTACCGAGGCTGCCGTTATCGTCGTCAAGGACGACTCCGGCGTCACCGGTTGGGACACCATGGACGGCGCTCCCGTCAACGTGGCTATCGCCCTGCTCATCCCCGGTGCCCAGGCTGGCACCACGCATCTCAAGATTCTGTCCAAGGTCGCCGAGGCGCTCATGGACGAGGACTTCCGTGCCACCGTCAAGGGTTCCACCAACGCCGCCGAGATCGCCAAGACGATCAACGCCCGCCTGGTCTAATCCCACGGTACGCGAATAACATCGCCCCCTGTAATAAAGGCGAGGACTCCACCCGGAGCCCCCGCCTTTTTTCATTCCCTTCTGTAAGTTGCGGTGAAATAGGGACTGTTTAAACGTTTCAACCGCAAAATCAGTCCCTATTTCACCGCAACTTACAGAAGGACATAGGGGGAACTGCCCATTGAGTCTTTGTCGCGAACAGATCCTCAGCCAGAATTCCGTTCCGCCGATATTGCTCTGGACCGACCGGGTTTCCGCAGCTCGCCCGCCGGGCGGGGCGATTAAGTTTGTCGTGAGTTCCGCACGCAAAGGAAAGCACTTAATGTGCTTTCCGTCTTGCGCAGGACTGTAGAGCAGCAAACTTAACCGTCCCGCCCGGCGGGCGAGCGCAGGGATACGACATCTGTCCAACAATTCGTGTGAAACACAATGAAAAACCGTTTGATGTGAGTTAATATAAACAACGTCGTGAATCTGACTCCTGCCACATGCATGACAGGGGTTAAACACAAAAAGGAGTCAACTATGGTTTCTGAGAAGGCTACCCTCGTTAATCCTCAGGGTCTGCACATGCGTCCGGCTGGTCTGTTCGCCTCCACCATGGGCAAGTACGCCTGTGACGTGACGGTCGTTACCCCCGAGAAGGAGGTCAACGGCAAGTCCCCGATGGCCCTCATGGCTGCTGGTATCCCCTGCGGTACCGAGGTCGAGGTCAAGTGCGACGGCGCTGACGAGGCCGAGGCTCTGGCTGCTGCCATCGAGCTCATCAAGAGCGGTCTTGGCGAGTAGAACTCAAACGGGTCGCATGTTGAACAACTAAGTTCATATTTGGGGGCGCAGTGACCTGTTGTAAGGTAGCTGCGCTCTTTTGTCATGGATATGGCAAAACGCTTTATCACATGACACGGAGAGAGGAATGGGAATGTATCAGGGAGTCAACGCTTCCGAGGGCATCGGTATCGGCACCGTCATGGTCGCCGTCGATCCCGACTTGACGTTTGAGCCGCACGAGGTTGCTGATTCGGCTGCAGAGAAGGAGCGCTATCAGTCCGCTCTTTCGGTCTTCTGCGAGAAGACCCAGGCTCAGGCCGACCACATGAAGGAGACGGTGGGCGAGGCCGAGGCCGAGATCATGAGCGGACACATTGTTCTGGCTCAGGATCCGGGTATGACCGACGCCATCAACGCCGCCATTGACGGCGGTACCTGCGCCGAGCAGGCGCTCATGGACACCTCGACCATGTTCGAGAACATGTTCCTGTCCATGGACGACGAGATGTTCCGTCTTCGCGCGGCTGACATCGCCGACATCCGCACCGGTATTCTGGCCGAGCTGCTGGGCAAGGAGGTCGTCGACCTCTCCGTCCTGCCCGAGAACACTGTCGTTGTCGTGCACGACCTCACGCCGTCCATGACCGCCACGATCGATAAGGCCCACGTTGCCGGTATCGTAACCGAGACCGGTGGCCGCACGTCGCACTCCGCGATCATTGCGCGCGCCCTCGAGATCCCGGCTGTCCTTTCGGTCTCCAACAGCTGCACCGCACTGCGCAACGGCATGACCGTTGTCGTCGACGGCGGCAAGGGTATCGTCGAGGCCGATCCCGACGAGGAGACGCTCGCTGCCTACACCGCCAAGGCCGAGGCCTTCGCTGCCGAGAAGGCAGCCCTCGAGGCCTTCCGTGGCAAGCCGTCCGTGACTGCTGATGGCATCAAGAAGATCATCGCCTGCAACATCGGTAACCCCGATGACGTGCCCAACGCGCTCGATCACGACGCCGAGGCTATCGGTCTGTTCCGCTCCGAGTTCCTGTTCATGGACTCTGCTGAGCTTCCTTCCGAGGAGGAGCAGTTCAACGCCTACCGTAAGGTCGCCAGCGCGCTCAAGGGTGCTCCGGTCATCATCCGCACGCTCGATGTGGGTGGCGACAAGGAGATTCCGTATCTGCATATGGTCAAGGAAGACAACCCCTTCATGGGCTTCCGCGCCGTGCGTTACTGCTTGGCCAATCCCGACCAGTACAAGGTCCAGCTCCGCGCTCTGCTGCGCGCTAGCGCCTTCGGTGACGTCAAGATCATGATCCCGCTCGTCACCTGCGTCGAGGAGGTCTTGGCTGTCAAGGAGCTCGTCGAGCAGTGCAAGGCCGAGCTGACCGAAGAGGGGCGCAAGTTCAACGAGAACATCGAGGTCGGCATCATGGTCGAGACGCCCGCCGCTTCGCTGCTCGCAGACCGTCTTGCCGAGGTCGCCGACTTCTTCTCCATCGGCACCAACGACCTGATCGGCTACACCATGTGCGCCGACCGTGGCAACGACACCATCTCCAACCTGTACCAGGTTTACTATCCCGCCGTGCTCCGCTCGCTCAAGAACATCATCGAGAGCGGCGTGAAGGCCGGCATCATGGTCGGTATGTGCGGCGAGGCCGCTGCCGATCCGCTGCTCGAGCCGCTGCTGATCAGCTGGGGCATGGAGGAGTTCTCGATGAGTGCTCCGTCGATCCTGCGCGCCCGTAAGACCATCAGCCAGTGGACCAAGGCCGAGTGCGACGAGCTCGCCGAGAAGGCGCTCGCCTGCAACACCGCCGCCGAGGTCAAGGCACTGCTCGAGTCCGCAGCTCGCTAATTTGGTATCAGAGGTAACCGCGTGGTTGGAATGGGCCGGCCACGCGGCCCTCACATATACAGGGGGTACTGTAAATGTTCTACACGCTAACCGCTAACCCGGCTGTCGACATGACGGTTTCGAGCTCTCCGCTCGAGCCCGACGAGAACGTCCGCACCGGTTCGGCCAGCTACACGGCTAACGGCAAGGGCCTCGACGTGTCCTTCGCCTTTAAGAAGATGGGCGTCGACACCGTCGCGCTCGGCTTCTTCGCTGGCTTCACGGGCAAGTTCATCGTCGAGGAGGTCATGAACCTGGGTTGCCTCTGCCGCCCGGTCTGGACCGACGGTATCACGCGCATTAACACCTACGTCAACGATGGCCAGCACGAGTACGGCATCCTGAACCCCGGCGCCCCGATCACGCCGCAGCACCAGGAGGAGCTCTACAACATCCTGGACACCGCGGGCGATCTCGAGTGCCTGATCGTCTCCGGCTCCGTGCCTCCCAAAGCTACGCCCGACTTCCTGGCTCAGGTCATGGAGCACGCTCAGGCTCGTGGCGCTGACGTCGTCCTGGACCTGTCCTCCGACAAGCTCAAGGAGCTCGCTCACAAGAAGCCGCTGCTCATCAAGCCGAACCATCACGAGATGAAGGCCATCTTCGGCGTGCCGGTCGACACCGACGACGAGGTTCGTGTCGCCATGAAGATGGCTCACGACGCTGGCGTTCAGAACGTGCTGCTCACCCGTGGTAGCCGCGGCGACGCTTACTTCTCCAACGGCGAGGACATCTGGTACGCCAAGCGTGAGTTCAACATCAAGCTGGTCTCTTCCGTCTGCGCCGGCGACTGCACCCTCGCTGCGTTCCTGCACAAGTGGTACAGGGATCGCGACAACGTCGAGGAGGCCATGAAGCTCGCTATGGCCACCGGCGCCAACGTTGCCGAGTCCGTCGGCATTGGTGACTTCGGTCACGTCGACGAGTACAGCAAGCGCGTTGCTGTCCGCAAGCTCGATCGTCAGTAATCGAAACGCGACATATTCGTGCGCATGCGGCGCCCCGGTTTCGGCCGGGGCGCCTTTTTTGTTCCGCCATGGGGGAGAGGTGTCCTGCCGTACTTCATCGCTTCCACACCGTTCACCGAGTTGTCCTAGCCTTTTACCGATGCGTGGAATATACTTTCATTAACACGTTGCTTCGTGAAAGGAACATTCATGATTTACACGCTCACTGCTAATCCCGCCATTGATTACAACATCGCCTGCGACGGCCTTACTGCCAATACCGTCACGCGTACCCGCAATGCCGTCTACACGCCCAACGGCAAAGGCCTCAACGTCTCGTTTACGCTTGACCACTATGGTGTCGACACCACGATCCTGGGTTTCTTCGCCGGCTTCTCGGGTGAGTTTATCGTTAAGGGAGCCGAGGCCCTGGGCGTGCCCGTCAAGCCCGTGTGGACCGACGGTATTACGCGCGTCAATGTGTTCCTCAACGCCGGTCCCGACACCGAGTACAACATGGTCAATGCCGGTGCCGCCATCAATGAGGCCAACGAGCAGGAGATGTTTGAACTTATCGATTTGCTCGATGACATGACCTGCCTGGTCATCAGCGGCTCGCTGCCTCCCAACACTTCCGAGGGCTTCTTGGCCGAGGTCCTGCGCCGTGTCAAGGCCAAGGGGGCCGAGTTCGTCCTCGACATCTCGAGCCATCAGCTGGCAGACCTCATTGCTCTGGAGCCACTGCTGATCAAGCCCAATGACGACGAGCTGCTTGACATCTTTGGCATCAAGGTGAGCGGTGGCGACGACGAGTCCGTCAAGGGCGCTATGGCCGAGCTGCACGCCAAGGGCGCCAAGAACGTGCTGCTGACCCTTGGTGGCGCCGGTGCGTACTTCTCCAACGGCGAGCATATCTGGTTTGCCAACCGCACCTTCGACGTCAAGCTGCTGTCGACGGTGTGCGCCGGCGATTCCTCGCTCGCTGCCTTCCTGTCCGTGTGGCACGACGCCCCCGAGCGCGTCGAGGACGCCCTGCGCCTTTCGATGGCCACTGGCGCCAACGTGGTCGAGTGCCCCGGTCTGGGTGATTTTGCCAAGGTGGACGAATATAAGAAGCACATCGAGGTTCGCCAGGTCTGCTAGTTCCGGCACCTTGTCTGAATAGTTTGATTATTTCGCATCCGTCTTAGACTAAGACGGATGCGTTTTTGTTTATCGGACTTGCGTGTGCAGTGGAGGCTGTTTCTTGCTAGACTTCTTGCAGACGCAATCGATAGCCAATTTGATAGTCGCAGGAGGCCATAGGCATGTGCAATGTTTCGCTCAACGGTACTCAACCGTCCGATGCGTCCCTGCGCGTCCTGCGCGCGCTTGAGGCGGCTGGTCTTGAGGCTTGGTACGTGGGCGGTTGGGTGCGCGACGCCCTGATGGGGTACCCCAGCCACGATGTTGATATGTGCTGTAGCGGCCTGTGGCAGGAGTCCAAAGCGGCGCTCGAGGCCGCCGGCATCGCGGTTGTGGAGTCGGGCATTAAATTTGGCGGAATCACGGCTATTTCCGATGGCGAGCGTATCGAGGTCACCACGTACCGTCTGGATGGCTTTTACACCGATGGTCGCCATCCCCAGAGTGTGGAGCGTGCCGCCTCGCTCGAGGACGATCTGGCGCGCCGCGACTTTACCGTCAATGCCATGGCCTGGCATCCCGAGCGCGGGCTTGTCGACCGCTACGACGGCCAGGGTGACTTGGAGCGCAAGCTGATTCGCGCTGTCGGCGATCCCAAGCGTCGCTTTAACGAGGACGCCCTGCGCATGCTGCGTGCGGTGCGCTTTGCCTGCCGTCTGGACTTTATGATTGAGCCCGAGACCAAGCGTGCGCTTGCCGAGTGCGCGCCGCTGCTCGAAGCCGTGGCGCGTGAGCGTGTGGGTATTGAGCTCGAGGGCATTCTTTCGACCGGTCATGGGGGAGACGCGATGCTCCGCTATCCCGAGCTCATCTGCGCCGCCGTGCCCGAGTTGGCAGCGGGTCGCGGGTTTGATCAGCGCAGTGTCTATCATGCGTTTAACGTCTACGTGCATATCGCCCGTGTGCTGACGGTGGCGGGGGAGCTCGCGCTGTGTGACGGCGTCGCGCCCTCGTCGAGCCTTATGTGGGCGGCGTTTTTGCACGATGTGTCCAAGCCCGAGTGCTTCACGGTCGATCACGCCGGCAGCGGACACTTCTACGGTCATCCCGAGCTCGGCGCCAAGAAGGCGCGCGTCATTATGGATCGCCTGGCCCTCTCGCACGACTTGGTGCGCGACGTGTGCCTGCTCATCAAATACCATGACAAGCCGCTGCGCCCCGAGCGCTCCTGCCTGCTCAATATGATGCGCGCGCTTTCGGGTGAGGGCGTCGACACGGCCCGCCTGATTGACGAGCTCATGGACCTTAAGCGTGCCGACACACTTGGCAAGGCCCCGTCGTGCTTCTATTATGTCGAGACGATTGAGGAGATGCGCGCGCTGGCGCACGAGCTGCTGAAGGCAGGGGAGCCCTATACGCTCAAGATGCTCGCCATCAACGGCGGCGACCTGATCCGTGCCGGAGTCAAGCCCGGGCCGGAACTGGGTCAGCTTCTCAACTCCGCCCTCGACGCCGTGATCGAAGACGATATTCCCAACGAGCGCGAAGCTCTTTTGGTTCATCTCAACTTGAATTAGCTACCAAGTTTACCTGCGTATTCCATAACCTGCCGACAATTTTTCGGCAATTTGGAATTTCTTCTTGCGCTGACGTTTTTTGTCCCGTAATATATTTCCTCGCAGCACGGCAGTGCAGATGTCATGTGGCCCGTTCGTCTAGCGGTTTAGGACGCCGCCCTCTCAAGGCGGAGATCACCAG
>UQZM01000065.1 GCA_900545615.1 uncultured Collinsella sp.
ACGAGCGGGGGCTCCTATCTTTTTAGTGCCCTCGGATTGGGTCATAGTGTCTGTCAACGAACCGCTGCTCTTTGGCGCGCCGATGATCCTTAACCCCTACATGCTCATCCCCTTTGTTGCCGCCGGCTGCGTCAACGTGAGTGTTGCCAAGTTCTTTATCGACAACGTGGGCATGAACGGCTTCTCCTTCGTGGTGCCTTGGGCTACCCCTGCCCCCATCGGCATCTTCATCACCACGAACTTCCAGCTTATCGCCCTGGTATTTGTCGCGATCATCATCTTGCTGGACGCCATCATCTACCTACCGTTCTTGAAGGCATACGATAAGCTGCTCTGCGACCAGGAGGCCGAGCGCGCCGCCGAGCTGGGTCTCGAGTCCGATGGTGCTGCCACCATCGCCGCCAACGCCTCTGCGCCCGCTATCGAGCAGACTACCGTCTCCGTCGAGCCGACCGCCGCTGCCGCCGACAGCAAGCCTGTCGCCGATCAGCCCGAGCCCGCCGCCGACGCATCCGCTAAGAAAGATGTCGACGGTCTGAAGGTCCTCGTCCTGTGCGCCGGCGCCGGCACCTCTGCCATGCTTGCCAACGCCATCAAGGAAGGTGCTGCGCAGACCGGAGAGAACATCGCTTCCTCCGCAGGCGCCTATGGCCAGCATACTGCCATCATGGATCAGTACGACGTCATCGTGCTCGCCCCGCAGGTTCGTAGCTACTACAACGACATGAAGGCCGACACCGATCGTCTGGGCATTAAGCTGCTCGCTCCCCGCGGCAAGGAATATATCGACCTTACCCGCGACCCCGCTGGCGCCATCAAGTGGCTCCGCGAGAACCTCGACTAGTTTCCTCCCTCTGTTGGTGCCCGGATCCCCAGTTCGGGCACCCTCCCTATTCGTATCCCACAGAAAGGATGACTCATGACCAACCCCATGCAGTTCCCCGACGGCTTTGTGTTTGGCGGCGCCACCGCTGCTTACCAGGTTGAGGGCGAGACCCGCACGCACGGCAAGGGCAAAGTGCCCTGGGACGATTTCCTGGCTGCTCAGGGTCGCTTCTCCCCCGACCCCGCAAGCGATTTCTACAACAAGTACCCGGTCGATATCGACCTGTGCCAGCGTTTCGGCATCAACGGCATCCGTGTCTCCATCGCTTGGAGCCGCATCTTCCCCAGTGGCACCGGCGAGATCAACCCCGAGGGTGTTGCCTTCTATCACGAGCTTTTCGCCACCTGCAACAAAGCTGGCGTTATCCCCTATGTCACGCTCGATCACTTCGATACGCCCGAGGCCTTTTACCAGAACGGCGGCGAGGGCTTCCTGACGCGCACGACGATCGACGCCTTTGTCGAGTACGCCAAGTTCTGCTTTGCCGAGTTCACCGAGGTCAAGCACTGGTTCACCTTTAACGAGATTCCCGCGACCGCCGAGGGCAGCTTTATCGTCGGCAACTGGCCGCACGGCGAGAAGTATCGCCTGGACAAGGCCTTCCAGCTCATGCACAACATGATGGTGGCCCACGCCAAGGCTGTCGTCGCCTTCCATGAGGGCGGCTTTGAGGGCGAGATCGGCATTGTCCAGAACCTGGAGCCCAAGTATCCCCTCGATCCCAACAGCGCTGTCGACTGCGAGGCAGCTCGCATGGCCGATGTCATCAACAACCGCTGGGTACTCGACGCCACCTTCCGCGGCCACTATGCAGCTGATACCTTGGAGGCTGCGACCAAGCTGGCCCATATCGCCGGCGGCGAGCTCGACATCCGCGACGAGGACATCGCCGCGCTGACCGCCGCGCTCCCCTACAACGATTGCCTGGGCGTCAACACCTACAAGTGCCAGTTCCTGCGTGCTGCCGAGGGCGAAAACGACATCAACCACAATGGCACCGGCGACAAGGGCTCCTCGCGCTGGTTCCTCAAGGGCGTTGGTGAGTCATGCGTGCGCGAAGGCGTTCCCACCACCGATTGGGACTGGATCATCTATCCCGAGGGCCTGTACGACCTGCTGCTGCGCATTAAGAACGATTACCCCAACTACAAGAAGATCTACATCACCGAGAACGGTATGGGCTATAAGGACGACTTCGAGGACGGCTTTATCGACGACGCCCCTCGCATCGACTACATGCGTCAGCATCTCGCGTGGATCCTCAAGGCGATTGACGGCGGCGTGAACGTCGACGGCTACTTTGTGTGGTCGCTGCAGGACCAGTTCTCCTGGACCAACGGCTATAACAAGCGCTATGGCCTGTTCTACATCGACTTTGAGACCCAGAAGCGCTATCCCAAGGCGAGCGCGTACTGGTACAAGAACGTCTCGGAGACCGGCCTGCTCATGGCCTAACTTTTGCCGCATACCCCCTGTCGGCCGCATGCGAATCCCTCCACGGGTTCGCATGCGGCTTTTTTGTTTTGGTTCGGCCTGTGCGGGCCGTTTGTCTCGATTTGTAACATCTAGCCGAGTATTTCGGCCCTAGTTGTTACAAATCGAGACAAACAGAACGCCCGAGCAGAAATATCTAAATCTGTAACACGTAGCCCACTTTCGACCGTCTACCTGTTACAGATCAAGACAAACGCACAGGTCAATCCGCTCAATCTCGATCTGTAACATCTAGCCGAGCTTTTCGGTCCCAGTTGTTACAGATTGAGACAAACGGAATCGGCCAGGCAGAAAATCTAAATCTGTAACATCTAACGAGCATTTGATCGCCTAGTTGTTACAGATCGAGACAATCAGATGGTCAAATCCTCACTTTCCAGGCAGCTACGAAGCGCTCCTCTTTCTTAATTATTATCGGCATCACGAACACACTTCGGTATCTTTTAATGCCAAAATGATACCGAAAGCGTGTTCGAGAATACGGATAATTCCATGCGTTAGCCCAATCAAGCCCCAGGCTTACAAACTCCGTTATTGTTCAGAATGCCAATGCATTCGCGTTTGCGCGTCATTTCGCGTCACTTTGACGCGCATAATGACACGCAAATTTTTTCGTGTCATAATTTTGACGCGTAAAATGACGTGTAAAATTTTTACGTGTTATTTTTCACGTCAAATTGAAGCGAAACGGAGCATCACAATGCAAGAATCCAAAGATCTTGAATTCAAGGAATGCGCCACCAATTCGTTCCTTAAAACCGTCTCCGCTTATGCAAATGGCACGGGAGGACGCGTGCTATTTGGAATTAACGACGACGGAGAAGCCGTTGGCCTCGATGACCTCAAGCAGACCTGTCTGGATATCGAAAACAAGATTAACGATTCGATCATCCCCCAGCCCGATTACTCCCTAAAAATCAACGAGTCCGATGCAACCGTAGAGCTTACGGTCTTTCCCGGCAGATCGAAGCCTTACCTATACCGCTCGAAGGCATACAAGCGCAATGACACCGCGACCATACCAGTTGACACCCTAGGGCTTTCGCGTCTTGTACTCGAGGGTCAAAACCTCTCCTTTGAACAGCTCCCGGCAAGCAAGCAAGATCTATCTTTCACCGTTTTAGAGAATCGCCTAAAAGCAAAGCTCTCACTTCAGTCATTCACAACCGATACTCTCAAAACCCTCGGCCTGCTCGATGAGACCGGAACCTACAACAACGCGGCAGAACTGCTCGCGGACGAGAACGATTTCCCAGGTATCGACATGGCGGTGTTTGGCGACACCATCAATCTCATTAAGCAGCGCAAAACTCTCGAACATGCATCGGTTTTAACGGAGATTGACGGCGCTCTTGAACTATTTGAAACTCAGTACTGTTACGAAGAGATCAAGGGAATGGAGCGGGTCCGCAAGGAGCTCATTCCGCTCGAAGCATTCCGCGAGGCCATTACCAATGCAATCGTTCACAGGACTTGGGATGTACCCGCGCACATTCGCATCTCGATGTTCGACGACCGCGTGGAAGTCGCCTCGCCCGGCGGCTTGCCAGCAAGCATGACTGTCGATGAATACCTGTCCGACATGCTATCCGTTAGACGCAATCGTATTCTTGCCGAAGTCTTTTTGCGCCTGGGTCTTATCGAAGCCTTTGGAACGGGCATCATGCGAATTCGCGACACCTATAAGGACAGCGTCAGAAAGCCCCGGTTTCAAGTTTCGGATAACGCCATTGTGGTCACACTTCCCCTGCTCATGGATAACCCGGGGCTCGAAGGCGACGAACTTATCGTATTCGAACTGCTGAGCGGAGTACACCCTCAATCGACAAGCGAGCTTGCGGCCAAAGTCACCTTTAGTCGCTCAAAGCTTCTTCGCATCCTCAAAAAACTCGTTGAGACAGGCCTGGCGACAGTTGAAGGCACCGGCAGAGGGCAGAAGTATCGCCTGCTACGCTAGTTAGCAAATGACCTGCGCGTGCTCCTCGATGGCGGCGCGGTCTTCGGCGGAGATGCTCGGCTCGCACACTACGGCGTCCAGGCTGTCCAGGCGGCAGAAGGTGTAGAAGTCGCGCTTGCCGATCTTGCTGGAGTCGGCGATCAGATAGCGCGAGTCGGCCTTGCTAAAGGCGAGCTGCTGGATGCGGCCCTCGTCCATGTTGGACGTGGACACGTCGCCGTCCAGAATGCCGTTGGCACCGATAAACGCCGTGTCAATCCCTAGTGCGCGCAGGGCATCCTCGGCCATGGGGCCCACAAAGGCGGCGGTGCGGCGACGGTACATGCCGCCCACCAGGCACAGCTCGCAATCCTCGCGCGCCTCGAGCAGGCTAAAGGCCGAAAGCGAATTGGTCACATAGATGGAAGGCAGTTTGTCGGTGACTCGGAGAGCGCCAATGCGATCTCACAACGGTTGCACTCATTGTCTCAATTAGATACTCAACGAAATACGGCCCCGCAGCTCAATAAGCTGCAGGGCCGTACTATACACCGACGAATCAACGACGGAGTGCATCCACTATTTGGCCAGCTCCTGAACGATCCAGTCAATTGCACCTTCGGGATCGTTGGTAAGGTCGATATACTCCTTGCCCCTTGTGGTGAGCAGTTTAATTCCAAGGCGATCGGTATCGGCCTTCATAGCGTCATAGTACATGCGTGCCTGGGGCGCCAGAACAATCACGTTGTACTGATCCATCGTCTCATAGTGGCTTCCGTACGCACCGGACTGAGAAACCAGATCGATACCCTTAGCAGCGGCACCTTCGCGAAGAGCATTTGCCAAGAGAGTCGAAGTGCCGGCACCCTGGCAAAGCACAAGCACGCGGATCTGCTCCGCCTTGTCCTTTACCGCCTCGAGAGCTTTTGTGACATTTTCCTGTGCGGCAATAGCATCTGCATCCGAGTTTCCTGCAGTCTCCTTTGCAGACTCTTCCAAACAAAGCTGATGGTCATACGCCTTGCAGAACGGATAGTAAATCACAAAGTCAACGACCAACAGCACTGCCATCAATACGAGAGAACGTAGATCGAGACCCGTGGTGAGGAATGCACCGATTGGGCCGGGAAGCGCCCACGGCATGGTATACATGGGGGCGTTCATTCCAATGACGTCAATGAAGAACTTACCGATAATGGCGTTGACCATAGGAGCCACTAGGAAGGGCACGAACATATAGGGATTGAGAACAATCGGCATACCGAAGATAACGGGCTCGTTAACTCCAAAAATCACCGGGATAATCGATGCCTTGCCCATGGCTTTAAGCTGCTTGGAGCGCATAAACATGATCAGGATAATAGGAACGATGAACGTGCAGCCAGAACCACCCAGACCGCCGATGAAGCTTGTAAAGTCCTGCGTGAGAGCAATTGACGGGTGTCCACCTGCTTGGAAAACCTCAAGATTGGTAACGGTATTGCCGTAGAGCGCAGCATTGATCGGACTCATGACAACCGAAGCACCGTGGATACCCATAAATTGGAAAAGTGCGACCGCGCCTTCGATAAGCGCCATGCCAGGATAGGTGTCGACCGCGGAGAACAGCGGCGAGATGAGAGCGGATACCAAATTGGCGAACGGCACAGCAAGCAGCTTGCGGCTCGCAAGATCGATAAAAGCGCACGCAAGGATCGAAAACCCAAATGCAAAGATATCGCGAAAACTCTGCGCAATAGAGCCAGGGACCTCTTTGGGGAGCTTGATCGTCACATTATGGCTAATGCACACCTTATAGATATTAACGGTCAAGAATGCGGCTACGAACGCAGCGAGAAAACCCTTGGTTCCCATATAGCCGGTTTCAAAAACAGATGTATCTGCCCCGCCAATCGAGACAACATCGTTCGTCACCGATAGTAAGAGCATGCCGCACATGGCACAAACCATGCACGAGGTGGGGTTGAGAGATTTACCCGAAGGCATGCGACGGTTCATCGACATGGCAAGTGAGCTCGCCGTGGTGCCGGCCACCATAATGCCAAGAAGTCCCATGGTATATGCATAGATTTTATTGAAGAAATCCAGCACCTCAGGCGGAAGCGTGATGCCTACATAGGCAGGGAGCGTCGAAAGAAGAAGGAACAGGCTCGAGAACAGCACAATTGGCATATTCGAGAGAAAGCCATCCTTAATCGCCACCAGATAAATGTTCCTCGAGATTTTGTCGAAGAGGGGCTGGTGTTTTTCAAGGAATTTGACGATAGCGTCCATAACACATCCTTTCATGATTCCCGGGCACGTAACGATTTATCCGGACTCAACCGTCGTCGTCCCCGTTTGTATCCACTTATGTAAGTGAATACGTTCTTGTGCGAAATGTAATATCATTTGCGCGATTTGTCATAACCAATTCTTTTTCCGCTTTGTCGATATGTCAAGAATTCAAATACTTATTCGGTGAACGGTAGCTGATTACTATAAGGTTTTCCCAGCTAAAGACTATTTTCCCTGAGCAGTACTATAAGTTTGCAACCGTTCACCGATTGGATATAACATATTGAATATATTGTTGTAACAATATTAGAGACAATGTCACAAGCCTGTCGTTCTAGTCAAAGGAAGTAACAATGCCCAAACGATTACTGAACATGTCCGCATCCGATTTTGCCGCCACGTCACCCATGGATCTAAAGCAGGCAATTCTGGCTTCCGAGGGACGTACCATCATGGCGGAAAACGTACCCTCTTCCCAATTTCTCGGCGGCGTTACTAATGCCGAAATCGAACGTGCCGCAGGTGCCGACCTGCTTCTGTTTAACGCGCTCGATGTGTTCGATCCAGTTATTGCCGGTATTCCAGATGATCTCAATGAAAACCCGGTCACTTGGGTGAAGCGAGCATGCGGAAGGCCCATTGGCGTCAATCTGGAGCCAGTTGATAACGAGGCAGAGATGTCTGAATCCCGAACGGAAATCCCCATGGGTCGTCGCGTCTCTCTCAAGACCTTAGAAAAGGCTAACGAACTCGGATTTGATTTTATCTGCCTGACGGGCAACCCTGGAACCGGCGTCTCCAACGATGCAATCGCCCATTCGATTAAACTCTCCAAAGAGCATTTCAATGGCCTGGTCATAGCCGGAAAAATGCATGGAGCGGGCGTTGCGGAACCTGTCATGACGCTCGAAATTGCGCGCAAGTTTGTTGACCTCGGCGTCGATATCCTTCTCGTGCCAGCCCCCTACACCGTCCCTTGCTTCCAAGAAGCAGACCTGCGCGCCATCGTAGACTTTGTACGATCCCACAACGTAGGCAAGTCAATTGAAGAGAAGGTTCTCGTCATGGCGGCGAACGGGACGAGTCAAGACTCCTGCGACAGCGAGACCATTAAGAAAATAGGCCTTGCAGCAAAAGCAGCCGGTGCTGACCTCCAACATATCGGGGACTCCATGAACGGTATTTGCCTGCCCCAGAATATCTTCACGCTCGGACAAGCCCTTCGTGGATACAGGCATCAGATCGTCATGCTGAGCCGCTCTGTGATACGTTAAGGTTACCTTGCCCACGTTACATCCCGACTGAGGCAACCATCAGGTATAACCAACATGCAAACTGAGGCTCTAATGCTCGATACACACGAAAAACGGCCACTCTATTTACAGCTCACCGACGCGCTGCTCAAGCAGATCGTCGATGAATATCAAGCAGACGATAAACTTCCAACAGAAATGGAACTCTGCGACGAATACGCCGTAAGCAGAACAACCGTCCGACTTGCCATGAGTGAGCTGGAGCGTCGTGGAAGTATCTATCGAATCCAAGGTAAGGGGTCGTTTGTTGCACCGAAACGCGTTAGCGAGCTCAATTCACTTTTAGACTTTGACTTTGCAAGCCATTGCGATGGCGTTGATCCGGATGCCATCACCAAACATTTCGGCGGCCTCACATCAGGTCGTCCAATTTCCGTAATGATGCTCCAACAATTTGGATGTCAAAGTCGCGATGAAATTCAGCGTCTTGAATTGACCTACGAACTTGAAGGCAGCTTCATAGGCGCTGATACGTTCTTCATTTCAAAGTCGCGCGTTCCGAATAACCAGTTAGATTTTCAGGCATTTAGCAGAATCATGGACGACTTGTCCAAGTCTATCCAATCTGTTAGGGAAAGCTATAGAGCACGTCAGCTTAGCGATTCCGAAGCCAGTAATTATGGTGTTGCAAAACTTCCGGTCATCGAACTGACTCATTATGCTTACGACTCCGGAGGCAAACTAATCTCAATTGTCTGCCGCACCGTCTTAACTGGGCGGGTCCCTTATCAAAACTTTATTTTCAAGTCCTAATGTTCTTTTTCTTTTGTCTCGATCTGTAACACGTAGCCGAGTTTTTAAGTCCTAACCGTTACAGATCGAGACAAACAAGGTAGACCACGCCGAATTGTCTCGATCTGTAACACTAAGACCGGTTTTGGACGTCTAGATGTTACAGATTGAGATGAATGCACAGGCCAATCCTCTCAATCTCAATCTGTAACATCTGGTTGGTGATTTCACCCCTACCTGTTACAGGTTGAGACAATTTGATAGTGGAGTCCTCATTTGCGCGTCATATCGCGTAGCGCTGACGCGCTGGTTTCCACAATGACAGGAGGTAAAAGTCCTCCCGCATCGCCTGTTGGCAATCCCGTAGCTTTAGCTAGCAAATGACCTGCGTATGCTCCTCGATGGCGGCACGATCTTCGGCGGCGATGCCCGGCTCGCACACCACGGCGTCCAGGCTGTCCAAGCGGCAGAAGGTGTAGAAGTCGCGCTTGCCGATCTTGCTGGAGTCGGCGATCAGATAGCGCGAGTCGGCCTTGCTAAAGGCGAGCTGCTGGATGCGGCCCTCTTCCATGTTGGATGTGGACACGTCGCCGTCCAGAATGCCGTTTGCGCCGATAAAGGCTGCGTCGATCCCCAGTGCGCGCAAGGTGTCCTCGGCCGTAGGGCCCACAAAGGCGGCGGTGCGGCGGCGGTACACGCCGCCCACCAGGCACAGTTCGCAGTCTTCGCGCGCCTCGAGCAGGTTAAACACCGAAAGCGAATTGGTCACAATGCGCAGGCGAAACGCCGGCAGCATCGAGGCCATCTGCTCAACCGTGGTGCCCGTGCCCAAAAAGATGGTCGAGCCTTCCTCGATAAGCTCCACAGAACGGCGCGCAATCTGCAACTTTTCCTCGGCATGCTTCGTGCGCTTTTCGCTGTGCGAATACTCATGGCGCAGCATAGCGTGTGGACGGCCCTGCGCACTGCGGGCTCCGCCGTGCACGCGCTCGATCTCGCCCAGGCTCGCAAGCTCCTCAAGATCACGGCGGATCGTCATATCCGAGACACCTAACGCATCCGAAATCTCCTTGACCGAGACCGTTCCCTGTTCCTCGAGCAGCTGCCGAACCTTATCCTGTCGCTCCGCTTTAATCACGATGAGTCCTCGCTGTTCCACGCTCACGTCAATTCAAACAATAACGAACAAATTGTATCAGACTCGCGCGCGTCAGAAATGAACGCCCGCACAGCTCCAATCATCACTTTTTTGAGAAAAATACCCCCTGC
>UQZM01000066.1 GCA_900545615.1 uncultured Collinsella sp.
GACTTGCAGCGACGGACCTCAGGACACTCTTACACCACGTCTGCGCGCGCGACCCCAAACAAGGCGATTATGCTGCTCTAGACCGGAAAATCGCTGCTACTAATTTGGTGACAGTACTCATATTTGGCCTTTTTTGACCACTGCCCCTTGGTCCAGGACAAAACGGGCTGCTCGAATCATGGGGCTGGTCCATTTTCGACTATCCTCAGCTTGCCAGTCCGAAAATGGACCAGCCGCATGATTGAACCTTTATTTCAACTTTACACCTAGGTTTACAGCTGTCTTGTCAGCTGTAAACCTAGGTGTCATACTAAAGCCCCAAGATTCGCCAAAAGAGAGGGGCCTTGATGGCACAGAGCGCGAACATGGATGCATCGGAGCTTGCACGCGATATCGCGGCCGGCCTAGCATCGGCAACGACGGCAACGGAGCGCGCGGCACTGGTGCCCGCAGAGCTCGTCGAGGCCATTCAGCAACTAAAAACCCAACGTGACGCGGTGATCTTGGCGCACTACTATGTGGCGCCCGAGGTCCAAGCCGTTGCCGATTACGTCGGCGATAGCTTCTACCTGGCTAAGCTTGCCAAGAGCCTGCCTCAGCAGACCATCGTGCTGTGCGGCGTGGAGTTTATGGGCGAGAGCGCCAAGCTGCTCAACCCCACCAAGACCGTGCTGCTGCCCGAGCCGGGCGCGGACTGCCCCATGGCTCACATGGTCAAGCGCGAGACGGTCGACGCGGCGCGCGCCGAGTACGGTGACGACCTTGCCGTGGTCTGCTACGTCAACTCGACGGTCGAGATCAAGAGCTGGAGCGACGTGTGCGTCACCAGCTCCAACGCCGTCAAGATCGTGTCCGAGCTACCGCAGCAACACGTCCTGTTCATCCCCGATCAAAACTTGGGCCGCTTCGTAGCCGAGCAGGTGCCCCAAAAGCACGTCATCCTCAACAAGGGCTACTGCCCGCGTCACCACATCATCACCGTCGAGCAGATCGTTGACGCGCAGGAAGCGCATCCCGACGCGCTCGTACTGGCGCACCCCGAGTGCAAGGCCGACGTGCTGGCCGAGGCCGACTACATCGGCTCCACCGCCGGCATCATCAAGTATGCCGAGGAGTCGGACGCGAGCGAGTTCATCATCGTGACGGTCCGCGGCGTGCTCTACGAGCTCGAGCGCCGCTGCCAGGGCACCGGCAAAAAGTTCTATTTCCCCGCGGTGCAGCCCACCTGCGTCAACATGGATCTCATTACGCTCGAAAAGCTCGTGCGCTGCCTGGAGACGGGCGAGGGCGAGGTGCAGATTGGCGTGTCGGACGAGGCAGCCGATCAGGCCAAGCTCACGCTCGACCGCATGCTCGAGTACGCGGCGCGCTAAAACGATGTGACATGAGGGGCAGTCCCTTATGCCACATTACAAGGGAGAGGATTCCTGTGGAAACCAAACAATACCCCGACATGGAGTGCGACGTCGTCATTGCCGGTTGCGGCGTGGCGGGCCTGTACGCGGCCCTCAATCTGCCGACGAGTACGCGCGTGATCATGCTCTCCAAGGGCGCTGTCGACGAGTGTGATTCGATGCTCGCGCAGGGTGGCATCTGCGTGCTGCCCGAGGGCTCGGACTACGATGCCTTCTTTGAGGACACCATGCACGCCGGCCACTACGAGAACCGCCGCGAGAGCGTCGACATCATGATTCGTTCGAGCCGCTCGGTCATCAACGACCTGCTGGCCATGGGCGTGGATTTTGAGCGCAAGGCCGACGGCAGCCTCGACTTTACCCGCGAGGGCGCGCACAGCCGCCCGCGCATTGCCTTCCATGCCGACATTACGGGCAAGGAGATCACAACCAAGCTGCTCCAGGCCGTTCGCAAGCTGGACAACGTGCAGATTTTGGAGCACGTGGCCATGACCGACATTCTGACGGGCGTGCGTAGCGGCGCCGCGGTGTGCACCGGCGTCGTCGCCGTTCCCGTGGACGAGGACAACTCGGTTCGTCCCGCCGACGAGCTGGCAAACGCCGCCGAGGGTGTGCATGCCGGCGAGCCGTTTAAGATCCATGCCCGCCACACGCTGTGGGCGACGGGCGGTATCGGCGGCGTATACGACCATTCGACCAACTACCCGCAGCTCACCGGTGATGCCTGCTACATTGCTCAGGAGCATGGCATTAAGATGGAACACCTGGACTACGTGCAGATTCACCCCACGGGTCTGTTCTCGCCGCAGCCGGGCCGCACCTTCCTGATCAGCGAGAGCTGCCGCGGCGAGGGCGCGATTTTGCTCAATGCCGCCGGCGAGCGCTTTACCGACGAGCTTCAGCCGCGCGATGTGGTCGCCGCCGCCATCCGCGAGCAGATGAAGCAGGACGGCATCGAGCACGAGTGGCTGAGCTTTGCCCCTGTCGAGCGCGATGTGGTGACCGGGCACTTTGCCAACATTCGCGCACGTTGCCTGGAGGACGGCCGCGACATCTTGGACGAGCCCATTCCCGTTACGCCCACGCAGCACTACTTTATGGGCGGCGTGTGGGTCGACAAGGACGGTCGCACCTCAATGCCCGAGCTCTACGCCGCGGGCGAGACGGCTTGCAATGGCGTTCACGGCAAGAACCGCCTTGCATCAAACAGCCTGCTCGAGGCGCTGGTCTGGGGTCGTCGCGCCGCGTGGTATATGCGTACCGGCGAGTCGCTGGCCGTGGAGCAGGCGGGCGATCCCGTGCTCGATGGCCGCCATCGCGCCCTGAGCGCCGACACCCTGGCAATCGATGATTTGGCCCGTGCCGCCGGCACGCAGGCCGCAGAGGAGTAGACCATGAATCCCATTACCATGAAGCTCGTCGTCGATGATCTGATTCTGCAGGCTCTGCGTGAGGACATTACGTTTGAGGACGTGAGCACGGCGAGCGTGTGCCCCACGGCGCGTCCCGCCACGGTGGAGCTTATCGCCAAGGCCGATGGCATCATCGCGGGCCTCGATGTGTTCGCTCGCACCTTTGAGCTGCTGGATTCGCAGAGCTCGGTGCTGTTTGATGTTGCTGACGGTGACGAGGTACACGCCGGCGACCACGTGGGCCAGGTGCGCGGCGATGCGCGCGTGCTGCTTTCGGGCGAGCGCGTGGCGCTCAACTACCTGCAGCGCATGAGCAGTATCGCTACTTACACGCATCGGATGGCGGCTGCGCTCGAGGGCACCAAGACCGTGCTTGTCGACACACGCAAGACCACGCCGGGTATGCGCGTCTTCGAGAAGGCCGCGGTCGAGATCGGCGGCGGCAGCAACCACCGTTACAACCTGTCGACGGCCGTCATGCTCAAGGACAACCACATCGATGCCGCCGGTGGCGTGACACGTGCGATCGAGATGGCGCGCGCCCATGCATCGTTTACCGCGACGGTCGAGATCGAGTGCGAGAACCTGGACATGGTGCGCGAGGCCGTGGAGGCCGGCGCCGATATCATCATGTTCGACAACATGACCCACGACGACATGGCTGCCGCGATTGAGCTTATCGCCGGTCGCGCCAAGACCGAGTGCTCGGGCAACGTGGACGCCAACAACATTCGCGCCCTGGCTGACCTGGGCGTCGACTACATTAGTTCGGGCGCCCTGACGCACTCCGCGCCGATCCTCGACCTCTCGCTTAAGCACCTGCGTCTGCTGGACGGTAAATAATGGACGCCCGCGAGCGTCGCCGTGCCATCATGGGCGTGCTCGAGGAAGCCAAGGAGCCCGTTTCGGGCAGCGCACTTGCCCGCGAGGTGGGTGTGAGCCGCCAGATTGTCGTGCAAGACATCGCTCTGCTGCGCGCCGACGGGCACGATATCGTGGCGACCAATCGCGGCTACGTGCTGCAGGAGGCCCCCAGCAGCCCCGCCGTGCCCACGCGCCTGGTCAAGGTTCGCCACGGCGTGGAGCAGGCAGGCGATGAGCTCACGAGTATCGTCGACGCCGGAGGCGCCGTGCTCAACGTGATCGTCAATCACCGCGTGTACGGTAAGATCACAGCCGACCTGGACATCCGCAATCGTCGCGATGTTGAGCGCTACCTGCACGATATCGAGAGCGGCAAGAGCTTTCCATTACTAACGGTGACGAGCGGCTATCACTTCCATCGCATTGCGGCAGAGGATGAGCAAACCCTCG
The DNA here is from genome assembly GCA_900545615.1 of uncultured Collinsella sp. Classification (GTDB taxonomy): domain Bacteria; phylum Actinomycetota; class Coriobacteriia; order Coriobacteriales; family Coriobacteriaceae; genus Collinsella. Next base: position 4,142 of record UQZM01000066.1, read on the forward strand.
ACGAGATCGAGGCGATGCTCAAAGAGAAAGGCTACCTAGCAGACCTGATGCCCTACGAGGACGACTTATCGTAGCCGACGCTGCAAACGCCCCTAAGCGGCAATCTGACGTTCAATCGTCGGTCGCGTACCGAAGTACGCTTCCCTCCTCTTTCACGTCACCTTGCTCGCTTAGGGGCGTTTTCGCTGACTTATGCTCAACCTGCGGCGTTGCTATAGTGGCTGCCTGTATATAAAAAGGAGGCCTCCGCGGCGATGCGGAGGCCTCCTTTTTTTGCACGGTGTACTTGTGAGTGTGCAAGTGGGGGAGTTGTTACTCCTCGACGATCTCGGTGATCGCGCCAGCGGGGCAAGCGTCCTGGCAAGCGCCACAGGCGACGCAGGAGTCCTCGTCAGCGACGGTGGCGACGTCCTGGAGCTCCAGAACGCCAGCGGGGCAGGTGTCGACGCAAACGCCACAAGCGATGCACTCGTCAGCATCAATTACGGGATGAGCCATGGTAGTTTCCTCTCTGTTGACCGACGCTACAGACGATGCGCGCCGGTTTGATTCGGGCAAAAAGATACCACGGGAGCGACTGCTTGCAATACCCTCTGGCCGGCATCTTCATACCGTTCGCCGAGTATGCCAAGGTTTACTAAAAAACGTGCAGGTGGGGCCGTTGAGCTGCGTAAATGTTAGCTAAAGGTGACTCGTAATAATGAGCGATTGAGCGAACTTTTGGAAAGCGTGTCCCAGAATTGACGTCTAAAATGGGTCGCGCTTTCCTCGGGGTCGTCCCAAGACCGCTCCGTGTGGCTCCGACCCAAACCTCAGCCATCTCTACATAGATCTCAATAGATTTGCCCAGAACTCAAACAGTACGTCTACCTGCGCATTTGCGAACCTAAACTCTCGGCAATAAGAAATCTTATATGAATTGACTTAGATTTTGTATATTCCGGCCCATAAGGGGATACACTACATCCTGAAAGACAAGCCGAAACACCGCTCGGCAGACCGCCGAGTCGGTGCAAACGCACAAGAGAGAGGGAATTTCTAATGGGCAAGATTCTTGGTATCGACCTTGGTACTACTAACTCCGCAATGGCCGTTCTCGAGGGCGGTTCTCCGACCATTATCGTGAACGCCGAGGGCGATCGCACCACCCCGTCCGTCGTGGGCTTCCGTGCCGACGGCGACCGCGTCGTGGGTAAGGCCGCTAAGAACCAGGCTGTCACCAACCCCAAGAACACCGTGTTCTCCATCAAGCGCTTCATGGGCCGCAAGTACTCCGAGTGCACCTCCGAGATCAAGACCGTGCCGTATGAGGTCAAGGAGGGCCAGGGTGGCCGTGCCGTCGTCGACATCGAGGGCAAGGATTACACCGCCGAGCAGGTGAGCGCCATGACGCTCGCGAAGATGAAGGCCGACGCCGAGAAGTATCTGGGCGAGACCGTCACCGACGCCGTCATCACCGTCCCGGCCTACTTCAACGACGCCCAGCGTCAGGCCACCAAGGACGCCGGTAAGATCGCCGGCCTCAACGTCAAGCGTATCGTCAACGAGCCGACCGCTGCCGCTCTTGCCTATGGCCTGGACAAGCAGGGCACCGACCAGCGCATCCTGGTCTTCGACCTGGGCGGCGGCACCTTCGACGTCTCCATCCTCGACCTCGCCGACGGCGTGTTTGAGGTTCTGTCCACCTCGGGCGATAACCACCTGGGCGGCGACGACTGGGATCAGCGCGTCATCGACTGGATGGCCGATAAGTTTCAGCAGGAGAACGGTGTCGACCTGCGTCAGGACCCCATGGCTCTGCAGCGTCTGAAGGAGGCCGCCGAGAACGCCAAGAAGGAGCTCTCCGCCGCCCAGCAGACCACCATCAACCTGCCGTTCATTACCATGAACCAGTCCGGCCCGCTGCACCTCAACTACACGCTGACCCGCGCCGAGTTCGAGAAGATCACCCGCGACCTGCTCGAGCGCTGCAAGCAGCCTGTCACCAACGCCCTGCGCGACGCCAAGCTTAAGCTCTCCGATCTGACCGAGGTCATCCTCGTCGGCGGCTCCACCCGTATGCCCGCCGTCCAGGAGCTCGTCAAGACCATGACCGGCAAGCAGCCCAACATGTCCGTGAACCCCGATGAGGTCGTTGCCGACGGTGCTGCCGTCCAGGGCGGCGTGCTCACCGGCGACGTCGAGGGCATCCTGCTGCTCGACGTTACCCCGCTGTCGCTGGGCGTCGAGACCATGGGCGGCATCATGACCAAGATGATCGACCGCAACACCACGATCCCGACCTCCAAGACCGAGGTTTACTCCACCGCTGCCGATAACCAGACCAGCGTCGAGATCAACGTGCTCCAGGGCGAGCGCGAGCTTGCCCGCGACAACAAGTCGCTCGGTAAGTTCCAGCTGACCGGTATCCCGGCTGCCCGCCGCGGCGTGCCGCAGATCGAGGTCACCTTCGACATCGACGCCAACGGCATCGTCAAGGTCTCCGCTAAGGACAAGGGCACCGGCAAGGAGCAGCAGATCACTATCTCCGGCTCCACCGCTCTGTCCGACGACGAAGTCGATCGTATGGTCAAGGACGCCGAGGCTCATGCCGAGGAGGACAAGAAGCAGAAGGAAGAGGTCGAGGTTCGCAACCAGACCGACAGCCTGTGCTACTCCACCGAGCAGACCCTCAACGAGCTGGGCGACAAGGTTTCCGCCGATGTGAAGTCCAAGGCCGAGGCCGCTATCGCCGACGCCAAGAAGGCGCTCGAGGGCTCTGACGTCGAGGCCATCAAGGCCGCCGGCGAGTCCCTGCAGTCTGTGGCTTACGAGCTGGCCCAGGTTGTCTACGCCGACGCTCAGCAGCAGACCGACGGTGCCGCCGGCGCCCAGCCTGCCGACGATGACGTTGTCGACGCCGACTACGAGGTTGTGGACGACGAGGACAAGTAATCATGTCCGCCTGTAAAGCTCGCACGGAGGCGGCCGCCGCTGGCGCCGCCCCCGTTGACTCTGAGGAGAAGGACGTGAAGATTCCCGTAGAGGCCGCAGACGATACCGAGGCCAACGAGGCCCCGGCCGCCGAGGCTGCCGAGAACCAAGTAGAGGATTCCAACAAGGAGGCGACGATGACCGAGGACGAGATGGTGGAAGCCGCTATCCGCGCCGGTGAGGAAGCCGCCGACAACGACTTTAAGCTCAAGTTCGAGCAGGCCCAGAAGGAGCTTGCCGACGTGCGCAACGAGCTCGATGCTGCGGCAGAGGCTCAGAAGGCCGCCGAGGACAAGGCAAAGGACGCTACCGAGCGCACCGCCCGCCTGCAGGCCGACTGGGAGAACTTCCGTCGCCGCACCGCCAACGAGCGCATTGCCGAGCGCGAGCGCGCGACCGAGAAGCTTGTCACCGCGCTGTTGCCGGTGATCGACGATATCGAGCGCGCGATCGACCATGCCCGCAGCCAAGAGCTTTCCGACGACTTTAAGCAGTTCGTCGACGGCGTCGATGCGGTACATGCCAAGCTGCTCGACGTGTTCGCGCACGAGGGCGTTGAGCCCATCGACCCCAAGGGCGAGGCGTTCGATCCGCTCGAGCACCAGGCTGTGGGTCGCGTCGAGGACGCATCGCAGTATGACGAGACCGTCAACGACGTATACCAGAAGGGCTACCGCATGGCGGATCGTATTCTGCGTTCCGCGATGGTGACGGTGACCTACGGCGGCGAGAAGCGCCCCGCACCGGAGCCCGAAGCGGCACCCGAGGATGCTACGGCCGACACGGCCGAGAGCACCGAGGAGTAATTGAGAAGGGCCCCGGGGCAACACCCGGGGCCCTTTCTGGCCTAGTGCCATATGACAGCATGAGCCGTCGTCTGCATGGGCGGCGGACGTAACAGGAGAGGAGCTACGATGGCTGCAGGCAAAACCTTCTATGACATCCTGGGCGTATCCAAGAGCGCCTCCGACAAAGAGATCAAGAGCGCGTTTCGCAAGCTCGCGCAAAAATATCACCCCGATGCCGGCGGCGACGAGGCCAAGTTTAAGGAGATCAGCGAGGCCTACGAGACGCTTTCGGACGAGAAGAAACGCAAAGAGTACGACCAGATGCTCATGTTTGGCGGCATGCCGGGCGCGGGCGGCGCGTATGGCGGCGGCTACGGTGCCGGCGCGGGCGCCAGCGGCTGGGGCGATATCTTCGACAGCATCTTTAGCGGCAACGGCGCCTGGGGCAGCGACTGGGGCTCGGGCTTTGCCGGGGCTGCGGGCGCTGCCGGTGCCGGCGCGGGCCGCAGCCGTGCTCGCAAGGGCGGCGACCTGTCGCTGACCGTCGATGTGACGGCCGAGGACGCGTTTCGCGGCGTGACGCACAAGGTCACCTATCGCATTCCCTCGACGGGCGAGCAGCAGACCATTACGGTCTCGGTTCCCGCGGGCGCCGTGGATGGTGGCAAGCTGCGCTACAAGCGTCGCGGCGAGTACGGCGTTGCCGGCGGCGAGCGCGGCGACCTGGTCGTGACCACGCACGTGGAGGAGCATCCGCTGTTTAAGCGCAAAGGTGCCGACGTGACCATGGAGGTACCGGTCTCGGTCTACGAGGCGGCGCTCGGCTGCACGGTGGATGTGCCCACACCTGGCGGTGCGACGGTTCGTCTGAAGGTGCCCGCGGGTACCCAGACGGGCAAGAAATTCCGCTTTAAAGAGATGGGCGCGCCCGACGTTAAGCACCGTGGCCGCACGGGTGCGCTGCTCGTCGAGATCAAGGTGCAGGTTCCCACGAACCTGTCTGATGACGAGCGCGATGCCATGACCAAGCTGCGCGAGGCCGACACGCGCGACTATCGCGAGAAGGTCAATCGTTACAAGGCGACGTACTAGGGCGGTCGCGGCGCATGCTCACGCCCGCGGGCTTATGATGGACGATAACGAGACGGAAAGGGGTCAGGTAGCATGGCCGAGGACAATAGGAACAAACCGCTGTACATGATCAGCGTGGCGGCCGAGCTGACCGGCATGCATCCGCAGACTCTGCGCGTCTACGAGTCCAAGGGCCTGGTGAACCCCCAGCGCTCGGGCGGCAACACGCGTCTGTATTCGCGTGCCGATATCGAGCGCCTGGAGCTCATCAACCAGCTCACCGACGAGGGTATCAACCTTGCCGGCGTGGTGCGCATCCTCGATATGAAGGAGCGTGCCGAGGAGCGCGAGCGCGAGAACGAAAAACTCCGTGCCCGCGTGCGCCAGCTCGAGGACGAGCTGCACGAGTACAAGATGCAGAAGAAGATCACCGCCCTGGCCCCGCGCGATGGCTCGGTCAACCCCGAGCAAGTCATGCGCAAGCTGCTGGGCGCCGGAGGGGATTTGTAGTTACGCGGTTTTGCCAAACCGCGTAACGGGCCGACGCTGCGCGCCGCCCAGGGCGACAATTTGTCATTCAAAAGGCAAGGCATGACCAGAAGGTCTATGCCTTGCCT
>UQZM01000067.1 GCA_900545615.1 uncultured Collinsella sp.
AGCGGTCGGCGGGGCCATTGTGGCTCTTGACAGCGGATTGGGTCATATGAGCGAAAACCAAGATGGCGAGACGAGGCGCGAACCCCAAGGCGAGAACATCGGCATCATCGCCCAGACCAGCGAGGGCGTCACACCCGCAGTCATCTCGATCATCCGCAGCAAGGTAACGGCCGAAGGAGATACAGCGGCAATCTTTGCCCGTGCCATGAGCGCTGACGGCAAGACAATCGGCACCATCAAGATTGAGAACGCCGCCATCCAGACGCCCGAAGGCGGCAAGGTCATTGACTATCGCAAGCTCCGTGACGGCATCTACGAGGCAGGCCAAGCCATCGGCACGGGCGACGCCACGGTCGACTCCCTCTATATCAAAGCAGTCGCCAAAAGTACGACCATCGCACCTCCCGAGGTAGCCAAGCCGGAAGACCCCAAGCCCGACGAGACCAAGCCCGCAGAAAGCAAGCCCGCGGAGTCCAAGCAGAACCCCAAGCCTGAGGGCTCAAAGCCGACCAAGGCCGTTGCGGCTTCAATCACGAAAGCCAAGACTACCGGCGTGCTCGCGGCAACCGGCGACACCTCGGGTGCGGCCATCGTGGCAACCGTCCTTGCGGGAACAGCCGCTATCGCCGCAGGCACCATGGCGAGCCGCAAGCGCTCTTAGACGCCTCTGCGCACATGGCAGCTCCCGCGAAGGCCCCGAGTCCCAGCACCGTTTAACAACGCCACCGCCGAGCTCCCCTCCGGCGGTGGCGTTTTCCATATGCGTCCGCAGGGTATGCACGAGATTGTCTTTGGTCTAGCCCAACCTGCATGAGCCGGCGTGCGACAATGGGGGCCGTCGATATCACAACGCCGAGAGAAGCCCGTCATGGAAGCGCATCAAAAGCAGATAACCGTTCATGCACAGCATGCCGAAAGCGCACCGGTCATCTATCTTCCCGTGGTCATGGGCGACGGCACGGAGGTTTATGAACGCTGCCGAGAGCTCAACTGCCCGCCCTTCACGCTTGTCGGCATTGGCAGCCTCAACTGGAATCGCGAGCTGAGCCCCTGGGGATGCGACGGAACCGTGCGCGATGCCGAGCCCTTTGGCGGTCAGGCATCCGGATTTCTCGATGAGCTGTTGAACTGGATAATCCCAGAGGCCGAGTCGTCGCTTCCTCAGCCGCCCACCTGGCGCGGCATTGCCGGCTACTCGCTCGCGGGCCTCTTCGCGCTCTGGTCCCTCTGGCAAACCGACGCCTTTAGCCGTGCCGCAAGCGCATCGGGGTCGTTGTGGTTTCCCGACTTTGTCGATCGCGCCAGCACGGCCCCTTTTGCCGGCAACCCGCAGGCCGTCTATCTGTCACTCGGCAAAAAGGAAACCAAGACGCCCAACCGCATGATGCGGCACGTACTTGACGACACGCGCGCAATGGAAACGTTGCTCGTTGAGCGCGGCATCCTCACAACACTGGAACTCAACCCCGGCAACCACTTTGCCCAAACCGACCTGCGCATGGCGCGTGGCATCCACTGGGTTCTTGCGCACTAAAAAGCCGGCCATGCGCATCGGACGCATGGCCGGCTTTTTTAACTGAGTTGGACACAGCTGCTATTCGGCAGACCCTTCGAGTTCCGAGACATCAAACTCAAAGTCATTACCCGGCAGAATCGCATTGAGCACGATACCCACCAGCGAACCCACGGCAAGACCCGAAAGCGAAATCGTCACGCCGCCCAGCTCCAACACGATGGCGCCGCCGGTGCTGTACGCGATGCCGAGCGAAAGCACGAGCACAAGAGCGGCCACCAGCACGTTGCGGTTGTTCTGGAAATCGACCTGGTTCTCAATGAGGTTGCGCACGCCTACGGCACTGATCATGCCGTAGAGTACGAGCGACACGCCGCCGATAACGCATGGCGGCATGGCGGCGATCACGGCAGCGAACTTGGGGCAGAAGGAAAGCACGATGGCGCAGCACGCGGCAATGCGAATCACGCGCGGGTCGAACACGCGCGTCAGAGCGAGCACGCCGGTGTTCTCGCCATACGTGGTGTTGGCCGGAGCGCCAAAGAGCGAAGCCAGGATCGTGGCGAGACCATCGCCGAGCAGCGTGCGATGCAGGCCGGGATCGGCAATGTAGTTACGCTCGCAGGTGGAGCCAATAGCGGAGATATCACCGATATGCTCGATCATGGTTGCAAAGGCCAACGGCATGATGGTGATGATGGCGGTCGTGGCAAGGCCGCTATCGAACTGCGGCCCAAAGAGTGCAAACACGGTGTTGTCCCACACGATGGGAAGACCGACCCACGGCGCGGCGGCAACGCCCGAAAAATCGACCTCACCCAACGCGGCGGCAACGGCATAGCTCACCACGACGCCCAGCAGGATCGGCACGATCTTAACCATGCCGCGACCCCAAATGTTGCAGATCACGATAACGGCAACGGCAATAACAGCCACAAGCCAGTTGGTCTGGCAGTTGGCAATAGCGGAGCTCGCCAGAATCAAGCCGATGGAAATGACGATGGGGCCCGTCACTACCGGCGGAAAGAAGCGCATGACGCGCTTGGCGCCAAACGCGCGGAAGAGTGCCGCAAGTACCGGATAGAGTAGACCGGCGCAGGCAACGCCCAGGCAGGCGTAGGGCAAAAGCTCGGCCTCGCCGTTGGGCGCGATGGCGGCATAACCGGCAATAAAGGCAAACGATGAGCCCAAAAATGCCGGCACCTTACCGCGCGACAGGAAGTGGAACAGCAGCGTGCCCAAGCCGGCAAACAAAAGCGTTGCCGAAACCGAGAGACCGGTGAGCACGGGCACCAGCACCGTGGCACCAAACATGGCAAACAGGTGCTGTAGGCCGAGCAAAAACATGCGCGGGCGGCCGAGCGACGATGCGTCGTAGATGGCATCGGTGACGGCGGGCGTCGAAGACTGGGACATGGATGTCCTTTCGAATGGAAGGGCGATCGGGCATATCGGATAACCTGCCCGAACGATACGATCCGAACCATTGTACGCGATGCACCATGTCTCGCACGCGCCGCCACCTGCAAACGCTAGCGCTATTTCCAAACGCGCTCGGCAATACGCCTGACCAGCGCAATCTTTGCCCACTGCTCGTCCTCGGTCAGCTTGTTGCCAATCTCGCAGCTGGCAAAGCCACACTGCGGAGACAGATACAGGTTCTCGAGCGGCACGTACTTTGCCGCCTCGCGGATGCGCTCGACGACGGCATCCTCGTCCTCAAGCTCAGCGGCCTTGGTGGTCACTAGGCCCAACACGACCTTCTTGCCGGGGGCAACGTACTTGAGCGGCTCAAAGCCACCGGCACGCGGCGTATCGAACTCAAGGTAAAACGCATCAACGTTCTCGTGTGCGAACAGGTACGGCGCGATGGGGTCATAGCCGCCCTCGAAGGCATAGGTGGAGTGGTAATTACCACGGCACACATGCGTGTTGATGACCAGGTCGTCGGGCTTACCCTCGATGGCGGCGTTGTTGAGCGCCACGCCCAGCTCGGACACCTTTTTCAGGTCAACCGGGCTCATGCCAGTCTTGGACACAAAGTCGGTATCGCAATAGATGCCCCAGGTGCAGTCATCAAATTGGATGTTGCGGCAGCCCGCGGCATACAAGTCGGCAATCACGGTGCGGTATGCTGCGGCAATGGCATCGGCGAGCTCTTCGTCGGTCTTGTAGACGGCGCGTAGACTCTCCTGCTGGCCGTCGCAGCGGTCGAGCGTGACTTCGGAGAACGTCTGGATCGGCGCCGGAATGGTCTGGCGCGCGACCTGGCCCTCCCCCTCAAGCGCCTTGACGAACTTAAAATGCTCGACAAACGGATGGTTCTCGCCGCTAATGGGACCGGTTACCACGGCGGTGTCGGCGGTAGTCTCCTCATCGTGGAACATGTAGCCCGTGCGCGAGGCGCGGCGCTCAATGCCGTTGAGTCCCCACATAAAATCGAGGTGCCAGTAGCTGCGGCGGAACTCGCCATCGGTAATCACCTGCAGGCCGGCGGCCTTCTGCTTGGCCACCAAATCGCGAATGGCATCGTCCTCGACGGCCTTAAGCCCCCCGGCATCAAGCGTGCCTGCCGCATAGGCAGCACGGGCGTCCTTTACAGCCTGCGGACGAAGAAAGCTGCCGACGATATCGGCGCGAAACGGCGCGTTCGGTTGAATCGAAGTGCTCATAGATATCTCCCTTTGCATTGGTTGCTTTACTGGGACAGAGTATGAGCGTTCATATGGCCATCGTAAAATATACGTTTATAACAGTTTGATATAGATGCTTCCTATATCAGTCTGGACTGTCATAAAGAGACTTGAACCGTGCGGAGCACAGCAGCCTAGATATGCTGACGAATCGCGTCGATATAGGCCCGACCGTAGCGCGTGAGCGTCGTGTTCTTGCGCGTGATGATGCCAATCTCCATGTACTCGTCCACGTCGAGCGGAATCGAGATAATACCCGGCCCGTTGAGCTCGTGGCTGATCACGCCCGAACACACCGTGTAGCCGTTGAGACCCATGGCCAGGTTGAACAACGTCGCACGGTCGCGCACGCGGATGTTCTTGCGGCGCTCAAAGGTCGAGGTCAGTTCCTCGGAATAGTAAAACGAGTTATAGCTGCCCTGCTCGTAGGACAGGAACGGGTAGTCTTCCAAGTCCTCAAGCGTCACGCTCGAGCGGCCCGCCAGCGGATGGTCGGCGCACACGAAGACATGCGGTGTGGCGCAGAAGAGCCCCTCGAATACGAGCTCGTTGGCGGCAAGCATGCGCTCGATGACCTCGCGATTGTGCTCCGACAGATACAGGATGCCGAGTTCGCTTTTCATATGCGCGACATCCTCGATAATTTCGTGGGTCTGCTCCTCGCGCAGGGTAAAGTCGTAGCGCGCGGCATCGAACTCGCGGATCACATCGACAAACGCATTAACGGCAAAGGAATAATGCTGGCAGCTCACACTAAAGTGCGGCACCTGCTCGGACGTACCTTTGTACTTGCCCTCGAGCAGGTCGGCCTGGTCGAGCACCTGGCGCGCGTACCCCAAGAAGGTCTCGCCTTCCTCGGACACAATGACACCCTTGTTGGTGCGCTCAAAGATATGCACACCCATCTCGTTTTCGAGATCGCGGATCGACGCGGTAATCGAAGGCTGCGACACAAAGAGCCGGCGCGAGGCCTCGGTGATGCTGCCGCATTCGGCAACTTTGACGACATATCTGAGTTGCTGGAGCTTCATGGCTTTCTCCCTAGACGTTTGTGACGTCGAAACCCGCCGTGTCCATTTGGCTCATAAACGACGGCATCTCCCCCGTCGCGGCGCAGGCGGCAATCTGATGCAGAGCCCCGGCAACCGCATCATCTGCCGCAGCGCCGATATGCCAGCGCGCGGCAGCCGTGACGGCCTCGTTGGCATTGGCGACTGCAACGGAGTTGGGAACGGCATCGATCATGGGCAAATCGTTATCGGAATCGCCGAATACGGCCACCTCGTCGGGCATCAGGCCCAAAGCACGCGCCAGCTCCAGCGCAGCGCAGCCCTTGTCCCAGCCGGTCGGAAGAACGTCGAACAGGCGCACGCGGTTGTTGGGAAACACGAGCGAGAGCTCCGGCACCTCAGCGGCAACACGCTCGCGCAGCTCGGCGAGCTCCTCGCGCGAACGGGCACTCCAGATATTCGCCTTGTATACCGGGGCATCGTCAACGACAGGACGACAGGGAGCCTCTTCGCCCTTGAGCCACGCGTTGCCGCCTGACTTCATGGCGCGACGCACACGCTCGGGATCGCTTGTCACGCAATAGGCATCGTTATTCCAAAAGTCATCACCCAAACGGTAGACCTTCAAATACGTATCGTCGGTCTCCTGTTCAAAATAATCGGCTAAGCGCATAAGGACATCGTTATCGATTGCGCGCGAAGCGACTACTTCGCCATCGACAAACATCACCTGGCCGTTGCAAAACGCACCGGTCGAGAAGCACTCGGAGCGATTGCGGAACATCCAGCCCATCGCGGACGGCTGCCGACCCGAAACCGGACCAAAGTGCAGACCCGCCGCCTGCATGGCATGAATACCCTCAATGGCGTAGTCGCTGGCGCCATCATGCCCGGCTGGAATCAGCGTATCGTCCATATCGGTTAGCACAAGTTTGATCATAGAGTCCCCTGTCATTTTCACCGTATCCATTGTAACGGTGCGCTAGTATAGGGAACAACAGATTCGATGCGGGAGTGCCGGCGGTGCAAACCACAAGGCTGAGAGGGCATGGGGCCCAATCCTTTGAACCTGTCAGTTAATGCTGGCGTAGGGAGCATGCCGCCTTTACAGGGGCGCTGTCTATGCACAGCGCCCCTTTTCTATGCCAAGGAGGCATGTGCAGTGATTGATTCGGAACAGCTTAAGCAACATATGGTCAAGGCCGTGGATGAGATTCGCGCTACCAATCCGATGGCCGGCTCCATCACCAACACGGTGACGATTGACTTTGTCGCCAACGCGCAGCTCGCCGTGGGCGGATCGGCCGCCATGGTCTATCTGCCCGACGAGGGCGAGGCACTCGTTGCCGGCGGCGGCGCCATCTATCTCAACATGGGCACGCTCTTCCCCATTTACGAGCAAACGATTCCCCGCGCGGCCAAGGCGGCACACGACGCCGGTAAGCCCTGGGTGCTCGATCCGGTGGGTCTGGGTATCGGTAGCCTGCGCACCCAGCTGGTAAACGAACTCAAGCAGTACAAGCCCGCCATCGTGCGCGGCAACGCCTCCGAGATCATCGCACTCTCCGGCCTGTGGGGTCTTGAGGGCGAGTCGGCCGATCTGAGCCGCGTACGTGGTGTCGATACCACCGACACGGTCGACGCCGCCCGCGGCGCCGCCGTGGCGCTCGCTCGCTACACCGGCGGCGCCGTTGTGGTCTCGGGCGAAGTCGACCTGATTACCGACGGCACGACCGTGGCCAAATCCCACGGCGGCAGCCCGCTCATGTCCAAGATCACCGGCTGCGGTTGCTCGCAGGGCGGCGTGCTGGCCGTGTACGCCTGTGCTACCGATCCGTTTACGGCAGCAGTCTGCGGCACCGCCGTCTACAACGTTGCCGGCACGCGCGCCGCCGCCGTCGCCGATGCCCCGGCGAGCTTTAAGGTCGCCTTTATCGACGAGCTCTACCGCGCAACCGCCCAGGATATTGCCGACAACCGACTCGAGCTCGAGGAGGCATAAGCCATGTCTGAACCCGCAACCAATGCCGGCATGAACACGCTCGTCGCCGTGGCCATCGCCCCATGCGGCACCGGCGATGAGCTGTCCGCCGAGGTCGCCGAGGTCGTGCGCGTCATTCGCGAGAGCGGCCTTCCCAACCGCACCACCTCGATGTTCACCGAGATCGAGGGCGACTGGGACGAGGTCATGCAGGTCGTGCGCGACGCGACCTTTGTGTTGGCGAGCAAGGGCATCCGCACCGAAGTCGTGCTCAAAGCCGATATTCGACCCGGATTTACCGACACCATGACCGGCAAACTCAAGCGCATGGAAGCACAGATCAAAAAGCAGGAGGAAGCACAATGAGCATCCGCGACAACCTTGATATCTCGGCCTATCTGGTACTCGGCCCCGAAAACACCCTCGGACGCCCCGTGGGCGATATGGTGGCCCAGGCACTCGACGCCGGCTTTACCTGCATCCAGGTGCGCTCCAAGGTGGCAAGCGCCCGCGAGATCATTGCGCTGACCGACGACGCCGCGCAGGCAATCGCACAGGCCGGCAAGACCGGTCAGGTCGCCCTGTTAATCGATGACCGCCTGGACTGTGTGCTTGCCGCGCGCGAGCAGGGTATTGCTGTCGACGGCGTGCACGTGGGCCAAAGCGATATTCCCGTCGAGGTCTGTCGCAGGCTGCTGGGCCCCGACGCCATCGTGGGCCTTTCGGCCCGTTGCGAGGAGATGCTCGAGTACGTCAAGACCGCCGACATGAGCCTGGTCGACTACCTGGGCATCGGCCCGCTCCACGAGACCGAGACCAAGCGCGACTGCGGACGCGCGGCCGACGGCTCCATCATCACCAAGAGCTTTGAGGACCTGGCCGCACTCCACGCGGCAAGCCCCGTGCCCATCGTGGTGGGCGGCGGCGTCAAGACGGCCGACCTACCGCAGCTCAAGGCCACTGGCGTCGACGGCTTTTTCGTAGTGAGCGCCGTCTGCAGTGCCGACGACCCCCACGCCGCAGCCAAGGAGCTCGTCGATACCTGGCAGCAGGCATAGGCATAGGCCGAGCAGCTGATTCGCAATCTCATATCTTCAATAGCGGAAAGCGCATCCCGGTTCGAACGTCCATTCCGGGATGCGCTTTCCGCATGCGACCCTTACCCCGCCAGATACGCTTCCAGCGCGGGCAAGGTCGCCTCTGCATCGTGGCGGCCGACCTGGTAGATGCGCTCGAGCTCATCCGGTTCGCGGCACAGCGACGGCACCTTCACCGATTCGCTCGGCCGCACCACAAAGATTTCGCCGGCAGCCTCTCGACGTACCAGGTCATCGAGCGTGGCATTGTAGACCTCATGCCGATGCTCAAGCGCTGCAACAAACTCCGGATAGTGACGGAACACGCGCCGCAGCATGGGCATCACGCTGTTGGGCTGCTTCACAAAGCCCGCCGGCTGCGTGAGTACCACGATATTGCGGTCATACCCCTGCGCAAACAGCCATGCGCTGGGAATAGAATCAGCCACGCCACCATCCAGATACTTATGCCCGTCAATAGCAACGGGACGCGTCGCCACAGGAATGGCAGACGACGCCCGGATCCACTCGATATCGCGCTCGTCGCCATACGGTAGATCGTGGTAGACGGCCTTGCCCGTCTCGATATCGGTACACACGCACGTAAATCGCATGGGGCAGGCGCGATACGCCTCCAAGTCGATGGGATCGCGCTCGATAGGCACCTCGTGATAGGCAAAATCGGCATTGAACATATCGCCGGTTCGCAGCCAGCTGGTCACGCTCGCATAGCGCTTGTCGGCGCAATAGGCCTTGTTGTAACGAATGGCACGGCCGATCTGGCGCGATTTAAAGTTGTAGCCAAACGCCGCGCCCGCCGAGACACCCACCATATGGTCGCAGGTCAAACCGCGCCCCATCCAAACGTCGAGCACGCCCGCCGTATACATACCGCGGTAGCCGCCTCCCTCGAGCGCAAGCCCCACCGTGCGCGTCGTATCCGGCTGTGCCATGTGACCATCTCCGTTCCTGCGTTTTAAAACGGGACAAGTATACCCGTCAACATATATCGACTCAGTCGCATTTTCATCGAACATCGCATTGTCGCGCTACCGCTTGGCGAATAGTAGCCGCCAACAGCATGGACACCCATATATAATTGCGTGCTGTTGTTTACACTACTCAGCAGTTATCAACAGACACTATGACCCAATCCGAGGGCACTAAAAAGATAGGAGCCCCCGCTCGTG
>UQZM01000068.1 GCA_900545615.1 uncultured Collinsella sp.
ACTTGCAGCGACGGACCTCAGGACACTCTTACACCACGTCTGCGCGCGCGACCGTGTTTGCCGCCTGCCAGACACCCCAGTGGTCAAAAAACGCCGTTTGTGAGTACTGTCACAAACGGCGTTTCATTTTAGGTGTGGAAAATAATGAACACAATCTTGTTATCTGTACGTTAACGAGTAATCGCTTGACTCAAATTTGGCGACAGCTACTGCTCGGAAAGGAAATTTGGGCGCAAAAATGTCGATTTGGGTCCTGAATCGCTGCTACTAAAAAAGTAACAGTACTCATATTTGCCCTTTTTTGGCCACAAGCCCTAAAACAAGCCTCGCCAAGGTCGGGAAGCGGGCCAAATCGCCGGCCTCGAGGCTTATTCCACGGTTCCGTAGACGGCGCCCCAGCCGTGGGCGGCTAGGGCCGAGTTAAGCTGGTCACACAGCGACTGGCGGTCGTAATAGCCGGGCGGTAGCAGGTTGACGATTTCCATGAGATCGGGCGCCAGGTCCAAGATCTCGGCCTGCACGATCAGGTCCAGGCGGTCGATGGCGTGGCGATCGTAAAACAGTCCGTCGACCAGGCGCTGCAGGTCGCCGAATTCCTCGGCCCTAAACGATCCGTACTCCATAGTGCCTCCTTGGGCGCCCCACGCCGCCATGCGCGGCGATTCGTAATTCATTGCGATGAACTTAATCTATCACGGCTTCATACCGTTGCGGCGGTGGCGGTCTATACTTAGACGAACTGCAACGTACCGCTTCGCGAAAGGTCGCACCCATGCAGACGATCTACCAGAAGATGGAAACCACCGAACTCGATGCCGCCATCGAGGCGCTCAAAGCCGAGGTCGCCGAGGTCAAGGCCAAGGGCCTGGCGCTCGACATGGCCCGCGGCAAGCCGTCGCCCTCCCAGGTGGACATCTCGCGCCCCATGCTCGATATCCTCAATGCCGATGCCGATCTGCACGACGGCAACGTCGACTGCTCCAACTACGGCTGCTTTGAGGGCATTCCCTCGGCACGCAAGCTGGCGGGGGAGTTCCTGGGTTGCCCTGCCGAGCAGACGCTCGTGCTGGGCTCGTCGAGTTTGCTGATTGAGCACGACATCGCCGGCATGTTCTGGCGCTGTGGCTCGTGCGGCAGCGAGCCCTGGGACGCCTACGAGGCCGCGCACGACGGCAAGAAGGTCAAGTTCCTGTGCCCCGTTCCCGGCTACGATCGCCACTTTGGCATCACCGCCGATCTGGGTATCGAGAATGTCCCCGTTGCGATGACCGACAACGGCCCCGACATGGACGAGGTCGAGCGCCTGGTTGCTGCCGACGACTCCATCAAGGGTATCTGGTGCGTGCCCAAGTATTCCAACCCCACGGGCATCACCTTTAGCGAGGACACCGTGCGCCGCCTGGTCGAGATGCCCACGGCCGCGCCCGATTTCCGCATCTTCTGGGACAACGCCTACTGCGTGCATGACCTGTACGACGAGACCGACGAACTTGCCAACATCTTTGACCTCGCTCGCGCGGCGGGCACCGAGGACCGTGTGGTGGCCTTTGCCTCGACGTCCAAGATCACCTTCCCGGGCGCCGGCATCGGCTTTATCGGTGCGAGCCCCGCGGTTATCGCCGAGTTCTCCAAGCGCCTGAAGGCCGGCCTCATCAGCGCCGACAAGCTCAACCAGCTGCGTCACGTGCGCTTCCTTCCCACCATCGAGGCGGTTAAGGAGCACATGAAAAAGCATGCCGAGTTCCTGCGTCCGCGCTTTGAGGCCGTCGAGCGCAAGCTCACCGAGGGCTTGGGCGACACGGGCTGCGCCACCTGGACGCACCCCCGCGGCGGCTACTTTGTAAGCTTCGATGGTCCCGAGGGCTCGGCCCAAAAGGTCGCCGCGCTTTGCGCCGACCTGGGCGTCAAGCTCACGCCGGCCGGTGCCACCTGGCCCTATGGCAAGGACCCGCGCGACACCAACATCCGCATCGCGCCGAGCTATCCCACGGTCGAGGACCTGGAGGCCGCGCTCGATGTGCTGGTGCTGGCCGTTAAGCTTGTCGCTGCCGAGCTTGCTCGTGCCGAGCGCGCCTAACGCGCGGCTTCCCGTACTATCCGCACTTTCGATACGTAAAGGAGCGTATACATGGATTTGGGTATTTCCACCAACCCCACGCCAGAGCTCTACACCATTAAGGTGACCGGTGAGATCGATATCTCTAACGCCGATAGCCTGCGCAATGCCATCGACCTGGCGCTCGAGCAGCCCACCGAGGCCGTTGAGCTCGATTTTGCCCAGGTGAGCTACATCGATTCGACGGGCATTGGCGTGCTTGTGGGCGCCGCGCACCACGCGGTCGACCACGGCAAGCGCTTTAGCTGCACCAATGTGCAGCCCCCGGTGATGCGCGTGGTTCAGTTGTTGGGTGTCGACCAGGAGATTTCGATCACCGCTGCATAATCTTTGCCCCCAAAAGGGCGTGCCGTTTGGCATATGTTTGTGATGCGCTCGGACGTTTTGGCGTCCGGGCGCTATACTTGACCGAATGAATAGACGAGTTCCGGCCGAATGGCGCGGTGCGGGCTCGACTCACATCGAGCCTTGGAGGTATGTGTGTTTGGTATTGGAGAGGGTGAGCTCGCGATCATCGTGGTCTTCGGCTTTTTGCTGTTTGGCCCGGATAAGCTCCCACAGATGGGCCGCACGATCGGCCGTGCCATCCGTCAGTTCCGCGAGACGCAGGAAAAGATGACGGCCGTTGTTCAGTCCGAGATAATCGATCCGGTAAGTGAGGCCGCTTCGGCACCGGTCAAGCCCAAGAAGACTGCCGTCGATGACGATTCCGATGCGGACGAGGATGCCGCCGAGGCGGCAGCGCCCGCCAAGAAGGAGACCTTTGCCGAGCGTCGCGCCCGTCTTGCTGCCGAGAAGGCCGCGAGTGAGGCTGCCGCCGAGGGCGAGGGTGCTGCTGAGGAGGCCGAGGGTGCCGAGCCTGCCGCTGCCGCCGAGCCTGTCGTCGAGCCCGAATCTGCTACAGAGCCGGAGCCCGAGCCCGAGCCGGCAGAGCCCACGACGGCTGACCTCTACGCCCGTCGTCCCCGCAAGCGCAAGGCCGTCGTCGACCAGCTCGCTCGCGAGCTCGAGGCCGAGGACGACGCCGCTGCCGCCGATGCCCCGAAGGGAGGCGATGAGTAATGCCTATCGGACCTGCGCGCATGCCGCTCTTCGATCACCTGGGCGAGCTCCGTCGCCGCCTGACCATCGTGGTCGTGTCGGTGTTTGCCGCCGCCATCGTGCTGTATTTCGCCACGCCCGTGGTGCTCGACATCCTGGAAGACCCCATCCGCTCCTTTGTGCCGGACGGTAAGTTCTACATCACCACCACGCTCGGCGGCTTTGGCCTGCGCTTCTCGCTGGCCATCAAGATGGCCGTGGTCATGTGCACGCCCATGATTATCTGGCAGATTCTGGCATTTTTCCTGCCGGCACTGCGTCCCAACGAGCGCAAATGGGTCGTGCCCACGGTGCTCGCCTCGACGGTGCTGTTCTTCCTGGGCGCCATCTTCTGCTATTTCATTATCATCCCGGCGGGCTTTGAGTGGCTTATCGGCGAGACCTCGGCCGTCGCCACGGCGCTGCCCGACCTGGAGAACTACGTCAACATGGAGCTGCTCTTTATGATCGGCTTTGGCGTGGCGTTTGAGCTGCCGCTCATCATCTTCTACCTGTCCGTCTTCCACATCGTGTCCTACGCGGCCTTCCGCAGTGCCTGGCGCTACGTGTACGTAGGCCTGCTCGTGGGTTCGGCTGTGATCACGCCCGACGGCTCGCCTGTCACCCTGGGCCTTATGTACGGCGCCCTGCTTTCGCTCTACGAGATTTCGCTCGCTATCGCGCGCGTGGTCATTACCGCGCGCGAGGGCAAGGAGGGCCTGTTCGTGAGCCGTCTGGACCTGTTCTCGGACGACGAGGGCGACGAGGAGTAAATCGGTATGCACGAGGTTGGCATTGTCAACGGCATACTCGATACAGTGATTCGCGCGGCGCGTGGGGCGGGGGCCTCGCGCGCCGTTTTGGTAACGCTGCGTATCGGGGATATGACCGAGGTCGTGCGCGAGGCGCTTGACTTTGCGTGGGAGACGTTTCGCGACGAGGACCCGCTCACGCGCGGCTGCGAGCTTGCCGTGGAGGAAGTCCATCCACAAAGCGAGTGTCTGGACTGCGGCGAGGTTTTCGACCACGATCGCTTCCACTGTCGCTGTCCCCAGTGTGGTGGTGCCAACGTGCGCCTACTGCACGGCCGCGAGCTCGATATCGCGAGTATCGAAATCGAAACCCCCGACGATTAGCCCGCTAGCCA
The DNA here is from genome assembly GCA_900545615.1 of uncultured Collinsella sp. Classification (GTDB taxonomy): domain Bacteria; phylum Actinomycetota; class Coriobacteriia; order Coriobacteriales; family Coriobacteriaceae; genus Collinsella. The sequence continues at coordinate 4,344 of UQZM01000068.1, forward strand.
TCTAGTGATGGGGTATAAAGGGGCCAAAGTAAGGAGCGCTAAGTATGGCCGAGAAAACGATTGATATCGCGTCGCCGATTCTGTCGCGCAACGAGCGCCTGGCAGATCAGCTGCGTCAGCGATTTAATGAGACAAATACCTATGTGATCAATGTGCTGTCGAGCCCCGGTTCGGGCAAGACCACCACGATCCTGGGCACCAACGAGCGCCTGCGCGACAAGGCTGGCCTGCGTTGTGCCGTCGTCGAGGGCGATATCGCCTCGGACGTCGACGCCATCACCATGAAGGAAGCCGGCATGCCCGCCATCCAGATCAACACGGGCGGCCTGTGCCACCTCGAGGGCAACATGATCATGGAGGCCGTCGACGCGTTCGACCAGGCAGTGGGCCTTCAAAACATCGATGTTATCTTTATCGAAAACGTGGGTAACCTGGTCTGCCCAGTCGACTTTGACCTGGGCGAGAACCTGTCCATCATGATCCTCTCGGTGCCCGAGGGCGACGACAAGCCCATCAAGTACCCGGGCATCTTCCAACACGCCGGCGCGCAGCTGCTCAACAAGGTCGACGTGGCTCCGGCTTTCGATTTTGACATGGATAGGTATACTAAGACACTCGATGACCTCAATCCGCAGGCGCCGCGGTTTGCCGTGAGCGCGCGCAAGGGCGAGGGCATGGATGCCTGGTGCGATTGGCTCATCGGGCAGATTGAGCAAGCAAGGGCGTAAGTCGGCCGCCATACGGGCGGGCGTAGCCGCAGAGATACGAGATAGGAGCCTCTTTTGAAGCTCATCATCGCCGAGAAAAACGACGCCGCGCGTCAGATCGCCGAGCGTCTGTCCACGGGCAAACCCAAAAAGGACAAGGTGTACAACACCGCCATCTACCGTTTTGAGTGGAAGGGCGAGGAGTGCGTGACGATCGGTCTTGCCGGTCACATCCTTGCGCCCGATTTTTGCGACAGTGTGCTGTTCGATAAAAAGCTGGGTTGGTATTCGGTCACCGAGGACGGCGAAATGCTGCCGGCCGACATGCCCGATGGCCTGGCGCGCCCGCCCTATGACACCAAGCGCAAGCCGTTTCTTGCCGACGGTATCTCCATCAAGGGCTGGAAGCTCGAGAGCCTGCCTTACCTCACCTGGGCGCCTGTCATTAAGTTGCCGGCCGAGAAGGAGCTCATTCGTTCGCTCAAGAACCTCGCTAAAAAGTCCGACAGCGTCATCATCGCCACGGACTTCGACCGCGAGGGCGAGCTGATCGGCTCGGACGCTCTCAACAAGGTGCGTGAGGTGGCGCCTGACTTGCCGGTTGCCCGCGCCCAGTACTCTTCGTTTACCAAGGCCGAGATCACGCAGGCCTTCGATAACCTCGTCTCGCTCGACCAGAACTTGGCCGACGCCGGCGAGAGCCGTCAGCACATCGACCTCATTTGGGGTGCGGTGCTCACGCGCTACCTGACGCTCGCCAAGTTTGGCGGCTTTGGCAACGTGCGTTCCGCCGGCCGCGTGCAGACGCCGACGCTTGCCCTGGTGGTCGAGCGCGAGCGCGAGCGCATGGCGTTTGTGCCCGAGGACTATTGGCAGATTCGCGGCATGGGCGCCGCACAGGGTGCTGCCGAGGACGACCGCTTTAAGATTGCGCACAAGACGGCGCGTTTTACCGACAAGGACGCTGCCGAGACGGCGTACGGCCATGTCGACGGCGTCGCGACGGCAACCGTCGCCGCGGTGATCAAACGCTCGCGTAAGCAGCAGCCGCCCACGCCGTTTGCGACCACCTCGCTGCAGGCTGCCGCCGCGGCCGAGGGCATCTCGCCTGCGCGTACGATGCGCATCGCCGAGTCCCTCTACATGGCGGGCCTTATCAGCTACCCGCGTGTCGACAACACCGTGTACCCCGCGACGCTCGATCTGGGCGCCGTGGTGAGCGACCTGGCAAAGATTAACCCGGCGCTGGCGCCCGTGTGCAAAAAGGTGCTTGCCGGCCCCATGAAGCCCACGCGCGGCAAAGTCGAGACCACCGACCACCCGCCTATCTACCCCACGGGCGAGGGCGATCCGTCCACGCTCGATGGCGGCCAGCGCAAGCTCTATGACCTCATCGCCCGCCGCTTCCTGGCGACGCTTATGGGGCCCGCGACCATAGAGAACACCAAGCTCGAGCTCGACATCAACGGCGAGCCGTTCGTGGCTTCGGGCGATGTGCTCGTGACCCCGGGTTTCCGCGAGGCCTACCCGTATGGCCTTAAGCGCGACGAGCAGATGCCGCCGCTTGAGCAGGGCGATGCGGTCGACGTATTCGACATTAAGCTCGAGGCCAAGCAGACCGAGCCACCCGCGCGCTACAGCCAGGGCAAGCTCGTGCAGGAGATGGAGAAGCGCGGTCTGGGTACCAAGTCCACGCGCGCGAGCATCATCGAGCGCCTGTATGCCGTGCGCTATCTCAAAAATGATCCCGTTGAGCCGAGCCAGCTGGGCATCGCCATCATCGACGCGCTGACGCAGTTTGCCCCGCGCATCACGAGCCCAGATATGACCAGCGAGCTCGACGGCGACATGACCCGTGTGGAGCGCGGCGAGGATACCGAAGAGCATGTCGTGACGCACTCGCGCGCGCTGCTGGCTGGCGTGCTCGACGAGCTGCTCAAGCACACGCAGGAGCTGGGCGACGCCATCAGCGACGCCGTCACAGCCGATGCGCGCGTGGGCGCCTGCCCCAAGTGCGGCAAGGACCTGGTTATGAAGACGAGCGCCAAGACCCGCGGCAGCTTCATTGGCTGCATGGGCTGGCCCGACTGCGACGTGACCTATCCGGTGCCGAGCGGCGTCAAGGTAAGCCCGCTCGAGGGCGAGGCAGCTGTGTGCCCCGAGTGCGGCGCGCCGCGCATTAAGTGCCAGCCGTTCCGCCAGAAGGCCTTCGAGATTTGCGTGAACCCCACGTGCCCCACCAACTACGAGCCCGACCTTAAGGTGGGCGAGTGCAAGGTGTGCGCCGAGGCAGGACGCCATGGCGATCTGATCGCGCACAAGAGCGAAAAGAGCGGCAAGCGCTTTATCCGCTGCACCAACTACGATGACTGCGGCGTGAGCTATCCGCTGCCGGCGCGCGGCAAGCTCGAGGCGACGGGTGAGACTTGCCCCGAGTGCGGTGCCCCCATCGTGGTGGTTAACACGGCGCGCGGCCCGTGGCGTATCTGCGTGAACATGGACTGCCCGACCAAGGAGAAGAAGCCCGCCCGCGGCCGCAAGACCGCGACTAAGACGAGTGCGGCGAAGAAGACGACGGCTGCGAAGAAGACGACCGCGAAGAAGTCGACCGCCAAGAAGACGACGACCAAGAAGGCCGCGACTAAGAAGGCTGCCGCCGACAAATAGCCGAACAGCGACGCAACACAGCAACAGGGGCCGGGTGCGCGAATCCAAACGCGCATCCGGCCCTGCTCATGAGTTGCGGTGAAATAGTTCTTATTTGGGCTTGCAGGGCTCAAAAACCGGAACTATTCCACCGCAACTTCTTGTTGGTTGGGGAGTTTAGTTCACTTCAACGGGTTTGGCGCCGGGATAGCGCTCCTCAAAGTCTAGGCGGTACTTATTGTCATTGGTGCCCGCCACGTTGTCGCGCGACAGCGGCGCCACGATCTCATTCTTGTGGTCCGCAGGCTTGGCGTATTTCAGGCTGATCTCCCAGGCATCACAGATTGCGTCAATGCGGTGATCCAGGTCGTCGTACAGGGCGATGATGTCCTTCCAGGAGCTGTAGTTCTTGGAGCTCGTCGGGACCTCCAGGTCCTCGACGATGTCGTAATACTGCTCGATGGTGTCCTCCGTGCGCTCGGCGACGTCGGCGAGATTTTGACGGGTGGTTCGATCCTCTTCCAGATAGTTGCCGTTGAAGTTCTGCGCGCAGCCACGGACGTAGTTGTCGAGGTCTTCGAGCAAGTCGTAGTATTCGCTCAGTCGGCGGTAGAGATTCTGCTCGGAGAGCGTTGCTTCGCCGCCATCCTCGTCGTCATCGTCATCATCGTCGTACAGGCTGTTGGGATCGCCGAGAGGCTTTAGGTCATCGTCGTCGACGTCATGGTGCAGCTTGGCTACCTCGGCAGTCGTCTGCGTGGCGGCGTTGTCGAACGGTCTGATTGCAAAGAAGATGACCAGGGCGATGATGATCGCCACCAGCACAACGATAACGGCGATAAGCGGCCCGGTGCCGCTCTTTTTGGGGGCGGGGGTCTGTGGTGAAGCGGGCGCGTATGCGGGAGCCGGCTGCTGTTGGGGCGAGCCGCTCGCGACGGGTATGCGCTGCGTGGTCACGACAGTCGCGGGGCCTGCGGCGGGGTCGGGGCGATAGGCGAGGGAGTCGTCCGCCTTGGCTTGCGGCGTATCGAGGGAACCGGTCTGCTCAAAAGCGGGCTGGCTATCGCTCGCGGTTGTTTGCTCAACGGGTGCACCGCACGAGGTGCAGAACTTGGCATCATCTGCAAGAAGTTTGCCGCACGAGGCGCAATACCGAGACATTGCCACTCCTTTCGCCACATTTCAATGCAATACGACGATTATACCCAGCGTCCAAAATTCCCCATCATAAGTTGCGGTGAAATGGGGACTGTTTGGCGGTCTCAGGGCTTCAATCAGTCCCTATTTCACCGCAAGGTTGATTTTCAATCTCAACGCAACAGCCTGAACGGACCCCGCGTTTCCGCAGC
>UQZM01000069.1 GCA_900545615.1 uncultured Collinsella sp.
TATGTCAATCCTGGTCTAACAGAGCCTTTTTTAATCCCCGTCCCAGAAAAATCATTTAGCGGCGGGCGCGGAGCTTTTCGTAGCCGTCGGCAAAGAAGGCGACCGTGGCGGCGTCGGGCTCGGCGGCATCGGCGTCGGTGGCGGAAACCACGCCGTGCTCGTCGCTCACCAGGAACAGTGCGCCCTTGAGCTGAGCGGGGATATCCACGCGCGTGACCGGCATGTCCTTGGTTTGGGCCAGCTGCTCGATGAGCGTCGCCGTACCGCACAGGCACTCGTCCGCCGGCGCCACGAAGGCAAGCTCCCCGTCGTTGACGGCGGCGAGCAGCTCGGGCGCCACGCCGGTTTCGTCGGCCTCGGAGCGGGCCTCGGCGGAGCGGGCACGTAGCGCCTTGGCCGACGTATCGGTTAGCGGCTCGTACTCCCCCACCGTCATGGCGGCGTTGCCGTTGACGTCGATCACCAGCATGAGCACGCCGTCGCGTGCGGTGTAATCGCCCTCGGCAAGCGACCACTCAACGTGCTGCTTGGCCCAGCTGAGCATGTTATGGGTAAGCGGCTCGCCCTGCACCAGGCGCTCGGACAGCGCGCGAATGTGGCGGTTGAGCATGGGCACCTTTTTGTTGGACATGCGCCAACGGCAGACAAGCGCGGGCTTGTCGAGTGTAAACTTCTCGACCGCCTCCTGATTGGCGCAAAAGTCCTCATACGCACGCTGATCCTCGGCATTGCCAAACAGCTCGGCATCATCAATCTGGGGCATGGTTGTACCTTTCGTGTTAGTCATTCCGTCCTCTTATACCAAAAAGACGGCCCTCCAAACGGAGCGACCGTCTTTTGCAGAGATTATTTTGAAGGCATGGTGAGTCCAAGGACGGGTCAACATCCCGTCCACCTCAGTCAACCAAGCTGGTCGGCGAGGGTTGCCCAGGTGCCGCAGATTGCCGTGAAAGAGGAGCGACGCGTACTTGGGTACGCGAGCGACGAATGAACGGCAAGGTGCGGTGGCTGGGCAAGCCGCAGCGCCACCTCCCTACTTAGTGGCGGAAGTGGCGGGCGCCCGTGAACACCATAGCAATATTGTGCTCGTTGCAGGCCTGGATGCTCTCGTCGTCGCGCTTGGAGCCGCCGGGCTGGATGATGCAGGTCACGCCGTGTGCGGCAAGCACGTCGACGTTGTCGCGGAACGGGAAGAACGCGTCACTTGCGCAGGCAAAGCCGCCCTTCTCCACGCCCTCGCGCTCGCAGAAGTCCTCGGCGCGCTCGCAGGCCAGCAGCGCGGAGTCGACGCGGTTGGGCTGACCCGGGCCCATGCCAATACCGGCTTTGCCCTTGGAGACCAGAATCGCGTTGGACTTGACGCCCTTGCAGACCTTCCAGGCAAACTCGAGCTCTGCCATCTCGGCGTCGGTGGGCTTGCGGTCGGTGGGGAACGTAAAGGTCGCGGGGTCCTCGGTCACGTGGTCGACTTCCTGCACCAGCATGCCGCCGTCGATGGAGCGCAGCTCCACCTGGGCACCGTGGTCCACGCCGCCGGTAGCCAGCACGCGCAGGTTGGGGCGCTTGGCCATGCGCTCGAGCGCTTCGGCGGTATAGCTCGGGGCGATGATGACCTCGACGAACTGCTTGTTCTGGTCGGCGAAGTGCTCAACCAACTCAAAGGGAACCTCGCGGTTGCAGGCGATGATGCCGCCGAAGGCGCTCTTGGGATCGCAGGCGAAAGCGCGGTCGTAGGCGGCCGTGATGTCCTCGGCAACGGCGGAACCGCAGGGGTTCTGATGCTTGAGGATCACGCAGGCCGGCTCGTCGAACTCGCGGACCAGGTTCCAAGCGGCGTCGGCGTCCAGATAGTTGTTGTAGCTGAGCGGCTTGCCCTGAATCTGCTCGGAGCCCACAAGCGGGAACTGAGAGCTCGCGGTGTTCTCGCAGCCCTCGGCAAAGCGATAGACCGTGGCCTTCTGCTGCGGGTTCTCGCCATAGCGCAGGTCGTCGACCTTCTCCAGCGAGATCTCGAGCTTGGCAGAGGTGTCCGCCACGTCGCTTGCCTGGGCGGCAAGCCAACGGGAGATAGCTGTGTCGTAGGCGGCGGTGGTCTGGTAGACCTTCACCTGCAGGCGACGACGGGTGGAAAGCGTGGTGCAGCCACCGGTCTCGCGCATCTCGGCCAGGACGGCATCATAGTCGGCCGGGTCGGAGATAACGGTAACGCTCGCGGCGTTCTTGGCGGCAGAGCGCAGCATGGAGGGACCACCGATATCGATGTGCTCGATGGCATCCGCGAAGGTGACCTCGGGGTTGGCGACGGTCTTCTCGAACTCGTACAGGCTGACGACGACCAGGTCGATCAGCTTAATGCCGTGCTGAGCGGCCTCCTGCATGTGCTGCTCGGAATCGCGACGGGCAAGCAGTGCGCCGTGAACCTTGGGATGCAGCGTCTTGACGCGGCCGTCCATCATCTCGGGATAGCCCGTGAACTCCTCGATGGGGGTTACGGGAACGCCCGCGTCCTCGATGGCACGAGCCGTGCCGCCCGTAGAGATGATCTCGACGCCAAAGTCGTCAACCAGCGTCCGTGCGAAATCGACGACGCCCGTCTTATCGGTAACCGAGATCAACGCGCGTGCGATCTTCACATCAGATCCCATGCAGTCCTCCTGTCTGGTACGCCGCCGTGCTCTGTGAGTCGGTGATACGTCGATCTGCAGCGCTCGCGCAGCGGCATTGAAAATACTGATTCAATGTAGCGCATCGAGCGCATCGATGCACCCCGCAACGGGCGCATGTGCAGAAAAAGTTTGCGAGCAGAGGGGATGGGCACGGCACCGGGCACGGTGAGTTCATGGAACACAGGGGCACCATAATTAGATGCCAATAGCGTGGTAGAATTGTGCTCGATATGCATCCGCAAAAGAAAGAGGCACCATGGTCTCGCGGGTTCTCTACCGACCGTTTGATACCGAAGACTTCGACGCCATCGCGCTGATTCTGCAGCAGCTTTGGCATAACAATTCGGATAACGATGAGTACAACCGCCTTGAGGCCGCGTGCGACCTCGCCTATTGCCTTTCTTCATCGACGTTTTCGCAGGTTGCCGTAATCGACGGTCAGGCGCGTGGCATTGCGCTCGCGCGCGCGGGACAGAGTTCCGGCGCCACCGTCAAGGAACATTGGATGGATACCGAACGCGCGCTGCTATCGCAGATGCGTGAACTGGAGCCTGATGCCTGCGCCGAGTATCTCTCGTTTGTGCGTGCAACCATCCGAACCAACAACCGCCTGCTCGAGAGCAGCCCGTTGCCGCACGACAACGAACTCACGCTGCTCGCCGTCGATCCCGATGTCCACGGCCTGGGCGTTGGCTCGGTTTTGCTCGATGCCGCGGTCTCGTACCTGTCCTCGCGCGGGGCGACAAGGGCACACTTGTACACCGACTCTAACTGCTCGTGGAAGTTCTACGAGCTGCACGGCTTTAAGCGCACGGCCACGCACCGCGCCAACCGCGAAGAGCGTCGTCACGACATGCCGCGCGAAAGCTTTCTCTACGAACTCGACCTAACAGCCTAGCCCAAGCAGCCACACCTAGTCATTTAAGTCTGTCCCCAATGAGTAGCCTTGGTGATCTGCAAATAGCCTTGGTCAAAATACATCAAATATGAGTACTGTTACCTTTTTAGTAGCAGCGATTCAGGGCATTTTTGATGCTTATAGGCATGACGACCAGCTGCACGAGCTGACGTAACTCCCCAAATGTTCAATAAAATGGGCTCCTAACGAGAAGTACTCTCATTAGGAGCCCATTATTATGTGCAAACATATGTGACCAACGCAGCAACAGTACTCATATTTGGCATTTTTTGTCCACTGCCCCTTGCGCGAAGGTCCTCAGCGGAAAGTTTGACCCGTTTCGATGCACAAAAATGGGATGAATCTTCCCTGGCAACCGCCCAGAAAGATCCACCCCAAAGCAAGCGCTCGCTAGAACGTTCCGCCGCCGCCTCCGCCGACGCCGCCACCGCCGCCACCGGAAAAGCCGCCGCCGCTGCCGCCGCTCGAGCTATCGGAACTCGAAGCCAGCTCGCGGATGGTCTCGTGGTACACATCGTTGAACGAATCGAGCGGGGACTCGTTGCCGTAGTGATGGTAATACCACCAGTAGCAGGGGTAGTTGTCGTAGAAATCGTCGCTGTTGCGCAGGTCCGCAGGCACGGCCTCGGCCAGCTGCCGCAGCACTTCTTTCGAAACGCCCAGGGCAACGCCCATCACCAGCAGCTTGTTCCACAAGATCAGGTCGCTGGGGACGGCCTCCTTCAGACGCGTAAAGTCCTCGAGCCAATGCTTGAGCGCCTTGCAGCGAGCCGCCACCTCGGCGCCCTCCGGCGTGTAGCGACGGAAGGTGCAGCTCAGGACAAAGCCCACGATCGTGGCGGGGATCGAGATCATAGCGGCACCGACATTGGCATCCGCAAAGTCGGTATAGAACAGAGAGCCCAAAATGCCACAGACAATAATGATGCCGAGAACCAAGCCGGCAACCAGGGCGATGGTGCCGTCCGAGGCGATAAGCTCGCGCGCCTCCAGCTTGCCCTTAACCGTGCTCTGATAGTCCTCGAGCTTGTCGCCAACAGATGTGGTGCGCTCGCTAGCGTACTCCTCCAGCTCGCTAAACGTGCGTGAACGGACGCCGTCTTTATCGGGCTTAACGCCGGCGAAGAAGACCTTGAGCACATCGCGATCGATGCCGTCCTTCTTGGCAGCCTTCCAGGCCTCGTCGGTCACTGTGATGCGATACGTCTGCTCCTCTTTTTCGCGACGGAGCAGACCCTTCTTCTTGGTCTCGGTCGCTTCTTCCAGCTTGATCACGCGGTCGTCGGTGAGCTTCATAAGCGTGGCGATATATGCCTGATCGGGCACGTCGTTCCAGCTCATGAGAGCTGCAAGCACCGCGGGATGGTCGGCCGAGGGCACGTCACGGAAGTAATCGTCTTGGAAGAGTGGCTTGGGCTTGGGCTTACGTAGCTTGAGCACCACGATTACGCCGGTGAAGGCCACCGCCGCGACAACACTTACCGCGGCAAGTGCATTTGCGATCATGCGCGCGTGCTCACGACGGGCGTTGGCCTCGTCGGCCCACTGTTTCTCCTCGCTCAGGATTGTCGGCATGCGCTCGTCACCCGAGGCGGCAAGCTGCGGCACCCAATCGCTGGGGAAGGCGATGCGCGCCTCGGCAAACTCGCCCTCGTGCACGCAAGGGATGGTATAGGTGACCATGGGCTCGTTCTCGTCGAGCGACACGTCGCCTGTTAGCGGACCATGGCCCCATGCGCGGAAGTTATCGCCCTTAGTCGCCGCCGTCCCGGCAGCGGCGTTTGCGAAGTAGACCTCCATCTCCACGTCATCGGAATCGGCAGACCAGCCGTTGCCCACAAACTTCCAGTAGAGCTCGGCGGTATCGGCCCAGTTCATGACCGCGCCGGTCATGGTGTAGCTCACGTAATAGATGGCGCTGTCGCCGCTTTCGTGGGGGCTAAACACCTTGATTCTTACGCTGCCATCGGATTGCTCCACCGTGTAGACGCCAGAGTCGCCTTTGTTCGCGCTGCCAACCTCACTAAACGCGGCGTCGTCTTCCTCGACGCTCAGCACGCTAACGCCCACCGAGTCGCCTTGCTGATTGGAGCCGGTATTGATATCCCAGTACACGCCGTTGATGTCGTCGTCGAAATCAAACTGGCGCCCCTCGATCACGGTCAGCGAGCCATCGGCCTCGACCGTGGCCCCAATGTAGGTTTGACTCATGGAGTAGCCGTCGGCACGCGCAACGGCGGGCAACAGCAACAGCGCGCATGTAACGAGCGCGCAGACGGAAGCGAACCGCACAAACAGGCGGCGCTGCCGGCTTGTTTTGGCAACGGGAGTGTTCATAGGCACATCCTTTATCTGTGGTACCAACAGCGTAATTGTCCCACGTTTGCGGCTGCACATGACGAATATCTCGGCAACCGGAGCGCCAGACGGGACGAAAGTCACCTCCGCACCCCGGCAGTTAGGGACGTTCCTTATCTGCCGGCAGCCTGGGACACTCCTTGGCATGGCCCGCGCCAGCAATAGACACCGCTTCACACCTCCGTCACAGGTGTAGCGGCTTTGTGTTGCCGCGGCATGCGCTGATTGAGCCAGCGGTCAGAGGGCATAAAGGAGTTGAGCGAAAACGGTTTGCCCCTTTCCCGTTCGCTCGAGGATCATGTCCCCCTTTTCCGCGGAAACCCCGGCAGTTGCGAAGAGCTGCCGGGGTTTCTGTCGTTTGAGGTGTTGAATGAATGGGCCGGAATCAAAATGCTGAGCCGGTAGCCCGGTGCACGCAGTGCGCGCGAGTCCCGGCAACTTGCGACCCATAACGACGTCTCCCCCACCGCGCCCCGCGCTATACTCGTCCGCATGGATATCAACGCACGCAACATAGCAACGACTCTCGCCAGCACGCCGACGACCATCGCGGCATCAGCCACCCCCGCAACGCCCGCGCCTGTCGTGGGCCGCTTTGCCCCGTCGCCCTCGGGCCGCATGCACCTGGGCAACGTGTTCAGCTGCCTGTGCGCGTGGCTTTCGGCCCGCAGCCAGGGCGGCAGCATCGTGTTGCGCATCGAGGACCTGGACGACCGCTGCAAGCGCCCGGAGCTTGCAGCGCAGCTCATCGACGACCTGGCGTGGCTGGGGCTCGAATGGGACGAAGGCCCCTACTACCAGCACGATCGCCTGGACCTGTACGAGGACGCCTTGCATCGGCTACAGGATGCCAACCTCACCTATCCCTGCTTTTGCACGCGCGCCGAGCTCCACGCCGCGAGCGCGCCGCACGCCAGCGACGGCACGCCCATCTACCGCGGCGCTTGCCGAGGGCTTTCGGCCGAGGAGATCACCCGCCGCAGTGCCCTGCGCGCCCCGGCCACGCGTCTGCGCGTGCCCGCCGTCGACAATCTGGCAGATGACGTAATCGAGTTTGTAGACCGCACGTACGGGGCCCAATGCGAGGCGCTCGCCACCGAGTGCGGCGACTTTTTGGTGCGCCGCAGCGACGGCGTCTTTGCCTATCAGCTAGTCGTGGTGGTCGATGACGCCGCCATGGGCGTCACCGAGGTCGTGCGCGGATGCGACCTGCTGGGCTCCACGCCCCGCCAGATCTACCTGCAGCATCTGCTGGGTCTGCCCACGCCGCACTACGCGCATATTCCGCTGCTCATGGCACCGGACGGCCGTCGCCTTTCCAAGCGCGACCATGATCTGGACCTGGGCGAACTGCGCGCCCGCTTTGGCACGCCCGAGGCTATGCTGGGCTGGCTCGCCGGGCAAACGGGCATCGCGCCGGACACTACACCGCGCCCTGCCGAGCAGCTCGTCGAGCACTTTAGCTGGGATGTTATCCGCGAGCACCGCGAGAACATCACCGTAATGGCCGAGTAGCCAAACGCTCTGCCCCTTCACTCCCACCCCTCGACGAGTGCATAATCCTGCGTCTTGTTATGTACGGAATAATTCCGTACAATGAGGCAAAGGAGGTTTTACCATGCCAACGATTGAAAAGCAGCGCCGTATGGATCTAAGGCTGACCGAGCGTCAACGCCTTACTTACGAGCGCGCCGCGGCCTTGCGCGGGCAAACTCTCACCCAATGGGCCACGACTCACCTTGACGAGAGCTCCGCACGTGACATCGCCGAGGCGTCAACAACCTATCTTTCTCCTGATGGTTTTGATGCATTTTGCGAAATGCTCGACTCACCCATGCCTCAAGCCGCAAAAGCGTTGCTTGACCGTAAAGCGATTTGGGAATGAGCACGTTTACCAAGCCCGTTCAACTCCCCGTTGGCCAAGGCATCGAGGCTTTCCACTGTGGAAATACTCTTGTAGACGGATGGGCTAAAAACAGATCGGCCTCGGCGCGAAAAAGAGGGTCAGCGGTTATATATGCATCGTATTGCGACGGCGCAGTCGCTGGGTTCTATACGCTATGCACGCACTCCGTAGCTCGCGAAAATGTTGATGGAGGATGGTTCGTGCGAAACTCCCCTTCCCAAGTCCCCACAGTGTTGCTTGGAATGATGGGGGTTGACGAGAAGTTCAAGGGGCTTGGTCTTGGGGCATCACTGCTCAAAGATGCCATCGAGAATGCCCTGAAAATTTCTGCCCTGGCAGGAGCGCGAGCTTTGGTTGTCGATCCAGTAGATGATGAGGCTGCAGCGTTCTATGCGCATTTTGGCTTTGTAACCCTACCCGGCACCAACCGAATGGCGCTGAAACTCTAGGCCGTCGGCGACATCTCCCCCGGCTCCCAGTATGTCTTAAGTTACCCTACAGATAATGACCATTGCCGAAATGTAGGGTAACCACCCAAGACATCGTATGAAAAGCTCGCTACGCCCCGCCCCTACACAGCATCCCAGGGCTGGAGCTCGTCACCAAGGCGGACGATGCGATCGTAGAGCACGGTGTGGCGCTCGGCCGGGTTGGCATCGCGATGAAAATGCCCGTAATACCAGCGCTTGTAGTCCAAGCGGTCCTCCAGCTCATCGAAAAATGCCGTAAGCCGGTCGACGCCAGGACGATTCCATCCGGGCGCCGGATAGAGCGTAGGCGAGAGCATGCGCGTGGAGCAGGTATGGGTAATCACGTAGTCGACCTTCCAACCCACGCTGTCGAGCTTTGCCCGCGCCTCATCAAAGTTGCGCTCGTCCGGAAGCTCCTGCGGCCACCAGCTCGAATACGGTATGCGATACTCCTTGTCCACGCTCGTGGCGCCGCCCATGGTAAAGATCGTTGAACCGTCGAGCTCAAAGACCTCGCCGCGCGTCAGGCGCCGTATGGGCGAGGTATCCGACAGGCGCTGCGTGAGCCCGCCGTGCCATAAATCAGAACCACCCTTAAAAAGGGTGGTTTGCTCTTAGGGTATAACCCACGGGCC
>UQZM01000070.1 GCA_900545615.1 uncultured Collinsella sp.
CAATCTGACGTTCAACTTCAAGGGCGCGACCAGAAGGTCAGCGCCCTTTCGTTTCGCGTCACCTTGTCTCAAATGCGGCCCGCTCGCTGCCGTTGCCAAGACATCGGTGTTGCCTTGCTTCGGGAATGCGGCAGATGGGGACGTTCCTTTTTTGCTGGCAGTTTGGGACACTCCTTACGGGGCACCCCCTCCACAGCGCCTATGCCAGCTTGTCGATTTGCCCAATCTCCCAGAGCGGAATGTTGACGAGCGTGCCCTCGTCTCTATATGCCGCTAACGATGTTCTCACGCAGCGCTCGAGCTTGAACTTCTCGCAGGCAATCCTCAGGCTCTTTGCTTTGAGATTCTCTGCTGCCTTGACCTCGAGCGGAAGCACGGTCCCCGCATGGTCGATGGCAAAGTCAGTCTCTGCATTGCCGGAGGAGGATGACCAATACGCGGGAGTTTTGCCTTGGAGCAAAAGCTCCTGTGCGACGTATTGCTCGGTCAGCGAGCCTTTGAACTCCGTAAAAACAGCGGGCCCGTTCAGAACAATGGCTGGCGTGAGGCCGGAGAGTGCTCCGAGGATGCCGGTGTCGATGCAGAACAGCTTGAAGCCCGAGAGATCCTCGTAGCTTGTGAGCGGTGCTCTTAGGGCGGAAACACGTGGTACCTTATGAACGATTCCATAGTCCATGAGCCACTGGAGGCTTTCCTCAAAATCGCGTGCGCGCGCCCCGGGACGGAGCGCACCGTAGACGAACTTCTTGTTTTCCTTTGCGAGCTGGCCGGGAAGGGATTTCCAAACCAGCCTCATGCGCTCGACGATGCGGGCTGGCGCATGCTTGCCAAAATCGGATTCGTAAGCTTCGATGATTTGCTGCTGAAGCCTGCGGGCCTCGATGAAATCGTGGGAGGCGGCGAAAGCGGAGACAACTTCTGGCATGCCACCGACAACGAGGTATTCCTTGAGCAGGCGCTCGAGCTTTTCGGAAACGTTTGCCAGCAGGTCCATGTCTGCGGCAAGGATGGCATCTGCGAGCGGATCGCCATCGACGGCACGAACGAACTCGACAAACCCCATGGGGCGCATGGTAAGCTGGTCAATCTTGCCGACGGGGAACGACTCGTTTTCGCGTCGGAGCGCGAGCCCCATATAGGAGCCGGCTGCCACGATATGGTATTCCGGCGCCAGCTCGTTGAAGTATTTGAGCGAGGTGATGCCACGCGGTGCCTCTTGGATTTCGTCGAAGATGATGAGTGTGTCTGTCGGCGTTATGGTCTGGCCGCGCAGGAGCTCTATCTGGGAGATGATGCGTTTGGGGTCAAGGCTTCCGTCGAACAGCGAACGTGCGCCCGGTTCGAGCATAAAGTCAAAACGGATGACGTTTTGATACTGCTGGCCTGCGAATTCGTTGAGAAGCCAGGTTTTTCCCGTCTGGCGAGCCCCCTTAAGCAGGAGGGGCTTGCGGTTTGACCTAGATTTCCAAGCGATGAGTTCGTCCATTAGCTGTCGCTGCATACTGCCCCCTAACGATCATGGTTAGTATAAGACCGTCTTGGTCTTTCCATCGAAAAATGTGGGAGTAAACCACGTTTTTCCATCGAATAATGTGGGGTTTAGGTCGGCACCTGGGGCGCTCCTTCTCTGCCGGCAGTTTGGAACACTCCTTGTTTTGGTGCAAATTAGCTACCCTTGCATCAGAAAACGGCGCCCGCCGGCGATGTTGCCGGCGGGCGCCGTTGTCGTGTAGGCGCTATTTGTTAAGTGCGTGCGTTCGAGCTCGCGTGCTACAGCGAGTCGATAAAGCGCTGCTGGGCGGCGCGTCCCGCCTCGTCCCACTTAAAGACGCCGGCGTTGTCGAGCACGTGGCCAAACACCACGCCGACCTCCTCGTGCAGGATATCGATGGCGTTGTCGGCCGTAAGCTCGTCGGCGCGGCGAGCAAAGACGTCCTCGGCCCATGCGGCGTGGCTGCGACAAAGGTCATCGCTCTCGAGCGCGTCGGCAAGGTCGTAGCTGGCATCGACCTTGGCCGCCAGCAGGTGCTCGCGGACAGCGCCGAGCTCGGGAACCAGGCGCGGCGGAAGAATGGCCAGACCCATGACCTCGATCAGGCCGATGTTCTCCTTCTTAATGTGGTGGTACTCGGCATGCGGGTGGAACACGCCCAGCGGATGCTCATCGGTCGTGATGTTGCAGCGAAGCGCCAGGTAGGCCTCGTAAATCTCGCCGCCGGCATTTCCGCGAGAGTCGACGCGGCGGATGACGGGCGTCACGGTGTTGTGCGCCACGCCGTCGGCCGTGTGTGCGATGACGCCAACCGACTCATCGGTCCACTCGCGCCAGGCGAGAATAATCTTCTCGGCGGCGTCGAGCAACTGGGCGCGGTCGTGCGAGCGCAGTCGCAGCGCCGAAAGCGGCCACTGCAACACGGTGCCGCTGACCTGGTCAAAGCCGGGCACGCTAAACTGCGAGACCTCGGCGGCATGCATCATGGGGAACTCGTGCGCGCCGCCCTGGAAGTGGTCGTGCGACAGAATCGAGCCGCCCACGATGGGCAGGTCGGCGTTAGAGCCAATAAAGTAGTGCGGGAACAGGTCCACAAAGTCGAGCAGACAGGTCAGGCCCTTGCGGTCGACGTGCATCGGGCGATGCTTGGAGCTCATGGCAATGCAGTGCTCGTTAAAGTACGCGTACGGGCTGTACTGGAAGCCCCAGCGCTCGCCGTCGAGCTCAATGGGGATAACGCGCAGATTCTGGCGGGCGGGGTGAGCGCCGCCGTCGGCTGCAGCGGAGCGTCCAGGGTAGCCCTCGTTTTCGATGCAGAGCTGGCAGGCGGGATACTTCTCGCCCGTGTTTTTGGCGGCACCGGCCGCGGCAATATCGCGCGGGTCTTTCTCAGGCTTCGACAGGTTGATGGTGATCTCGAGGTCGCCCCAGTTGGTGGGGGTACTCCATTTGATGTTGCGCGCGATGGCGGCGCGGCGCACGTAGCCGGCGTCGCAGCACAGACCGTAGAACCAGTCGGTCGCGGCGCGGGGCTCGTTGACGCCCATGCGGCCGTTGAACTCCTCGTTTACAACCGAAGGTCTCGGCATGAGCACACCCATAATGCGCATAGCGATGCGGTCGCGGCCCGACGCCGTGTCCTCGGCAGCGCCGTTGGCAACGGCGGCCTCGGAAAGTACGGCGAGCGTGCCCTCAAGGTCAAAGTCGGGGAGTGTGTCAGGGTGCAGAAGCGAAATCTTCTCGGTCTGCAGCGCCCAGGCCATGTCGAGCGCGGGGCCCGTGGCGCCGATGCACTCCAAAATGGTGTTGTATGCCCAGATGCGGTCGTCCTGTCCGATCATCGATCGGTGGATGGCATATTCGATGAGGCCCTGCGCGGCCTCGCGCACATCAGTCATTACAGCCATGCCGCGTAAGCCCCCTTGTCAGAAATTGCGTAGTGACGGGCAGAGCCCTCGCCCAGCCAGCCGTTCATCTTGGTAATAAAGGTGTCGACTAGGTCGAGCGGCACGAAGGCCTGGATGGTGCCACCAAAGCCGCCGCCGTGGATGCGGACGGCGCCGCGGCCGTCGAGCACGTGCTCGGCCAGCGCCAGGGCATACATCGAGGGCTGCTCGGAGCCCAGCTTGGCAACGACATTCTGTAGGTACATGGCAGAGCTGGCGCCGGACTCGCGCGTCAGGACCAGGAACTGGTCGATGTCGCCGGCGTTCAGAGCTGCCCAGCGCTTGTCGACCAGGCCGTTCTCGTACCAGTAGTGAACGGCGCGCAGGCAGGCACGGTCGCCCAGCTTGGCACGCAGCTCGGGGAGCTTGGCGTCAAAGTCGGCAACGTTTACCTCGCACAGGCGTGCCTTGCCAAACTCGGCGGCGACGTCTTGCATCTCGCGGGGAACGGCGGCGTAGTCGTCGGTGGCGGCCACGTGGTCGGCGCCCACTTTAACGAGCACAAGCGCATAACCGTGATCCTCAAAGTTGAGCTCGAGCTTCTGGGTTTTAGGCTGAGCCTGGTCCTCAAAGTCCATGTAGGCAAGGCCGCCCAGACACACAGCGGCCTGGTCCATCAGACCGCAGGGCTTGCCGTAATAGTTGTTCTCGGTGCGCTGGCTCATCTGGGCGAGCGCGACGGGCTCGATGGCGGGTGCGCCCCAGAGGGTTTCCATGGCACGACCGTACGCGGCCTCGACGGCGGCAGAGCTGGAAAGGCCGCCACCCGAGGGGACGGAGCAGGTGAAGGCGAAGTCGAAGCCCCGGGGCTCAACGCCCAGAGCAGCGATTTCGTGTGCCATGCCGCGGACGAGGCTCGCGGACGTGCCCTTCTCGGACTCCTGAACGTTTAGCGTGTCGAGCGCGATCTCAAACGTAGGATAGCCCTCGTCGGCGACGCGAATCTTGTTGGAGTCGGTTGCCACGGCGATGCCGTCGACAGCGACATCGAGCGAGCCGGCGATAACGTGGCCGCCCTCGTGATCGGTGTGGTTGCCGCTGATCTCGGAACGGCCGGGCGCGTGAACGTAGAGCACCTGGCGGTCGCCGATGGGGCCAAACTCCTCCTCAAACAGCTTGGTGAGTGTGGCGAATGTCTTTTCGTCGGGGGTGGTCATGGGAGTCCTTTCCTTGGCGCGCACGGGGAGTTTTGCGTCGTTATGAGTACGTTAACAACTTGAAGCGGCATGAACCAAGTGTTTGCGATACCGCACGTTACGGCTATGTTAACGTACTCATAACACATCGCTTGTTACTTTTTGAGAATCTGGTAATCGGTAGAAATACAGCCGTGAACGGTACTGCCGTATGGACTTATAGAGCAGAAGAGTTGCGGATTGAAAAAGTAGAGTACGTTAACATGCGTCCGACGATAGCGGGCCTCGGCGCGGGATGTATTTCTGCCCGGGCCGGCATTCACGCTATTCAGATCTCGCAAGGGTGAAGGTGATCTTGTGGCAAGGCGCCCGTCCAACGATACAGGTACGCGTCCGGTCTCCATGGCCGACGTCGCCCGCGCTGCTGGCGTTTCGCAGCAGACGGTTTCGCGCGTCGCCAACGGCTTGCCCAACGTTAACGAGCAGACGCGCCAGCGCGTGCAGGCCGCTATGCAAGAGCTCGGCTTTCGTCCGAGTTATGCCGGTCGCTCGCTGCGCGACGGCCGTTACCATTCGGTCGGCCTATGCATCAACGATGTCACCAAGTTTGGCAACCTCTCAATGATCGACGGCATTGCCAGCGCTGCTCGCGAGCATAATTGCGCCATCACGCTGGTCGAGATGTCCAAGACCGAGGAATTCTCGCTTGCCGAGGCCACGCGTCGTATGGCCGCATTGCCGGTGGACGGCATCATCATCGGCATGAGCCGCATGGCGCCCGATTTTGAGACGTTTGATCCACTGCCGGGCATTGGAACGGTCATCGTTACCATGTACGCGCATCCGCGCGTGACTACGGTCGATTCCGACCATTACGGCTGCTCGCTGCTGCTTATGGATCACCTGTTTGAGCTTGGTCACGAACAGATTCGCTATATCGGCGGCCCGTCCTTCTCGGTGGACGAGCAGTTCCGCCGCGCCGGCTGGCAAGACGCGCTCGAGCGCAGGCATATCGAGACGGTGGAGCCGCTCGAGGGCGACTGGTCTGCCAACAGCGGCTACGAGGCCGGCAGGTACCTGGCCGAGCACGATCGCACCATGACGGCGATTTACGCGGCAAACGACCAGATGGCAAATGGCGCGATTGCAGCGCTGCGCGATAGCGGCCTGCGCGTGCCCGAGGACGTGAGCGTTGTGGGCGTCGACGATTCGCTCGATGATTTTGTAGCGCATAACGAGCTTACGACCGTTCGATTCGACTTGCATCAGCGTGGACGCGAGGTATTCGAGCATGCGGTTCCCGAGGCGGGTACGGCGGGCAAAACCGTTGCCATTCGTATTCCCGGCCAGCTCATTATTCGACATAGCACGGCGATACCACACTCATAGTTTGCGCAGGTAAACGGCGCTTTATCGCATTTCAATAACAATTGGTATGGATGCCGGCAGATAACAGTTGGGATGCTGCCGAGTGCTATGATAGACGGGTTCTTTTGTCTATCTAGGAGGCTTTGCCTGATGGAGATCACCAAGGATATCCGCTACATTGGCGTCGACGATCACGACATTGACCTGTTCGAGGGCCAGTACGACGTGTCCGAGAACGGCATGGCATACGACAGCTATGTTATCTTGGGCGATAAAATCGCTGTCGCCGATTCGGTTGACGCTGGCTTTGTCGACGAATGGCTCGGCAACCTCGTGGCCGTGCTCGATGGTCGTACGCCCGATTACCTGGTCGTCCATCACATGGAGCCCGATCACTCTGCTGGTATCGCCGCCTTTATGGAGCGCTATCCCCAGGCCCAGATTGTGGCTAGCATGGGCGCCTTCCGCATGATGGTCAACTACTTTGGCACCGACTACCCCGAGCGCAAGATGGTCGTCAAAGAGGGCGATGTGCTCGACCTGGGCGGCCACAGCCTGACCTTTATCGGCGCCCCCAACGTTCACTGGCCCGAGGTGCTGTTCTCTTACGAGGCCACCGACAAGGTGCTCTTTAGCGCCGACGGCTTTGGCAAGTTTGGCGCCAACGACATCGAGGATCCCGAGGGCTGGGCTTGCGAGGCTCGCCGCTACTACTTTGGCATCGTCGGTAAGTTCGGCAAGTTCGTGCAGGCCGTCCTCAAGAAGGCCGCCGACCTGGACATCCAGATCATCTGCCCGCTCCACGGCCCCGTGCTGACCGAGAACCTGGGCTACTACCTCGACACCTATAACACCTGGTCGAGCTATCAGCCCGAGGACGAGGGCATCACGATCGCCTATGCGAGCGTGTATGGCCATCTGAAGGCTGCCGTCGAGGAGCTCGCATCTGCGCTCGAGGCTCGCGGCCAGAAGGTCTCCGTCTTTGATCTGGCTCGCGACGACATGGCCGAGGCCGTTGAGGATGCGTTCCGCTACGACCGTCTGGTGCTCGCCTCCATTACCTATCAGGGCGAGATCTTCCCGTGCATGAGCACCTTTATCCACACGCTCGCCGAGCATGCCTACCAGAACCGTACCGTGGCGCTTGTCGAGTCCGGTTCCTGGGCGCCCGCTGCCGCCAAGGTTATGACCAAGGAGCTCGAGGGCATGAAGGACATCACCCTGGCGCAGAACAAGGTGACTGTCCTGGGTTCGCTCAACGACGCCTCGCGCGCTCAGATCGAGGCCCTCGCCGACGAGCTGTCCAAGTAACAACGCGCTCGCTTCTACCGTCAAAACCACCACAAAGGGGACTCAGGCACCTTTGTGGTGGTTTTTGTTCAAAGAACTCAAGAATGCTAAAGAAACTCAAAGGTGCTCAAAAAACTCAAAGATGCTCAAAGAAATCAAGAGCTGTGGGGCATAATGGAATTACGTGAGTTCAAGGGAGGCTTTATGGCGGCGGTGACAGCGTACAGGCAAGCAAATCCGTTCACGCCGATGTTCGGACGTGTACCGGCATACATGGCCGGCCGTGAGCAAATCATTGATGATATGGTGCTGGCGTTTGAAAGCGCCGATTCCGACCCCAACCTATGCTCGATTTTCTACGGAGCGCGCGGGACGGGCAAAACGGCCCTTTTGGCATATCTGTCATACCGCGCCCAGCAAGAAGGCTGGATTACGGCGAATGTGACGGCTTCGGACGGGATGCTCGAAGACATTCTGCAGCGCCTCAACGAATCGGCTGCTCATCTGATCGAAAAGCCCGCTTCTAGGCGTGTGAACAGTGTTGGGATTGCCCCCATAGGTAGTATGAGCTGGGAAAACGTTGATATTGAATTTGAGGGCGCCAACTGGCGTACTAAGATGAACGCTCTGTTTGCTCAGCTTGAAGCGACTGGCACCGGGGTGCTTATCGCCGTTGACGAAGTTGATGCATCGTTTGCTCAAATGACCGAGCTCGTTACCACCTACCAACATTTTGTGAGCGAGAACAAAAAAGTAGCTTTGCTTATGGCGGGGCTGCCGTTTCGCGTGCTGGCGTTGTTGACGGGAAAATCGACATCGTTTCTTCGTCGTGCTGCCCAGCATTCGCTGGGATCTATTTCGCCGACTGAGGTAAAAGAAGCGTTTCGGCTGACGATTGAAGACGGTGGCAAAACGATTTCCGATGAGGCGGTCGACCGTGCTGCCGAGGCAATCGATGGTTTTCCGTTTATGTTCCAGTTGGTGGGATATCGGGCGTGGAACGCTTCGCGCCAGGCGGCTGATGTTTCCCTTGAAGACGTCGAACGTGGCGCGAAGCTTGCGCAAGAGGAGCTCGAATCGCGCGTTTTTGCCTCGACTGCGGCGGAACTATCACAGGGGGACTTGGACTTTCTTCGTGCAATGAATCCGGAGGGGACTACGACCAGGCAAGAATTGGCTGCGCGGCTTAAGAAAAGTTCCGGTTCGATCTCGACGTATAAGAAACGTCTGATTGAGGCAGGGGTGATTGAAGAACCCTTACAGGGACGTTTCGAGTTTGCTCTGCCGGGCTTCGGTCGATATGTAGCGTCTCTTTGTTAGAGGGCCACTTCTGCCAAGATCGTTTCGCGTCCAACTGTCTCAATCTGTAACATCTGGGCGGCTAAATCGACTCTATCTGTTACAGATTTAGATTAAGGGCGGGGGTCGAGCGGGATTATCTCGATCTGTAACAGTTAGCCGGCTTTTAAGGGCCTAGTTGTTACAGATTGAGACAAACTGGCGGAGTGAGCCGCCGTGCCGCCAAAACCACCACAAAGGTGCCTGTCCCTTTTAATATGAGCAGGACATTGTCAAGAGGCAAAATCGGGCCTGGCCCCAACG
>UQZM01000071.1 GCA_900545615.1 uncultured Collinsella sp.
GCCATGGAGCACCATCGTTTATTAAGCCCAGACCGCTTGGTGGTCTGGGCTTTTTCACATGCCGGTGTTCTTTGTTCTTGCCGGGTATACGTTTAGGCCGAAGCCGTGGCGTGAGCTGCTATTGTGCTGCTGATGTGGATTGGTTATACGGCGCGCCAAAGGGGGCTGGAGCCGAGCGTGAGCAAGCCTCTGCTTATGACGCTGCCAGCATCGTGGTTCTTCGCGTCAATCGTACGCTGTGCCTGCGATATTGGATTGGCGTACGTGATCAAGAAGGCGTAACAAAAGCGGGGAGGACCAACTTGGCCCTCCCCGCTGTATCTAGTCTGCCTTCAGGCACTCGGGCAAGACGTTTGCAACTGCATTCATCGCCTGCGGCCTCAGGTACTGCTCATTGAGCTTTACCTTTCTGTAGGCGTAGCGAGTGTCTGCCGAGTATTTGATCAACACATCGGTGAAGAACCGCTCCCAGCTCAGGTAGTCGCGGCTTTCGATATAGCTTGAGGGATCCTCGAGGATTTTTAAGATATCGTTACTGGGAATGAGGCCAGATTGCAGGAGTGTCCACTCGAATGATTCGGGGAGGAACAAGCGTACGTTCTTGTAAACGCGCTGTCCGAGCACCTTTTCGATGTAGGGACCAAATGCTGCTCCGTCTCCAATAGCAAGGATGTTTTGCTCGGGACATTCGTGAATCGTACGTTTTAGATTCGCAACGCCGGTGGCGGTATAGCAGGGGATCCCGAGTCGGTTGCAAAGAGCGTCGTAGAATTGATAGCCAGATTTGCTATCCTCGACAACTACGGCGTCGGGTACCTCGAATCCAACATTTAGATCCTGATACAGCATACTTGCCGTGTGGTCATATAGCGGCTTGGTCACCGAGTAGAAGCGCCTGTCGCTCTTGCGGCCATTGATTGTTTTACTTGTCGTGTTGACTAGCTTCAGGATCTCATCAACGCTGTAGGGGAGCTCGTTGGCATCGCGACGAGATATCAGAACAAAATAGTTGGACGAGCCGTTGACGGCTTTGGCGAAGTCCTTTGAGTAGATAAACTCGTTACCCTCATCTAGAAAGACGATTGAATCTTCGATGATCGATATCTCGCGCTCCCAGCGTCTGCCGGAAAGCGTTTCGCAAGGCACGTCGCAACTGAGTGCAACGCCGCTTTCCGGTCCTCGGTCGTTGTAGTCGCGAATCATCGAGATGAGCATCGTTTTACCCGTGCCGCTGTTGCCGCGTATAAAGGAAATATTGCGCTTAAACGTGAGTGTGTATTTGACCTTTGCACGCTCTACGACAACGGTATGCGTTCCCTTCATTACTCATCAACATCCAAAAAGTCATTCGTGGCGCCGACAAACTCCTGCATGTTTCTGACGATGCGGCCATCGTTTTCAATGCGGATTTCAAAGCTCTTCCAGGGGAATTTCATGATGTGGTATAAGGTCACCATCACATCCTGCTCTTTGCCGATCTTGAGTAGCCAGCGGGCACAGTTGTCTCCGCAGGTGGATGCGTTGAACACCATATTTGGGAGATTGCGCACCAGCAGCAGCGTCTTAACGCCGCCGGACAGTTCGAGTGGGGTGATCGAGCCCAGCTGTTTGCTTACGATGTTGTGGGGACCGATGAGCTCTGATCCGTCCACGCTTTTAATAATCTGTGCGGCCATAGGGTCTTCGAACCATGAGTCCAAGTATGAGTTCCTAAAATAGGTTTCGGTATCGTAGATGGAACCGGGGTAATCCCCCAGATGGATGCTTAACATGCGCGTCTCCAGACGTTGTGTGACTGCAATGATTATATGCCAGTAATAAAGTGCCGCCAGTAGCGAGGTTGCTGCTGGCGGCACTGGCATTATTAGCGTGTGAATCGCGTTGATGGATTTGCTCGCGAGGCTACTTTTCGAGACGTTCCCTCAGCAGCTCCAGCGCGTGGGCGTAGCCTTGCAGGCCCTCGCCGGTGATGGTGGCGAAGCAGGCTAGGCGGGCGTAGCTCACCTGGCGGAAGTCTTCGCGCGTCTCTACGGCGCTGATGTGCACCTCGACGGCAGGGATGGCAACGGCCTTGAGGGCGTCGAGGATCGCCACGCTCGTATGCGTGTAGGCAGCCGGGTTGATGACGATGCCGTCGACCTTGCCGTAGGCCTCCTGGATCTTGTCGACGATGTTGCCCTCGTGGTTGGACTGGAAGACCTCGACCTCGTCGAAGCCCTGTGCGGCGCCCGCTTCCTGGCAGATCTGCACTAAGCGGTCGTAGTTGTCGCTGCCATAGATGCCCGGCTCGCGAATGCCGAGCATGTTGAGGTTGGGGCCGTTGATGACGAGTGCTTTCATGGTTGCTTCCTTTGCAGTCGAGAAACCACCACAAAGGTGCCTGTCCCCTTTGTGGTGGTTTTTTAGAGAGCGGGTGGGAGGGTGTCGAGGAGGGCTTGGGCGGTATTGGCGGCGCAGTCGCGTGAGTCGATGATGTGGTCGGCCCAGGCGCGGTAGCGTGGCATACGTTGTTCCGCGAGCTTATCGATGCCGTCGCGTGCGGTGATGGGGCGGCCCTTGTGGGCGAGCTCTTCGAGCTTGCGGTTGAGCATCACAATTTTGCTGTTCTGGTGCAGCAGCGGATAGTTCTCGTCTCGCGTGACCACGCCACCGCCGGTGGAAAGCACCAGGCCGCTGCGCTTGGAGATGTCGGAGAGCGCCGCCGTTTCCTGCTCGCGGAAGGCCGCCTCGCCGCGCTCGACGATATAGTCGGCGCAGGGCATCCCCAGGCGTTCCTCAAGCGCGCGATCCAGGTCGATGTGCTCTCGCCCCGTGAGCAGGGCAATCTGCTCACCCACGCGGGTCTTGCCCGAGCCCGGCATGCCGATCAGCGCGATGTTCTGTTCGCGGCGTGACAAGCGCTCCGTTACGTCCAGGATGCGCTCGCGCGGGGTGACCTGGCCGGTATAGCGCTCGACGGCCTGTGCCGCCTGTGCCACGAGCATCAGCAGTCCGCCGATGTAGGGGATGCCGCGGCGCTCGGCCTCGAACATCAGACCCGTGCGGGCGGGGTTGTAGACAATGTCGATGACGCCTTCGAGCGCATCGAGTCCTTCGAGCGTGCAGGGCGCGTCGGGGCAGTGGGGGAACATGCCGGCAGGCGTGCAGTTGACGAGCAGGGCGGCGTCGGACTGCTGCGCGATGTTGCCGTAGTTGACCTCGCTCGTGCGACCCACGGGTACGACGATGGCGCCTAGGTCTCCCAGCACCATACTTGCCGTGGTACCGGCGCCGCCAGTGGCGCCGAGTACGAGAGCCTTCTTGCCGGCAACCTCAACCCCCAGCTCCTCGACCAGGCACTGAAAACCGAAGTAGTCGGTGTTGTCGCCGCGCAGGCGACCGTCGGGTAGGCGTGTGATGGTGTTGACGTTGCCCATGCGCTCGGCCAGCGGACTCAGCTCGTCCAGATACTCCATGACGGCGCGCTTGTAGGGGATGGTCACGTTGGTGCCCTCCCACTCGTCACCCGTCATAAAAGCCTCAAGATCCTCGGGCTCGCGCTCAAAACGCACGTACTCCAGGCCTGCGAGCTCTTTGTAGATGGTCGGGGTGTAGCTGTGGCTCAGCACGCGGCCCAGCACGCCGTAGGGACGGGTTGCGGCGGTATCGGTCATCTAGAGCACCTCCGTGTAGCTGCCAAAGTAGGTGAAACTCTCGCATACGTCGTCGATCGAGTCGAGCAGGTCGTCGAGGGCCTTGCTGCCAAAGGGGCAGTCCAAGTCAAAGTAGAACATAAACTCAAAGTCGTGGCCGGGGATGGGGCGGCTCTCAAGTTTGATGAGGTTGATGTTGAGCGCGTAGAATCGCTCGAGCACGCGGTAGAGGGCGCCCGGCTCATTGGCCGTGGTGATCATGAGCGAGGTGCGGTTGGCACCGGGATAGACGCGCGGCTCGCGGCTGATGACGACAAAGCGCGTGTAGTTGTTGTCCGAGTCCTGGATGTTGGGCTTCAGCACCTCCAAGCCGTAGAGCGCCGCACAGCTGCGCGAGGCGATGGCGGCGACGTCGGTGCGTTCGGAGTTGGCGACCATCTCGGCCGACATGGCGGTGTTGGGGTACTTGGTGGCATGCAGGCCGTGGCCCTCGATAAAGCCGGCGCACTGGGCAATGGCTTGGCCGTGGCTGTAGACCTCGCGCACGTCGGCGAGCTTGGTGCCGGGTTTGACGAGCAGGTTGTGATCGATCTTGAGGCGCAGCGAGCGCACGATATGGAAGTCGAACTGTGCGAGCAGGTCGTAGACGGCGTTGACCGAGCCGGCGGTGGAGTTTTCGATGGGCAACACGCCAAACTCGCAGAAGCCGTCGCGCACGGCGCGCATGACGCCCTCGAAGGTATCAAAGAAGGCAATATCGGGCACGTCGAAGAGCTTGCATGCGGCGATCTGGCTGTAGGCGCCCTCAACGCCCTGGCAGGCGACGGTGGCCGTCTGGGGGAAGGGTGTGTCAAAGGCTGCGGCCGTGGCGCGGGCTTTTTGCGACACCGTGGTGCCCCTGAGCTCGTTGATGTAGCGCTGCTGCTCGGCCTTGCTCATGCTCATGAGGAGGCGGAACAGTGTGATGGTCTGGGCCTCGTAGCGCTCGGGTGCGCGGCTGGCGAGGTTGTTGAGCTTGGAGCGCTCGCGGGCGGGGTCGAAGACGGCCTTACCCATCTCGATCTTGGATTTGGCGACTTCGGTGGCAATGTCCATGCGCTCGACAAAGCTGTTGAGCAGCGTGGTGTCGATGCCATCGATGGCCTGGCGAATGTCGGCAAGGTCCATGGGGATCCCTTTCACGTGTCGGTGATTTTTCTGGGACGGGGATAAAAAAATCATTAGGTACACAATGATTTTTTAATCCCCGTCCCAGAAAAATCACTGGGTGGGCGTGGGGGCCGGAGTTGGCCCCCGGAGATTTTTTAACGCTGGCCTGCGTCCTCTAGGAGGGCGTCCCAAATCGCGAGGGCGGCCGCTGCTTCGGCTACGGGGACGGCGCGCGGGACGATGCAGGGATCGTGACGGCCGTGGACCGAGAGCTCGGCGTTTTCCATGGCGTCCATATCCACGGTCTGTTGCTCGCGGCCGATGGAAGGCGTCGGCTTCACGGCCATACGCCACATGACGGGCGCGCCGGTGGAGATGCCGCCCAGAATGCCGCCCGCGTTGTTGGACTCGACCTCGATATCGCCGGTCTCGGCGTCGATGCGGTACGGGTCGTTGTTCTCGCTGCCGCGCATGGCGGCGACGGCAAAGCCCATGCCAAACTCCACGCCTTTCACGGCGGGAATGCCAAACGCGATCTGCGCGATGCGGTTCTCGATGCCGTCGAACATGGGGTCGCCAATGCCTGCGGGCAGGCCGTAGATGCCGCACTCCACGATGCCGCCGATGCTGTCGAGCTCATCGCGTGCGGCCAGAATCTCCTCGCGCATACGACCGGCAGCCGCCGCGTCGATGCAGGGCAGGTCGTTCGAAAGGATCGCCTTTCGGTCGGCCTCGCGATAGACCATGTCGTCCATGGGGAGGTCGGAAATGCCGCCGATCTGCGCCACGTGCGCCATCACCTTGATGCCGCGGGCCTCGAGCGCCTGCAGCGCGATACCGCCGGCGATACATAGGGGCGCCGTCAGGCGACCGGAGAAGTGTCCGCCGCCGGCGACGTCATGCATGTTGTGGTACTTCACGCGCGCCGGGAAATCCGCATGGCCCGGACGGGGCTTGCGGCGCAGCTCGGAGTAATCCTTGGAGCGCGTGTTAGTGTTCTCTATGATCGCGGCGATAGGCGCACCGGTGGTGTGTCCATCGACCACGCCGGCGATGATGTGCGCGGCGTCAGCCTCGCGGCGCTTGGTTGCGGTCTCGTCGCGACCGGGGGCGCGACGGTCAAGGAAGGCCTGCAGCTGCTCCTGGTCCACGGCGATACCTGCCGGAATGCCATCGAGCGAGCAGCCGATAGCGGGGGAGTGCGACTGGCCGAAGATGCTCAAGTGCAAAACGTTGCCAAAGGTCGAGGACATGCTATTCCTCCTCGAGCGTGACCTTGCCGCCCAGCAGACGGTAGTGGTCGAAGAAATCGGGATAGGACTTGTTGACGGCCTCGGCGCCGTGGATCACGACCTCGCCGGTGGCGCGGCTCGCGGCGATGGCGGCCATCATGGCGATGCGGTGGTCGTTGTGCGAATCGACCTCGCCTCCGGTGAAGGCATCGACACCCTTGATGATGAGGTCGTCACCGGCGATGCGCACCTGCGCTCCCAGCGCGGTGAGCTCGCGGGTGGTGGTGACCAGACGGTCAGATTCCTTGATGCGCAGGCGTGCGCAGTCACGGATGAACGTGCGGCCCTGAGCCAGCGATGCCACGGCCGAGATGACGGGCACCAGGTCCGGAATGTCGTGGGCGCTCATCTCAAAGCCGGCGAGCTTGTCGGACTGCACGGTGGCGGCGTTGGTGGAGCGCACGATGCGGGCACCAAAGCGCGAAAGCGCGGCGAGCACGTTGCGGTCGCCCTGTGCGGAGCTCAGCGACACGCCCTCGACGGTGATGGGGTCGGTGCCGATGGCGCCGGCGCACAGCCAAAAGGCGGCGTTGGACCAGTCGCCCTCGACGGCCACGCTGCCGGGCGTGCGGTACGAGCCGCTGCTCACACGGAAGTTCGTGACCTCGGGCTGACCGTCCTTGGCGGGAATGCGCTCGACGTTGACCTCGACGCCAAAGGCCTTCATGGCCTGGATCGTCAGGTTGATGTAGGGGCGGCTCTCAATGAGGCCGGTCACCTGCACACAGGAGGGCTGGGCGAGCAACGGGGCTGCCAGCAGCAGGCCCGAGATGTACTGCGAGCTCACGTTGCCCGGCAGCACAAAGGTGCCCGGGCGCATGCGGCCGCTCGTCTTGAGCGGAAAACCGCCCAGACCCTGTAGGTCGCAGCCGGCGGCGATAATCTCGTCCGAGAGCGGGGACAGCGGGCGGGCGCCAAGGCGGCCCTGGCCCACGAAGGTGGCATCCGCACCCAGCGCGCAGGCGACGGGCAACATAAAGCGGAGCGTGGAGCCGCTTTCGCCGCAGTCGAGCGTGCCGCCGGCAAGGGCCTTGAGCAGGCCAAACTCAACACTCTTCATAGTGGGATGGACCTGGAAGCCATCCTCGACGGTCTCGATGCGAGCGCCCAGTGCCGTAAGGCAACGCACCGTAGCCTCGATGTCGGCGCAGGTGGTGTTGCAGGTAACGTGCGTCTCGCCGTTGGCAAGCGCAGCGCAGATGATGAGGCGATGCGCCATCGACTTGGACGCGATGGCGGGAACGGTGCCCTTAAGCGGGGACGGGGTGATGCGGGCTAGCATGCGAATGCGTCTCCCTTCTGGCCGAGGCCCTCGGCAATGAGTTCGTGGAAAGTGGAAAGCGGCGTGCGGTCGATGCTGCAGCGGCCGATGCCGTGCGGAATCACCAGGTCGATGGTGTCGCCCGCGCGCTTCTTGTCGTGGAGCGCCTCGGCAAAAACGGCATCGGCATCTAGGTCGCAGCGGGTCTTGAGGCCATGGCGGGCGCAGAGCTCCTCGATACGACCGGGCAGTGCAGCATCGCAAATGCCGTGCAGAGCCGCGGCGCGCGTGATGATGCCCATGCCGATCGACACACAGTTGCCGTGTCCGAGCTCAAAGTGCTCGCAGGCCTCGACGGCGTGTCCGGCGCTGTGTCCAAAGTTGAGGAGCTTGCGCTGGTTGATCTCGCGCTCGTCGGCAACGACCACGGCGCGCTTGATGTCGATATTGCGGGCGATGATGAGCGCTACGCGCGCCACATCGCGGTTGAGCAGCTCCAGCGTGAGTGGGGTCTTCTCCAGCTCGGCGAAAAGCTCCGGGTCGGCGATCACGGCGTGCTTGACGACCTCGCCGCAGCCGTCGGCGAACTGCTCGGGCGTGAGGGTGGCCAGGCACCCCACGTCGGCGATAACCACGCTCGGCTGCCAAAAGGCGCCGGCCAAGTTCTTGCCTGCAGCCAGGTCGATGGCGGTCTTGCCACCCACCGACGAATCCACCATGGCGAGCAGGCTCGTCGGGATCTGCACAAACTTGCAGCCGCGCATGTAGGTGGCGGCCACAAAGCCCGCCACGTCGCCCACGACGCCGCCACCGAGTGCCACGATCACGTCGGAGCGCGAAAGCTCGTGCTCTGCCACAAACTCCATAATGGCAACATAGGTTTCGGCGCGCTTATGGGCCTCTCCGGCCTCGAAGGTGCAGATGCTCACCTCGTAGTCTGACGCCTCCAGGCTCTGCTTAACGGGCATCTGGTAGAGCGGGCCCACGTTGGTGTCCGTCACGATGACGGCCTTGGTACCGCCGGCAGTGGCGCGCACGAGTGGTCCCGCCTGCTCCAGCAAAAACGTGCCAACATGCACCTGGTAGGGGCGTGCAGTGTCGATATCGATGGTAATCGCCATAAGCTTCGGTCCTTTCGACCTGGCGTGAT
>UQZM01000072.1 GCA_900545615.1 uncultured Collinsella sp.
CGGGCGCGGCGGCCGTTGAGCACGCTCATGGGGTAGAGGTAGCCCACGTGGCTGCCGAAGGAGCCACTGATCCATTCGATGTCGCCGTCCTCGTCCACGCGTGCACGCTTGGTGTTGAGGTTGTACATGTTCTTGGACCAGTTCTCGATGGTCGAGTAGCGCAGGTGCGCACGCTTGCCCACAAAGAGCTCGACGGCGCCGGCGTGGAGGTTGGCCACGTTGTACTTGGGCGCGGAGCAGCCCTCGATAAAGTGCAGGTCGGCATCGTCCTCGACGATGATGAGCGTGTGCTCAAACTGGCCGGCACCCTTGGCGTTGAGGCGGAAGTAGCTCTGCAGCGGGAAGTCGAGCTTGGTGCCCTTGGGCACGTAGACAAACGAGCCGCCCGACCATACGGCGCCGTGCAGGGCCGCAAACTTGTGGTCGGTGGGCGGGATGAGCGTCATAAACTTCTCGTGGATGAGCGGTTCCCACTGTGGATCGTGCAGGGCTTCTTCAATACCGGAGTAGACGATGCCCATCTTGGATGCGGTGTCCTGCATGTTGTGGTAGACGAGTTCGGAGTCGTACTGCGCGCCGACGCCTGCCAGGTAGCTGCGCTCGGCGTCGGGGATGCCCAAGCGCTCAAAGGTGTTCTTGATGTCGTCGGGCACCGACTCCCAGTCGTGCTTTTGGTCGGTGTTGGGCTTGACGTAGGTGACGATGTTGTCCATGTCCAGGCCCTCGATGGAGGGGCCCCACGTCGGATCCGGGAAGCGGTTGAAGATCTCGAGGGACTTGAGGCGCAGGTCGAGCATCCACTGCGGCTCGTCCTTCTTGGCGCTGATCTCGCGCACGATGTCGGGCGTGATGCCGGCGTCGAGGCGCTCGAATCCCTCCTCGCCATAGGTGAAGTCGTAGAGGCTGCGGTCGATGTCCGCGACCTCGGTGCGGTTCTTGGTCATTGCGTCGCCCCTTTACGCCTGCTGCTCGGCAGCGGCGGCCTCGGCCTGGGCGCGCTGCTCGGCGGCCTCGCGCTCGAAGGTCTCAAAGCCGTTCTTGTCGATCCAGGGGATCAGCGAGGCGTCGTCCTCGCGCACGATGTGGCCCTTGACCATAACGTGGACGCGGTCGACATCCAGGTGCTCCAGGATGCGCGTGTTGTGCGTGATGATGAGCATGGAGCCGTCGCAGCTCTTGCGGTACGCGTCCATGCCGTGGCTGACGGTGGAAAGCGCGTCGACGTCCAAGCCTGAGTCGGTCTCGTCGAGGATGGCGAGCTTGGGTTGCAGCAGCAGAAGCTGGAGCATCTCGACCTTCTTCTTCTCGCCGCCCGAGAAGCCCACGCCCAGCTCACGGTTGAGGTAGGAGGTATCCATGTTAAGCTCGGCCGCGAGCTCCTTGACGCGACGTCGGAACTCCTTGCCCTTCATCTCCAGGCCGGGGCGGCCGGCGATGCTGGCGCGCAAAAAGCTCGACAGCGGCACGCCCGGGATCTCGACCGGGGCCTGGAAGCTCAGAAACAGGCCGGCGCGCGAACGCTTGTCGGTGGTGAGCTCGGTGATGTCCTGGCCGTCAAAGATGATGCGGCCGTCGTTGACCGTGTAGACGGGGTCGCCCATGACCAGGTGGCCGAGGGTGGACTTGCCGGCGCCGTTGGGGCCCATCAGCACGTGGGTCTCGCCGGTGGCGACGTTGAGGTTGACGTTGTGGAGGATGGTCTTCTCGTCCACGGAGGCGGTCAGACCTTCGATGGAAAGCGGCGGATTTGCGCTCATGCTGTCCCTCTCTGTATATGGTGTACTCATAGGTGTGCTAAACCCTAGGAATCTTCTCGGAATAAAGTTACTATGGGTTCGGCGTTAGTCAAGGGAAAACCCGACTAATCCACTCGACTTTTCTAGATGTGGGACAAAATAACCTGTTGTGTTTGTCCCACTTACTTAAGATTTGGGACAAACAAACCTGGTTATGTTGTCCCAGATGCGATGGGAGGGTAGGTATGCTCATTTCTTCTAAGGGCCGCTATGCCCTCCGACTGATGATCTATATCGCAGCGCTGGGCGACGCCGAGGGCAAGATCGCTCTGCGCGAGGTCGCCGACCGCGAGCGTATCTCGCAAAAGTATCTGGAGCAGCTGGTTCGTCCGCTTATGAAGGCGGGCCTACTTAAGAGCGTGCGCGGCAAGGGCGGCGGCTACATGATGGCCAAGGACCCGGCCGAGGTGCGTGCCGGCGACATCCTGCGCGCCGTCGAGGGCAGTACGGCTCCGGTGGCGTGCGACGGCATCGACAACAGCTGTACCCGTAGCGATCTGTGCTCAACGGTCAAGTTCTGGCGCGGTCTGGATGACGTGATCGAAAAGTACGTCGACGGCGTGACGTTGGCCGACCTGGCCGCCGTCCCCGAGATCAACTTCGACATCAAGCTGTAAGGGCTGCAAATGACATCTCTCGACAAGGTGTACAAGCAAATCGAAGTTTTTGCTCTGGAATGTGACGCCGAGAAGGTCGTGTTGTTTGGTTCTCGTGCTCGAGGCGACAACTTGCCCAAGAGCGATATTGACATCGCCGTAGCAGGTTGCCGGGATTTCGGCCGTTTCTCATATTTGATCGAGGAACATCTTGATACTCTTTTAGATGTAGATGTCGTCAATCTCGACGAGTCCCTATCGCAGCAATTGCTCGATGAGATTGCCAGGGATGGTGTGATTCTGTATGAAAAAATATGAGAACTTTGTTAGCGCCTTGGCGAATCTTGAGGATGCGCCCAATCAGGATCTCAACAATGATTTTGTTCAGAGTGGATTAATTAATAAGTTCAATCTTCAATTTGAACTGAGCTGGAAGCTCCTTAAGCGTCTGCTCGAGTATGAGGGCGCCACGCTTGCCGCGTCGGGGTCTCCTCGTGCCATCTTGAAGGAGTCGTACCGATTCTACGACTTTATTGATGAGGCGGCCTGGCTAGACATGCTCAGAGACCGCAATACGAACGTCCATATCTACGACAACAAGCTCGCTCAAGATTTGATTCAGCGCATCTTGAACGTCTATATCCCCGCTTTCTGTCAGTTGAGGGACGGGCTGATGGAGCGATACGGCGAGCTTCTGATGGCGCCCGACGACCAGTTTGTCTAATTCCTTAAGATTTCGCGGAGGGTTGTTGCCGTTTACCGAGGGGTTGTTGTGCAACAACGGGCGAGCTGCAATACTTATTTCTATCTTTGCAAACTGCACTTTAACTATACCAATGCAGGGAGGATCTTATGCAGCCCAAGCATTCTGCTATTGTCGCGGGCCTGACGCTGGCGCTTTCGTTTGGCGCCGTTTCCGCGCCGGCACCCGCCGCTGCCGAGGAGCCCACGCCGGGCGTTGCCTCGGATGCCACCGATATCGACAAAGGTCTCTACACCCAGCAGTCTTTCTCGGGCGTGCTGAGGTCGGTCCAGGGCGTTTCGTTTGTCAACGTGACTCCCGAGATGAAGTACTTTACCAAGTACGAGAGCCATGGTAATTACAACCAGGGCTTTTCGTATGGCGACGGTTATAACGCGCTGGGCTATTACCAGTTCGACCGTCGTTGGTCGCTCATCCCGTTTATGAAGCAGGCCTACAACTACAACCCCGAAAAATACTGCATGCTCAAGGATGCGATTGATCGCGGCAGCGAGATTTCCAACACGAGCAATGCCATGTACGAGAACGGTCAGCTCACCGAGTTGGGCCATATCGCTCAGGATGCCTTTCAAGGTGCGTACAACACCGATCCTGTTGAGTTCTCAGCACTTCAAGATGCCTATGCGTACAACTCGTACTATGCGGTGACCGAGGCGTGGCTCAAGAGCGGCCTGGCCATTGATATTTCGGGCCGCGCCGATTGCGTCAAGGGCATGGTGTGGAGCATCACCAACATGTGCGGTACCGGTGGCTGCAGAGACTTCTTCCGCTGGGCGAATCTTTCCAACGATATGTCCGACCGCGAGTTTGTGACGGCGCTCTCCAACAGCGTGGTCAATAACGTGGCGACCAAGTATTCGAGCCAGCCCCAGTATCATGAGGGCTGGAAGAACCGCTACCGCAACGAGCTAAAGGACTGCTTGGTTTATATCGCTGAGGACGAGGCAGCCGCTGCGACGCCCGTGCAGCCCGAGCCTACGCCGGCGCCCTCGCCGACACCTGATTCGAATGATGACTCGAGTGACGATGCCAACGATGACAGGATGGATGCGCCCTCGACCGATGCTGACGGTAATGGCTCTGCTGGTGGCACTACCAACGACGGCTCTACCTCGAACGGCTCCGATTCGAACGGCTCTGCTGCGGGCGATTCGTCTTCAAGCTCTGCCGGCAATACGGACAGCGACGCTTCTGGTTCGACCGACGCTGGCACCTCTAACTCATCCACCGGCTCGAGCGATTCGTCCGTTGACACCGGCTCTAACAACGGCTCCGGCTCTGACGCAACCCCTGATTCCGACGCTTCCAAGGACGACTCGAATAAGGCGCCGGACGCTCCCGTTGCTTCGCCGGACAAGAAGCCTTCTTTCTCCGTGCAGCTTGGTTCTACGCTGGGCTCTTCGCTGATGGCTGGCGTCAATAATGGCTCGACCCAGAACAAGGACAATTCTGATCAGGTTTCCACGGAAAAGACCGAGGCCGCAAAGGGCGACTCCAAGGACAAGGCTTCCGAGAAGACCGAATCTGATAAGGGTTCTAGCTCTGAGGAGAAGGACGACAAATCCGTTCAGAAGAAGGACGAGAGCAAGACCGAGGGCGAAAAGAAACAGCCCGAAGACGACGACAAGAGCGGTGCTGACAACCAGGTCCAAGAGCAAAATGACTCCAAGACGGTGACCACTACAACCACGACGACTACAACGACCAAGTCATCTGGCGGTAACATGCCCAAGACGGGCGACCTTATCGTTATGGCGAGCCTTGCCAGTGCAAGCTTGGCCACACTGGGCGCTACGTCTATCGTAAGTGGTAAGCATAAGCTCGATCAGCAGAAGAAAGCTTCTGGGGAGGACGGCTCGGAGGAGTAGCCTCTTGGTTGCTAGATAACTAAAGAGTTGGGACGGGGTCCGGTGCGAATGCGTCGGGCCCCGTTTTGTTGTGCAACGATTAGTTGTGCCCCCTCACACCTCTTGTTGCTACCGTTGCCCGATATGTTTGCGCGGCGTCATCGGTACATGCGATGCGGTCATTACAATTGGCATCGTGCTGCGATTTAGGGGGAACGTTTTGGTGTCTGAACAGGCAAATGTTGATTGTGCTGCTGGCTTTGGCGTGCGCTTGATCGGCTGTGCCGACGATGCGGTTTTGCCCATTGGCATGCACGACTATGCGGAGGCCCTTGGTTGCTGCATGCTGGTTGACAAGACCATGTTTATTGCTGATGTGTTGGACTGCGACGCGTCCGTTGTGGTGTGCTGTCGACCCGAGGGTTTTGGCAAGAGCATGAACTTGTCGATGCTCAGGGCTTTTCTGGAGCGTCCGGCGGTCGGTCGCGCCGGTCGGATCTCGTTTGCCGATGCTCAGATTTGGGATGCAGACGGTGGGCGCTATCGGGATGAGTATGCTTGCTATCCGGTGATATCGCTGGACTTTTCTGGCGCTGCGAGGCGTGGCGCCGCTATTGCCGACGTCGTGCGCGATGCCCTTTCGGGCGAGTGCGCTCGCTTGTTGGC
Source organism: uncultured Collinsella sp. (assembly GCA_900545615.1). Lineage (GTDB taxonomy): Bacteria > Actinomycetota > Coriobacteriia > Coriobacteriales > Coriobacteriaceae > Collinsella. Next base: position 5,669 of record UQZM01000072.1, read on the forward strand.
GCTCTTGGAGGCTCCTGATTTAGCTCGAGATAAGGTGCGTCACATCGAACGCGTCGCGCGTGGCGTGGCGAGCGCGGACGAGGTTGACTCGGTGCTCGGTGTGCTCATTGAGCTGCTGGAGATGGCCTGCGATGAGCAGGTTGTATTGCTCGTTGATGGGTACGATGCGGCGTGGTCTCGCCGTGCGAGCGCGAGGGACGCTTCCGACGCCGATCCGGCAGGGCTATTCGATCGCGTGCTGTTCGACGCCATTGCCACTGCGCGCGATTCGTTGCGGCTGACGTGTCTGATGGGGGAGCGTCCCGGCCCTGCCGAAGCGGCGCTTCCTTTGCATGGCTGCTCGTATTGTCTGACGACGCCGCTTTCGACGTGGTGTGACCGTTGGTTCGGCTTTTCGGATGCCGAGGTCCGGGCTCTGTTGAATCATGCTGGGCGCGAGGAATACCTTGATGATGCGCGTGAATGGCTCGAGGGATATCGGTTTGGTAGGGCCTGTTGCTCGAGTCCAGCGCGTGTAATCGGTTTTCTGGACCGAGGCTGCACGGCGCCTGTGCGCGCCGATCTGTATGGGTATGCGGATTGCCTGAGTAGGGTAGTTGCCGGGTGGAATCTCGACCGCCTTTCGGTCTTGTTTGATTTGCTCGAGGCCTATGGGTGTGCTGAGGTCCCGCTTTGTTTGGGCACTGCAGAGCCAGATGTCTCGCCTGACGATGGCATGTGGACAGCGCTGTATCTGTCCGGTTTTCTCACGACGGATATGACTGAGGAGCCAGAGCATGGCGATCGGCTCCGTGCTTTGCGATTGCCCAATAACGAGCTTCGCCAGGCCTTGCGTCTAGTGATTGTTGAGTGGTTTGAGTGCGCTGCCGAAGACATTCGAGACGTCGATGCGTTTCGCGACGGGCTGTGCCGTGGGAACGAGGATACGGTGAGGCGGGCGCTAAGCCGCATCCTGGGGGATGCGGGAATCGGTGAGACCAACCCAGATAAGCCGCTACCATATCATCTGCTCTTGCAGGGACTCTGCTTTGGCTTGCCGGGCTATGCCAATCCTGCCTCGAGGCGAAAGTGTGGCGCGGGTCGCTGGGACATCCAGGTTTTCCCTACGGGTGCTGTGTTCGACGTAGCAGACACGATTGGCATGCTGGACGAGCGCCCACTGATAACGATTAACTTGATGTATGACCCCGATGTGGATGCGCTAGGGTTGGAATTGCTGGCCGTGCAGTCGCTACTCGACATAGAGCGCGACGGCATCGACGAAATCCGTGTGCCGCGCCCCGGCGTGGGTCGCATGCGCTGGGGGTTCGGTTTTGATGGGCAGCATGTGGCTACGGTGTGCCAGCTGCTTTAAGCGCCGAGGTGTTTCCGGCTTCCGTTACTCGGTGTCCTTCATGGGCGGCATGGGCTTCCAGTTGGGATCCTTAACGATCTTGCGGGCGTCCTTCATGCCACGGCGCAGCGCCGGAATGCCGGTCTTAAAGCACTTGTCAACGGCGGCCAGGCGAATGAACTCCTTGCAGAAGGTCGCGGCGTTGCCCAGACGGAACAGCACGGGGTGATAGTCGCCGTAAATCTGCATGTAGCGGGCCAGATAACCGCGGTTGCGCATGATGTAGTAGCGGTTGGTGTCGCTCGTAGAGTTGAGCTGGCGCTTGCCGGCGATATCCCAGTTGGAGACGGCGCGGGCACGCTTGAGCACCACGTCGGCGACCACGGCGGCGGGGAAGTGCTGGCTGGCTACGTAGCCGTAGCAGGCATCGTCGCCGTAGATAAAGAAGCGCGCGTCGGGCAGGCCAATCTTGTCGACCACGCGGCGCGAGAACATGCCGCCCTCAAAGCACAGCTGGTTCATGGTGCGGTAGCCCTCGGGTCCCAGGTCCCACTTGGCGACAGGGTTGGGAATGCCGAGTGAAAGGATGAGTTGGTATTGCCAAAAGAAGGCGCCGCCGTCAAAGTCCAGGCGCGAACCCTGGATGACATCGTAGCGGTCGGTCCACTTGGCAAGACGCTCGATGCCTTCGGGGATGACGAGCACGTCGTCGTCCATGACCCAGAACCACTGGGCGCCCAGGTCGTAGGCGCACTTGGTGCCGGCGGAGAAGCCACCCGCACCGCCGCCGTTTTCGAGCTGCGGGGCGTAGATGACACGGTCGGTGCCGCCCTGCGCGTCGGGCTGCTCGGTGTCGATGCCCCACAGGGCGGCAAGGCGCTCGTTGAATGCGGCGCACATGGCCTCGGTCTCGCGCGAATTCTCGTTATCGACAATCACGATGCGCCAGGGCGTTGCCGTGAGCTCGGTCATAGAGTCGAACAAGTTGGCCAGGAGTTCCTGACGCTTGTACGTAACGACGACGATGGCGAGCTTATCGATGGGAGCGGGAAGGGTTGAAGGCATGGGGCAATATATCCTTTCACGCGCGGCGCGCATGCGCTGCACGGAAGCTATCGAATACGTCCTTGGGACTGTCCTATTGTAAAGGCTCGGCGCGCCTTGACGGCAAGCTTTGAATAAAACGCAGGAACCTGCCACGG
>UQZM01000073.1 GCA_900545615.1 uncultured Collinsella sp.
ACCGTGATGGCCTGGGTGCCCAGCTTGGCACCACCGATGGCGTCGAGCATATCGTAGAGCGTAAAGGCCACGTCGGCGCCGGGCAGCGCGAGCTCGCGGTCATCGGCGTAAGCGAGCGCCAGGCGCAGGTCCTTAATGAAGTGCTCGACCATAAAGCCGGGCTTGTAGTCGCCGTCGAGCGCCTTGGGCGCCAGGCTCTCCATGGCGCCGGACTTGCCGGTACCGCCCAGAATCATCTGACGGGTCTTCTCCAGGTCAAGGCCGCTCAGCTCGGCAAACGCCATGGCGTCTGCCATGCCGACCATGCAGGCACCCAGCGACACCTGGTTGGCGAGCTTGGCAGCCTGACCCTTGCCGGCGCCATCGAAGCAGCAGATGGTTGCCGCAAAGGTGGAAAGGATATCGCGGACCGGGGCGATGTCGTTCTCGGTAGCGCCCACGATAGCCGTGAGCGTGCCGGCGATAGCTCCCGACTCGCCGCCGGTGACGGGGCAGTCAAACGCCATGCGACCAGAAACCTGGGCGGCCTCGGCGATGTCACGGGCGAGCTCAGGCGAGCTCGTGGTGAGGTCGATCAGGACCGCGCCGGGCTTGGTGCACGCGAGCAGACCGTCGCCCGCCAGGTAGAGCTCCTCGACCTCGGAGGGATAACCCACCATGGTAAAGACGACATCGGCGTTCGCCGCGGCATCGGCCGGCGTATCGGCCCAGACGGCACCGCGCTCGATAAGCGCTGCAGCCTTGGACTCGGTACGGTTGTTGACCGTGACGGGATAGCCGGCATCCAGGATGTGGCCGGCGATGGGGGCACCCATGATTCCGGTGCCGATAAATGCGACAGAGAGCTTGTTTGCCATGAAACCTTTCCTTTTGGGTTGGGTGTTGTTACCAGGTTGAATACTCGGTGCCAGCGTTTGGGCTGTGACTTGAGGGCACTTGCAGCCGCAGCGCCTGTCTACTCACCGCGCACACGGCGCGCGATGCGGTCGGAAAGCGAGGCTTTCTCGGCACGGTTCTTGCCCCAAAACGCGCAGGCCACCATGCCGGGGCCCACGTGCGAGCCGATGGTGGGACCGACGGAACTACGGATGATGGTGACGTCGGCGCAGCCTTCCTCCTTGCGGATAGCGGCCTCGAGCCAATCACCGTCCTTCTCGGCATCGGCCGTCATGATGGCGATGGGCATGGTGCGATCGGGCACGTAGTTCTCGCGGAACGACTTGAGGATGGACTTGAGCGCCTTCTTGCGGCCGCGGTTGACGCCGATCAGCGACAGCGAGCCGGCAAGGTCGTAGGAGAGCTCGGGCTTGACATCGAGCTTTGCCGTGAGCTGTGCCGCCGCGGGCGGAATGCGGCCGCCGGCGGCCAGTGCGTCAAAGCTCTCGAGCGTAAAGTAGCCGTGGACGTAGGTCTTTGCCTCGTTTGCCCAATCGACCAGCTGCTTGGCGGTCAGTCCCGCCGAACGCTGGCGCACGGCCTCGAGCGCCAAGAGCGCGCCAGTCGCGCAGGGCAGAGCGTTGTCGACCACGTAGAGCTCAAAATCGGGATACTCGGCACGCACGGCGTCCGCCGCCTGGCACGCGGAGTTGTAGCTCGACGACAGCGCCGAGGTAAAGCACAGGTAGACCGTGGGCGTGCCCTCTTTGGCGCACTCGGTAAAGAACTCGATATAGCGACCGAGCGACACAGCCGAGGTGGACACACGGGCACCAGCGCGCATGCGGTCATAGAACTCCTTGGGCGTGATGCTCGACCAGATGTCGTCCGTGCGCTCCTCGCCATCGATAATGAAGGGGAAACCCAGGATATCGACATCGAGGTTCGCGGCGACCTCGGGGCTAAAGTCGCAGCAGGTATCGACGACGATGCGGCAACGGTCCGAATGACCGGTAGATGCGGCCTTGTCCATCAAAGCGACTCCTTACGTAAAAAGGCGGCCACCCGCATGGGATGGCCGCCAACCGTTAACTCATGCAAGTTAACGTATTTTACTCGTCAAGTGTTTCGATACGGGGCTTGATGATGCCATATCCACCATTCTTACGGTGATACACCACATTGATGAGACCGGTCGTCGCGTTCTCGAACACGTAGAAGTCGTGGCCCAGCAGATCGGTCTGCACCAGCGCCTGCTCCTCAGTCATCGGGGTGACGTCGATGACCTTCTCGCGGACGAGCAGGTCGTCCTCCTCCTCGGGCAGCAGCAGGTCGGCCAGATCCTCGACGCGCTCGACCGGCGCGACATCCGCGGCGCTGGCACCGCCCTGGCGGTTGTCCACGACCTTGGTCTTGAACTTGCGCAGCTGGCGGGTGACCTTATCGGCGGAGAGGTCGATGGCGGCGTACATATCTGCACCGTGCTCGGCAACGCGAATCACCGAACCGCGGGCACGAACCGTGACCTCGACGATTGCCGGGTTGGGATTCGAGGGGTTCTTCTCATAGCGAAGCACGACGTCGACCGTCATGGGCTCGATGTCGAAAACCTTGAGCGCCTCGCCGATCTTCTCATCCACATGCGCACGCAGAGCATCGGTTACCGTCGTCTTGCGTCCAGAAACCTTGATATCCATACGTGGCTCCAATCTGCCTCGGGGACTTACTGTACTGGCTATGTACCCATTGCCGTGCATTTAATCACCCGAATTCCCAAAGACCCGAATAACGACTGCTTGATACCGCATACCGAAGTCTCGCACTTTTCTGTGGCAAAGTGCGCTATGGGAGGGCGACGGCAGCTTTGTATTTGGTCCCGAAAATTGGCTTTGACCTGCTGGTTTTATTGGGATGAAAAAGCCGGGCTCCCCTGTTGGGAAAGCCCGGCAATGCGTGTTGAAACCGTGAAGAGGCATCTCTCCTAGCGCATAGGAGACACCACCCCTAGCAATAACTAGCTATTGAGCTTGTTAATGTCGTCGTCGGTGATGGTGCCCTCCTGGCTGGACGATTTGTCCTCGGAGTTTGCACCCTCGCTGCTCGAATCGGAGGATGCAGACTCGCTGGATCCGGTGTCGGACGACTGCACGTCGGCGCCCGAGACCGTCTTGGTGGTGAGGTCATAGGGCATCGTGCCGTACCAGACGGAGTGGACCGCCTCGAGCGTGCCATCGACCGTGATACCGTCGAGGGCATCGCTCACGGCACGGCATAGCTCATCGTTGGCCGCGAGGCCCGCGACGCCGAGCGTCGAGGGTGTCTCGAGCGCGCCGACGTAAGAGATCTGGCTCATCAGGCGCGCAAGGTAGCCGCCGGCCGTGGAATCGCAAATCACGTAGTCGATCTCGCCGGACTCGAGCGCCTCAAAGCACTCGTTGATGTTGGAGAAGGTCTTTTGGTTGGCCGTGATGCTCTGCTTGGCGAGCGCTTCCTGCGAGGCCGAGGACATCTGGACACCCAGGGTAGACGTGTTAAGGGTATCGGTGGAAACGCTTAGCGACCCACCATCGCTGGTTTTACCGAACACAGAAGCGGCATCGTACAGGCAGGTGCCGAGCGAGCTAACGTCCCCGTCTGTGGAGTTGATCTCGCCGATAAAGATATCGGCCTTTTTGTCGCCGAGCGCGGAACCTGCCGAGGACGCATCGACAAAGGCGACCTTAAGGCCCATGCGGCTTGCGAGGGCGCGGGCGGCGTCAACCGCATATCCCGTGAGCTCGCCGTCGGCGCCTTGCATGGCCTGCGGCGCATCGGAAGTATCGAGGGCGACCGTCAGGGTTCCGGGAGTGACCAGGGCATCGTCCGACACCGCCGGCGTGACGGTCTCGTACTCGATCTGGTCGATCGTGGGAGTCGTGAACGTAGACAGCGGGTTGAACGCGCATCCGCTCAGGCCCAAAACGGCAATGACCGCTGCGGTCCCAGCACCTAACCGAGCCGCGTGCATCAAGCTGCCCCTCACCATGTCCACTACCCTGCCTTCTGTGTCGTATACAATCCGTGCGTTGCGCGGAATATCAGATTGTTCCCACCAGCTGACCTGGTATTTGACCCCACACTTGCGCACCGGGGTGTTTGCTCGGGAGGCCGCAGCCACCTTCACGACTGACCCGCTCGCCCGCGAGGCGGTATTGCCCCAAAGAAAGTAGAACGGACGGTGCGGCTTACATCTAGGACGCGCCATGATCGCGCCGCGCACACGCGGTCGCTTACGTGGATCCCTTTGACCGCGTCTGTCTTGGACTAGGACGGGCATTTCGTCCGTCCGCAACCACAGCCTGGTAGGAACGAAGCGCATTATAGCTAAGTTCAAGCTAAAGTTTAAGGTTAGGGGCGTCATTCGCATCGCGAGTACAGATTTCGCAGGTCGGAGCGGGCTATTCGTGCCCCCATGAAGCCCGGAGCTCCCCCACGGGGAGCTCCGGGGCACCCGTCTCAGGGCGCCCTGTGCAAAAAACGGCAAATTTGAGTACTGTCACCAATTTAGTAGCAGCGTATTACCGCCTCACGAGCCCTTTTTGAGTTCCGCACAGCCTGCTTGGCGCCAAGATATTCCACATTCGTTTACTATCTCTTCGCTGAATCCAGATTTTCGGCCCAAGTTTCTTTGTTTTTGCTGTCACTAATCTAGTAACAGTACTCATATTTGCCGTTTTTTGCACAGAGCATATAAACAGACCCCCTATAAAGCCATAGTTTTACGCTGGCTTGAGCCCAAAGCACGCTCGGAGCGTATTCAGCAGAGCATCTTGCCTCTTTCGACGAGCCTCTACGCGATTCTGATATCGCTTACCCATACGCTGGTGGATGCGCCATGCGAGCGCTTCCATCGCTTCCATGTCGCGGAGCATTTCGTTGTTGACCGTCGCGACCTCGATTCCCATAGTAATCAAGCCCGTGTTGCGTTTTTCATCATGGATACGTCCCCTCCGGGAGGAATGACCCAGCTCACCGTTGTATTCCAGGTCAAACCGGGCTGCTTCCTGATACGCATCGCAAACTGCATGCGGCATCCCCGAGATTGCCTGCGCGCGGTCATCGAACTCAATCTTGTAGTCGGTCTTAAAGGGACCACAGGCAAATCCGCCATAGGAAAACGGAAGCGAAAACAGGGCGAGCATGATGCACTCCATGGGTGAGCGCAGGTTTTCCGAAAGATAGGGACACAGACGCTGCAGCTGCTTGGCTGCGTTCCCCTTGCATACCGCGAGGTAATCTGCCAGACGATCGGGCGTCAGCACCGGCTCAACCTCAAAGTAGCCCACATCTGCTGGCTGGTCCTTGTCCTTTGCAAGTCTATTCGCAACAGGCGAGGTGTAGGGAGGCAGATACTTCCCGCGATCGCTCAGTGAAATCTTGGAACACAGTTCCTGGGCCAGGGCAAACCCCTGGATACAGCCGACCTCGCGGGCGACGGCAACACAAAGGGCCTCGGGAGATAGGCTGTACACCCCCGGTTCTACCTCTAAAATCGAGCCGGCGGGCAACCCGGAACACACGGACCAGCCCACGTCAGGCATGCGGCGGCGCTGCGCCGCAGATCCCACCAGCAAGCACAGATCTTCTTGCACCTCGCCGCTTGCGGCCCCAATCCGCACCAAGTCGGGAAGATAGATGTCCTCGGTCGAGGGCGACGACGTGCGCAGCACACGGCGCTCTTCATCGGGATTAAGGTCCTTCCAGCTGATATAGCCCATCTGCCGGCGCTCGGCGCGCATCATGCGCAGCGCTGAAGCACCTGTTAGGATTACGGAAGCCGCCAGCTGTTCGCCTGTCGGCTCGTTGCGTCGCTCAATCTTCACTGCCACAAAACCACCCCTACCAAACACGTGCGATAGCAAGGCCATCGACTGCCGCAGCGCCGGCACGCTTGAGCTCCGCCGAGGCTGCTGCCATGGTCGCGCCCGTGGTAATGACATCATCGATAAGCAGCAGGCGGCGGCCGTGCACGTCCTCAACCGTCTCGTACATGCCTTGGGCACGCTCGCGACGCTCCTCACGACCGAGTTCGCGCTGGTCGCTATGCCCGTACTTGACGAGGGCATCGAGCAGGGGGACACCCGACAGCTCGCAAAATGGGCGCGCAATGGCCTCCATATGATCAAAGCCACGCCGCCGAAACGCTGCCGCCGTCGCAGGCACAAACACCACCGCATCCGCACCGGACAGCACACCTCCTAAGCGTTCGGGCGCTACGACCTGGGCATGCAGGGCGGTGTCGTAAAGCAGCTCCGCCAGATACGGCGCCAGGCGTCGCTCGCCCGCGTCCTTGTACGCTTTAATGATGCGCGGCAGCGGATGCGCATAGACGGAGCACGCCAGGCAGCGGTCGAGCGCCTCCGCCATTGCCGAGGACGTGCCCTCGACCGAACACTCAGTGCACAGCAAATCCCCAAACGGGGCGCCGCATCGGGTACAGCTATGACGTGGGTCGATGAGCGTGAGCGCGGCCAGGCAGTCTTGGCAAATAAGCGCACCGGCGCGCTCGCAGCTGGCACATCGTGTTGGCGACAATACCTCGAGTGCCTCGCGTGCCGCCCGCTCGGCAAACGGCAGCAATTCGTCCGCAAACGGTAGGGCGCCGGCACCCTGCAGACGGCTCAATTTTTTCAGATGGCTCTTCAAGACACAACCCTCCCTACGCTCGATCGCAGGGAGGGTTGTTGATCCAGCGCTATGGTACCCCGACGCGTTTGGGGTCAGGCAGGTTAAATCCGTTTGCGGGCGCTATTCGCCGGTGGGCGGTTGCGGTGCGGACGAGTTTTGGATCGAGCCCTCGCCACCATCTTGACGCGGCTTGCGGGAACGACGACGGCGACGGCGCTTCTGGCCCTGGTCGGCCGAACCCTCGCCACCACGATCTTCGCGCGACTCGCGTTCGTCGCGAGCAGCGCCGCGCGCGGCCTTGGCAGCCGCCCCTCCGCCATCTCCAGGGCGACGGCGCGTGACCTTGACCTCGCCATCCGAGACCTGATCGGCCACGGAGGGCACCGAGGGCTTTTGCTGCGTGCCCGAGGAATGGCGACGACGCGGACGCGGGGCGCGCTCGTCATCGTTGCGCTGCTTGCCACCCTTGTCGGCAGGCGTATCGGAACCCGAACCACCCTTGGGGGCGGCACCGGCTTCGCGAGCGGCTGCGGCGCGGAAGGCGTCCTCGCGCTCCTCGCTCGACAAATGGCGGCGGCGACGGCGCGTGGGATTCATGCCACCGCCGCGGTTTTGCTGCTGAGCCTCACGCTCGCGGGGAGAATTCTTGCCTGCGGGAGCGGCCTCGCCGGCATCGCCCGAACCCGAGCGCTTGCGGCGACGACGTCCACCGGCAGCCTCCTCGGCCTCGGGCGCCTCGGCCTTGCCGCGACCCTTACCGCGGCCGCGACCCTCGCCCTGGCTCTGACCGGCACGGGTATCGGCGTCCGCATCGCGACGGCGGCGCTTGGGCATCGTCGTCCCCGCCAGACGGTCGGCGCTCGACAGGCCATCGCCCACGTCAACGCCGTTCTCGCGGTCGAGCTCCATAAGCGCCAGGCGCATCTCGGGCGACTCGATACGCTCGAGCACATCGCGCGTCACGCAGTCGGGGCGGCAGTTGCAGCCCTGCTCGGCGGCCTTCTTTTTGCAGCCCTCAGAGCAGGTCATGTCGGCCAGGTTGACCTTAAAGACTTTGCCGTTCTCCAGGCGCAACACCAGCTGCTCACGCGGCGTGTCATATTCCTGAATGCGCGCCTTGCCAAGCGGCGTATCGATAAGCGTCTTCTTTTTGGGCGCGCGGCTCTTAAAGTCCTTGTACGC
>UQZM01000074.1 GCA_900545615.1 uncultured Collinsella sp.
GAGCAGGGGACTCTTAATCCCAAGGTCCAGGGTTCGACCCCCTGACGGCCCACCACACGATATCTCCTCTAAAGTCCTCCACAACGGACTTTAGCTTTGGGTCGTTAGCTCAGTTGGTAGAGCAGGGGACTCTTAATCCCAAGGTCCAGGGTTCGACCCCCTGACGGCCCACCAAAGTATGTTAAAGCGACTGGCTTCGGCCGGTCGCTTTTTTGTTGACCTTTCATGGGGTCGAACCCGAAAGGGCGCGTAGCTGGGAAAACGCGTAAGCATTTGCCAGCGCAGCGCGCAAGGCGCCTTGGCGCCGCAGCGGTCGCCTGCGCAGCAGGCTGACCCCCTGACGGCCCACCAAAGCAAGTTTAGACGGTCAACGAGAGTTGGCCGTCTTTTTTTGTTGACCTCGCATGGGGTCGAACCCGAAAAGGCGCGGCCGCTTTCACAGATCGAGCCTACCCTGGGGATCGGTAAAACCGTCAGTACCCTCCTTGAGTTTCTTCTCGTCTGCCTTCACGCGACGCTCGAGCTTTTTTGTATCCTCGGCAGGCGGTAGGTTCTCGGGGACAATTCCGCGGTCGATGAGGCTGCCACGCACGCTTGTGTTGTTCTCGACGTGCTCTTGCTTGATCTGGTCCAGACCGTACAGGTCGTGTTCCTCGGCGTTGAAGGCCGTCATCGAGTTCGTAAGGTCCTTTGCTTTGATGAGGACATCGGCTAACCTGTCCGCCAATGCCGCGCTCTTGGGTACGCCGAGCTGCTGCTTCATTTCCGCCGTGCTTCTGCCGCCGAATAACGCTTCATCGCCCTTCGACTTGATGATCGCGAATCCTTTGGAGTCAACGCCGCGTTTGAACGCAATACCCGAGAGCTGTTTCTCTGAATCGGATAGCGAGTGGCGCGCCTGCAAGCGCAGAATCTCTGCGAAGCGCTGCTCTATGAGCTCTTGGCGGCGCGTCTGCACGGCAAAGTATGCCTGCGCGAGCGCGATCTCCGGCTTGTTTGGATCTCCGTTTTGGGCGATTAAATAGCATGCGTAGCGCGTAAGTTTGTAGTCTTTAACCGCGCGAGCGGCGACACCGGCAGTTACCATTTTCGTGGTGTCACGAAAATGGGAATCAACTGGAGTTTTGTTTGTTTCGCACGAGACTTTTGCCCTCTTAACAACTTCGGCGAAGTTCTCCCATCGAGTGTACCCCATGGGTTCCATTAAATCGCGTGCGAGCCAATATTCAACGCCGTCTTCCACATTGGCGTAGCTATCAAGTTCGACACGCCACTTCTCGATATCTCTACTGTCCATATCTCCTCCTCGCTGGTCTATTGTCTATGCGGGCTTTGCCCACTCTGTATTCAGAATAAGGATACGCTGCCGTGCGGACACGAATGGGCCCCGTGCCACCTCGAGCTCACGGGGCCCATGGATATCGATTGGTTGTGTTCTGCTTTAGATAGGTGTCCGGTTTAATCCGCTCGATAGTGCGACCCGAGACTTTCAGTTCGCTTGCGCATGGCTTTGACCATTTCCTGTGCTAGTCGAATCTGCGACTGTAGGCGGGCGAGGGCTGCGATCTCGCTGTCCTGGGCTTTCTGTGTGCTCAAGGTCGTTGCCTCTGTCTTCAAGCCCTCAAGCTCGTGTAGTGCCTCGGATAGGCCCGTCTCGGTGCGGTTGATCATGCAATGGGTACTCATCGTGTGCTTAAGGCTGCGTGTCAAGCGTTCGGCGACTGTTGTGGCAATGCCGTACTGGGGGAGGGCGATATCCGCCTTTGGGGCCACCTCAGGTTCATTCTGTGCTGTCTGGGCTGCCGATGTGCCCGCGATGCGCCCAAACACGATGCCGTTGGCGCTTGACAGGCCACCAATGCGATCGGCCCCGTGCATGCCGCCTGTCGCCTCGCCACAGGCGTAGAGGCCCTCGACGCCCGTGTACGCGGTCTTGTCGATTCTGATGCCGCCGTTGGCGGCGTGGGCATACATCGCAACGCGCATCTCGTCAGCCGGGGCGATGCCGTGCTCGTCTTGTAGCCAGGCGGCAAAGGTTTGCACAAACTCGGGAACGTCCTCGCGGGGGAAGTTGTAGTGGAGTGCCAGGCCTTCGGCACCCGCTTGATCGATGGCAAGATCGATGGCGCGGGACGCCAAGCGCGAGGTGAAAGGACCATATCCGGAGCGCTGCTCAAGCAGGTCGTCCAGTTTTTCGTCGGCAATATCGACTGGTTGGTCAAACATGACGTAGCGCCAGGTCTTCTCGTTAAAGACAAGGTTGCGCTTGGGCTCAATGAAGCCGGGCATCATTTGCATGAACTCTATATTAGTGAGCGTTGCGCCGTGTGCCAGCGCGATGGCCTGCGAGGAGCTGAGCACGTCGGCGGAAGTGAGGCTTCGCTCGAACAGGCCACCCGTGCCGCCCGCAGCGATGATGGTGGCCTTGGCTGCCATAGGTACGAGATGCTTGTTTGTGCGGTCGTAGAGCGTGGCGCCGACAATCTTTCCGGGCGTGTCCTCAATAAGGTCGATAAGCTCGTGGCGGGGAAGCAGGCGAATGCCGAGAGACTCGATCTGGGCCGCACACGCGTCCTCAAGGGGCTTGCGAGTGAGGCCGCGCCATTTGCGTGTCTTATGGTCAAAGCAGGGGATAAATTGCTTTTGCTGGGCGCTCTCGGCACTTTGCGGACGTTGGAGTTCAACACCCAGCTCCCGTTCGAGCCATGTAATTGCCCGGGGAATGCCGTGGACGAACGTCTGGACGAGCTCGGGGTCGGCAACGCCGCCGCCCACGGCCGCGATAGTATCGATGAGGTCCTGTTCGTCGTCTTCGTCGACGGGGCAAATAAGGCCGAGGCCCCAGGTTCCGGGGAAGAAGCTCGATCCACTCATAGTCTTGCCGGCGCTTGCCACAGTGACGGTTGCACCCGTGCGTGCCGCTTCGATGGCGGCGCAAAGGCCCGCAATGCCAGATCCAATTACCAGTACATCAGTCGATTCCATCGGATTCCTTTCTCGTCCGGCGCATTGTCGCACGGGTGATCGGCAATGGGGCCGCAAAGACTCGGCAAATCGGTAAAGGGCAAATATGGCAGGTGGGCGTCATGGACGCTCTGACGTTCCATCTCGTCACATCTCGTATTTTGCCCCTGCTGATATATCGGCATTAGCTACCCTGCGACAGGGCAAACAAAAAGAGCCGCTACCCGGGTGGGTAGCGGCTCCAAGCTCAACTATACGAGCATCGCGCGGGCGCGATTAGGCCTTGAGGGCCTCCTCGACGGCGACAGCGCAGGCGACGGTGGCACCGACCATGGGGTTGTTGCCCATGCCGATGAGACCCATCATGTCAACGTGCGCAGGCACGGAGGAAGAACCGGCGAACTGGGCGTCGGAGTGCATGCGGCCCATGGTGTCGGTCATGCCGTAAGAGGCAGGGCCGGCGCCCATGTTGTCCGGGTGCAGGGTACGGCCAGTGCCGCCACCAGAAGCGACGGAGAAGTACTTCTTGCCAGCCTCGATGCGCTCCTTCTTGTAGGTGCCAGCGACGGGGTGCTGGAAGCGCGTGGGGTTGGTGGAGTTACCGGTGATCGAGATGTCGACGTTCTCGTGCCACATGATGGCAACGCCCTCGCGGACGTCGTCGGAGCCGTAGCAGTTAACGGCAGCGCGGGGACCATCGGAGTAGGGGATGGTCTCGACGACCTTGAGCTCGCCCGTGTAGTAGTCGAACTGGGTCTTCACATAGGTGAAGCCGTTGATGCGGGCGATGATCTGGGCGGCGTCCTTGCCCAGACCGTTGAGGATAACGCGCAGCGGCTTCTTGCGAGCCTTGTTGGCGTTCAGAGCAAGACCGATAGCGCCCTCGGCGGCAGCGAAGGACTCGTGGCCGGCCAGGAAGGCGAAGCACTCGGTGTCGTCGGAGAGCAGCATAGCGCCCAGGTTGCCGTGGCCCAGACCGACCTTACGGTCCTCGGCGACGGAGCCGGGAACGGTGAAGGCCTGGATGCCCTCGCCGATGATGGCGGCAGCCTCAGAAGCGGACTTGGCGCCACGCTTGACAGCGAGAGCGCAACCGAGGGTGTAGGCCCACTCGGCGTTCTGGAAGGCGATGGACTGGGTGTTGTTGACGATCTCACGCGGGTTGAAGCCCTTGTCGGTGCAGATCTGCAGAGCTTCCTCGAGGGAGGCGATGCCGTTGTCGGCGAGGCACTTGTTGATCTTGTCAGCGCGGCGCTCGTAACCTTCGAACGTAACAGTCATAGTTATTTCCCTCCCTTTCTACTCGTGAACCGGGAACACGCTGGCGACGGAGTGAGTCTCCTCGTCGGTGCGCGGGTCGATGTACTTGGCAGCGTTCTCCCACTGACCATAGTGGCCCATAGCGCCAGCGATGGCCTCCTCGGGGGTCTTGCCGGCCTTGACGGCGTCGGTAAACTTGCCGAGGTTCAGGAACTCGAATGCGATGATCTCGTTCTTGTCGTTGAGAGCCATGCGGGTGACGTAGCCCTGAGCGAGCTCGAGGTAACGAGCGCCCTTGGCCTTGGTGCCGAACATGGTGCCGACCTGAGAGCGAAGGCCCTTGCCGAGGTCGTCGAGGGAGGCGCCCACGGGCAGACCGCCCTCGGAGAACGCGGTCTGGCTGCGGCCGTAAACGATCTGCAGGAAGATCTCGCGCATAGCAACGTTGATGGCGTCGCAGACGAGGTCGGTGTTGAGGGCCTCGAGGATGGTCTTACCGGGAAGGATCTCGGAAGCCATGGCGGCAGAGTGGGTCATGCCCGAGCAGCCGATGGTCTCAACGAGGGCCTCCTCGATGATGCCGTCCTTGACGTTCAGCGTGAGCTTGCAGGCGCCCTGCTGAGGTGCGCACCAACCCACACCGTGCGTAAGACCGGAGATGTCGGAAATCTCCTTAGCCTGGACCCACTTGCCCTCCTCGGGGATGGGTGCGGGGCCGTGGTATGCACCCTTGGCAACGGGGCACATGTTCTCCACTTCCTGTGAGTACTGCATGCCTCTCCTCTCTATCGTGTTGGCGTCCCGTCTGGGGGTCGTGGCTGGCGATTGCCGGGCGACCCTTCGAAAGGGACATGACATGCAGCCCCTATAATACCGCGAAATGCACGGAATATTCGGCGAACGGCTCAGTTTTCGTAGCGAGAAGTCCGGTAGTTTTAATTGAAACGGTTTAACGCTATGTTCTGTGGTCGCGAACTTCCGTAGAGGGGGTCCGTCTTTGGCAAGCTTTTGGTCAGCTCTTGTAAGCGTTGCAGGGGTTGACCTGTTGCAACGGTGCCGTTCGCCGCCTGATTACTGCCTTTGGCCGCGCGAGTGTATTGTTTTGCGTGAATGTTTTGATGGCACGCTTCAATCGTGCTGTATTGGATGGCAAGCAGATCCCGGCGAAGGGAGCGCCATGCAGCGCGTTTGGAGAACGGTTACCGGCTTTTACCATG
Source organism: uncultured Collinsella sp. (assembly GCA_900545615.1). Taxonomy (GTDB): domain Bacteria; phylum Actinomycetota; class Coriobacteriia; order Coriobacteriales; family Coriobacteriaceae; genus Collinsella. The sequence goes on from UQZM01000074.1 coordinate 5,442, forward strand.
TCTGTGCCCGCGGTACGGGCAAGCGGCTCATCTTTGAGGGCGATGACGACCGGTTGGAGTTTTTGGAGCTGATGCGCGAGTGCTGCCGCGAGGAGGGCGTGACGGTCGTTGCGTGGTGCCTTATGAACGACCACGTGGATCTGGTACTCTCGGATTATGAGGACACGATGAGCGCGGCGATGCACCGGCTGCTTTTGACGTACGCGCGGCGGTTCAATAAGCGCACGGGGCGCACAGGCCATCTGTTCCAAAACCGTTTTGACCGGCGCTCACTCGATACCGACTGGCAGGTGATGGAGGCTATTCGCTCTGTACACGCCGATCCGCAGGAGGTGGACGTTAGCCTAATCGAGCGTTATCCCTGGAGCAGCTTTCCGGAACATCTACGCGCTTACGACGGTGATGTGGCCGATGCCGCGAGGGGATTTTCTGATCCTTCTTGTGTGCTTGAGCTTTTTGGCTCTGCCGAGGGCTTTATTGCCTATTCGCTTTCGACGCCCGACGGCAGTGAGCCAGCGCTGTGCGATATGAAAGAGACGGAGTGGGAACGCCACGCCTTTGCCGACAAGATGGCGAAGAGCCTCGGGGTTCCGCTCAACGAACTCAAGACCGTTGCGCCCTCGCGGCGAGACAGAATCATTTTCGCTCTGCACGATGGCGGCTACACGGTGCGCGAGGTCGAACGGTATACGGGAATCAGCAAGAGTACCGTATCTCGTATCGTGCGCGCTTATGCGCGGGTGAAGGCACAGGCTGAGCTCTCGGAATAGAAAATGGCCGAACCACTCTTGTCAAGCGATTCGGCCAACAAAAATCTTAAGATTTGGGACAAGTTCTACTGATTATTTTGTCCCGTGAGCATGCCGTCGAGGGTGCGCCAGGCGAGCTCGGCGCATTTGACGCGGGCGGGCATGTGCGAGATGTCCTGGAGCTGGGCGGCTTCGTCCAGGTCTTCCAGGTCCTCCTCGGAGAGCTTCTCGCCGCGGATCATGGCGAGGAAGAGCTCTGCCAGGCGGCGAGCTTCCTCGACGGTCTCGCCGGTGATGAGATCGGCCATGATGTCGGCACTGGCCTGGCTGATGGCGCAGCCGTGGCCGGTAAAGGAGGCCTCCTCGATCACGTTGTTCTCGACACGTAGCTGCAGGGTGAGCTCGTCTCCGCAGCTGGGGTTGATGCCGTCGTGCTCGTGCGTGGGGGCATCCATCTCGTACTTATAGTCGGGGTGCGAGTTGTGCTCCATAAACGTGGTGGAGGTGTACAGATTACCCATTGAACGTGCTCCAAACGTGATGCAGGCCGGCGATGAACTTGTCGATGTCGGCCTTGTCGTTGTAGAAGGCCACGCTGGCGCGGCAGCAGGCAAGGTTCTCGACGCCCAGCCAGGTGAGCAACGGCTGCGCGCAGTGGTGGCCGGCACGGATGCAGACGCCGTCCATGTCCATGATGCTCGCGACATCGTGCGGGTGGATGCCGCGGACGTTAAAGCTCACGACGCCGTGGTGGTTGTCCCAATAGATGGAGCCGATAATCTGGACAAAGTCGAGCTGCATGAGCTCGCCCATCAGGTAGTGGACGAGTGCCTGCTCGCGGGCCTGAATGTTCTCGTAACCCACGGTGTTGACCAGGTAGTCAAGCGCCGCGCCCGTGGCGAAGATGCCGGCGGCGTCCTGCGTGCCGGCCTCGAACTTTTCGGGGACGGGAGCCCAGACGGCGTCCTGCTCGGTGACCGAGTCGATCATCTCGCCGCCGGTGAGCATGGGCGGCATAGCGTTGAGCAGGTCCATCTTGCCCCACAGCACGCCGATGCCCATGGGGCCCATGG
>UQZM01000075.1 GCA_900545615.1 uncultured Collinsella sp.
CGTATCGGTGGCAGCCGCGTCGCCGCCCGCCAGCGCACCAACCGGGCAGATCGCCACGACACCCGTCACACGTCCCGGCTCGCCCGAGCATTCGTACACGTAATACGCCGCACCCGGGTCCTTGAGCATCAGACCATCGGCAAGGGCTCCGCGCAGAGCATCGTTGCCGCTCAGGATGCTGCCCATTGCAGGCAGCGCCTCGAGCACGCGGTCCTGAGCCGGGCGGATGCAGGGAAACGGAAGTGCTTTCATGGGCGGTCCTAACGCACGAGTCGGTTTGTTCGCGGCTTATTATGCCCCAACTTGGCCGCTCGCGTCCCAGAGCACGTTATCGGCGAGCGCGATTAGCACCTGCTGACAACGAACGATATCGGCGTGGGGCACATATTCGTTGGGCTTGTGCGCGAGCGCGAGCGACCCGGGACCGTAGCTCATGCAATTGCGGTTACCTGTCTTGCCGGCAATGACGGCGGTGTCGGTGTAGCCGGTAAAGAAGCCGACGGTCGTGTCCGCGTCCGTCACGTCATCGGCGGCACGCTTGAGCGCTGCTAGAAGGGGAGAGTTCGGGTCGCGCTCGATGGCGGGGCGGTCGCCCGTCACGGTGTAGCTGCCATGGCAACCGGGGACCGCGGCTTCGGCGCCGGCGATGGCCAGCTCTACCATGCGCTTCGCGGCGGCCGTATCGGTCGGAGGCGTCAGACGCATGTCGACCCAGACTTTGGCGCGGTCGGGCACGACATAGGGGCGATATCCGCCCTCGATTTGGCCAAACGTGATGGTCGAAGGCCCCAGCTCATCGTGCGCGGGCAGCGCCATAAACGCGCGACGGAGCGAACACACGACCTCGGCCATGGCAGCGACGGCATCCGCGCCCTTCCAGGGCTGGCTCGCATGCGCCGTCACGCCAGTCATTTCAATCTCGAACCACGTACGCCCCTTGTGCGCCACCTGGATCTGTCCGTCGGTGGGCTCGGTGTCCAGCACCCATTCACGCGAGCCGACCCAGCCAGCATCGATCGTGGCCTCTGAGCCGCGCATAAAGTCCTCCTCGTCGACCGAGCAAATGAGTGAGAAGCCACGGCGGGGCAGCTTGCCTTCTGCCGCCACGCGCTCGAGCGTATGGACCAGTGCGGCAATGGCGCAGGCCAGGCCACCCTTCATATCGCAGGCACCGCGGCCATAGAGTTTATCGTTGCGCACGATCGCTCCGAGCGGCGGAATGTCCGCGTCCCAGCCATCGCCCAGCGTAACGGTATCCATATGGCAGATATAGACGAGCCGTGGCTCGTCGCTCAGTCCCGGCACGGTGACCATAAGGTTGCGGCGCCCGGGGAGTACTTCGAGCTCTGCAACCTGCACGGCATGGAGCACCGGATGGCTCAGCTGTGCCACCCGTTCCTCAACCAACGCTTTGATATAGCGCTCAATCTCGTCCTCATACGCACCCGGGTCTGAGCTGTCGATCCGCACGAGTCCTTGCGTAAGCCGCCAAGCAAAATCTGTATCAACCATAGGCACCTCACAGATAGTTAGGTCAACATACAGATTGTATGTCAAGAAGCGGCTCGGTGTATTTAAAGGAGTGCTCACAAAAACGGGGGCGCCTCTCGTGCGAAAGGCGTCCCCGCGGGCATTCAATGTCAGTGACGGGCAGGCCACATGGGGAACTGCCCGTCAGATCAGCCGGCGCTACTTGATCACGCGCACGCGATACATCGACGAAATTTGCTTGAGCGCCTCGATGGTGCTGCCGTTGAGGTGCTCGTCGGTGTCGAACATGGTGTAGGCGTTCTCGCCGGCAGACTCGTTGGTCATACGCTGCACGTTGGCGTTGTCCTTGGCCAGGATGGCTGTGATCTGGCCGATCATGTTGGGCACGTTGGCATGCAGGCAGGCAATGCGGCTTGCGGCGCGCGCCTTGCCCATGCTGCAGGCGGGGTAGTTGACGCTGTGCGCGATATTGCCGTTTTCCAGGTAATCCTTGAGCTCGCTGATCGCCATGTCGGCGCAGTTGGCCTCGGCCTCGCCGGTGCCGGCGCCCGAGTGCGTGGTGATAAACGTGTTGGGCATCTTGACCGTCTTGGGCGTGGCAAAGTCGCAGCTAAACCAGCTGAGCTTGCCTGCACGCAGGGCGGCGTCGACGGCGTCCTCGTCAATGATGGTCTCGCGCGCGTAGTTGATAAGCACGGCGCCCGGGGCCAGCAGGTCGATCTGCTCGGTGCTGATCATGCCGATGGTGTCGGCCTTGCTGGGCACGTGCACGGTGAGGTAGTCGCAGCCGCGGCAGAGGTCCTCGAGCGTGCCCACGCGCTGCACCTCGCGGCTCAGCACCCACGCGTGCTCGACGGAAATGAACGGATCGTAGCCGTAGACGTCCATGCCCAGATCGACACAGGCATTGGCGACCTTAGAACCAACATTACCCAAGCCGATGACGCCGATGCGCTTGCCCTTGAGCTCGCGGCCCACAAAGGCCTTCTTGGCCTTCTCGGCGTCGACCTGGATCTCGGGATCGTCGGCGTTGTCGCGCACCCAGTTCATCGACTGCACCACGCCGCGGCTCGAAAGCACCAGCATGCCCAGGACGAGCTCCTTGACGGCGTTGCTGTTGGCGCCGGGGGAGTTAAAGACGACGACGCCCTTCTTGGCGTACTCCTCGACGGGGATATTGTTGACACCGGCGCCGCAGCGGGCGATGGCGCGGATGCCCTCGGGCAGCTCGTAGCCGTGCAGGTCGGTGGAGCGCATCAGGATGGCGTCGGCCTCCTCGGCAGTGCTTACAAACTCGTAGCCCTCGCCAAACTCGACTTTGCCGTCCTTGGTGATGTCGTCGATGGTCTTAATCTTGCGCATGGAAAACTCCTTAGCAGGTTGTTTAAAACAAGTGGTTTGAAGTGGCTGGTCGGCCCGCTCGTTGCGGGCTAGTTAGATCGCGGGCTCAAACTATGCTGTGCTTCGAAGTCCTTCATGTACGAGGCCAGCGCCTGCACATCTTCCATGGTCACGGCGTTGTAGACGCTGGCGCGCATGCCGCCCACGAGGCGATGGCCCTTGACGTTTTGAATCTGGTGCTCGGCCGCGCCTGCGACAAAGGCCGCGTCGAGCTCGGCGTCGCCGGTGCGGAAGGTGACGTTGGCGATGGAGCGGCTGTCGGCCTGCGTGGTGCCGTGGAACAGCTCGTTGTGCTCGAGCAGGTCATAGAGCAGGTTGGCCTTGGCCCAGTTGCGCTCGGCCATGGCGGTAAGTCCGCCGGTCTCCTCGACCCAGTGGAACACCTTGCCGCACACGTAGATGCCAAAGGTGTTGGGCGTGTTGAGCATGGAGCCCTTGGCGGCCTGGGCCTTGAGGTCCATGTACTGCGGCGTCTGCGCAAAGGCGGAGCCATCTGCGATGAGGTCGTCGCGCACGATGACCACGGTCACGCCCGCGGCGCCGGCGTTTTTCTGCGCGCCGGCGTAAATGAGCCCGTAGCGCTCGACGTCGAGCGGCTGCGACAGAAAGCAACTCGAGACATCGGCGACCAGCGGTACGTCGCCGCAGTTGGGCAGCTCGTGGTACATGGTGCCAAAGATGGTGTTGTTCTGGCAGATGTAGACGTAGTCGAGCCCGTCGCCCGCGGCCTCGGCGGCAATGCGCGCGTTGATGTCGGCCATGGTGGGTATGCGGTCGAAATTGGTGTCCTCGGAGCTCGCGAGCAGCACGGCCTCGCCGTACTTGGTGGCCTCCTTGTACGCCTTGTTGGCAAAGTTGCCGGTCACGACGTAGCCGGCGCGACCGCGGCGCATGAGGTTCATGGGGATGCCCGCAAACTGCAGCGTGGCGCCGCCCTGCAAAAACAGGACACGGTAGTTGTCGGGGATGCTCAGCAGGCGGCGCAGGGTTGCCTCGGCGTCGTCGATGATCTGCTGGTACATGCTAGATCGATGGCTCATCTCGAGCACGGACATGCCGCAACCGCGGTAGTCCATCATCTCGTCGGCGATCTCGGCGAGTACGCTTGTAGGCAGCGCGGCCGGGCCAGCTGAGAAGTTGTGCACACGTGCCATCTTCTAGTTCCCCCTCGTAGTCGTTTGAACGTTCGGGATACTTTAGCACAGTGGAGCGCCAGGCGCGACCGCATCACGGTAAAACTCGACTGCGCCGCTATGATTTACAGGATGGTTACATGGGGGAGGGGTGCTTTACTCCTCAGGCAAATCCAAATCTGCGAGCGAAGGCATGAGGCTTTCTAGGTGCTTGATCTCTTCGTCGCAAATTAGCTACCTCCTGCCCGCTACGACGCGAGCGTGGCGATGACGGCTTCGTCGCCGGCGTATATTAGGGTGTTGCCGTCGGGGATGATCGTTTGGCCTTCGCGCTTGAGCATCACCACAATAAACGGATGCTTGCCTTGCGGCACATCGCGCAGGCGCTGGCCGGCCAGGCGACCGTGGGGCGTCACGGTGACCTCGCGCAGCGTAACCTCGGCACGCTCTTCGAACGTTGGGGCGGCCATCACCAGCAGATCGCCTTCCTGGATCACGGTGTCGCCATTGGGCAGTACCGGGTGCGCACCGTCGCGCAGCACCAGGACCACGAGCATATCTGTGGCGCTGCCAATGTCCGCGAGCGAGCGTCCGGCAAACGGATGTCCAGCGCCCACCTTGAGCTTTACAAACGACATGCCGTCCTCGTCGCGGTAGTCGTTAAAGGTGCGGCGCACGTCGCCGGTCGCATCGATCATATCGAGCTTCTTCGCCACCGCCGGCAGCAGCGAGCCCTGCACCACAATGCTTGACACGGCAATCACAAATACCAGGTCAAACAGGTCGTGTCCGCCGGGAACGCCGGCCACCACGGCAAAGAGACTAAAGACGACCGAAGCTGCTCCGCGCAGGCCCGCCCAGCTTACGAGCGCGACCTGGCGGGGGTTCGTCTTAAAGGGCGCCAGGAGCACGCCGACGGCGATGGGACGGCTCACGAAGAGCATAAACGCCATGAGCGCCAGGCCCGGCAGCAGCATCTGCGGCAGGCGCGCGGGCGTCACGAGCAAGCCGAGCAAGAAGAAGATCGTCATCTCGGCCATCTCGGTGAGGGTGTCAAAGAAGTGCGCCATCTCGACTTTGCCAGTGATGTCACTGGCGCCCAGCACAATGCCGGCCAGGTATACAGCCAAAAAGCCGTTGCCGCCCAGATAGCTTGGTAGCGCGTAGGCGACGATCGCCACGGCGAACAAAAAGATGGTCTGCGCGCCCTCGGCCGTTGCGTGCGCGCGTTCAATCAGGCGGCCCGCCGCCCAGCCGATGGCAAGGCCCAGGCCCGCTCCCAGGATAATCTGCTTGGCCAGCAGTGCGGGAATGTTGATGTCGCCGCCGGCCGCGAGTGTAGCGAGCACAGCGGTGAGCATGTAGGCGACTGGGTCGTTGGAGCCCGATTCGACCTCGAGCAGCGAGTCGGTGCCACCTCTCAGCGACAGGCTGTGCTCACGCAGTACGCTAAAGACGCTCGCCGCGTCGGTGGATGCCACGACCGATCCCAGCAGCAGGCCGCCGATCCAGTCGAACCCCAGCGCGAAGTGGGCGAACACGCCGGTGATGCCGGCAGTGATGACGACGCCGAGCGTGCTCAGCAGCACCGCCGGCGCAGCGACGGGCTTGGCGCGGTCGATATTGGTGTTAAAGCCGCCGTAGAACATGATGAACAGCAGCGCCGTGCTACAGACGGTTTCGGTGAGTGCGTAGTCGCTAAAGTCGATATGCGTCGGGCCGTTGACGCCCAACAGCATGCCCAGCGCGATAAAGATGAGCAGGGTGGGGAAGGGGAGTTTTTTGCCGACGGGTTTGATGGTCAGGCACAAAATGATGACGAGGCCGATAAAGAGAAGGATCTGGTTCATGGATAGTGTCCGCTCCTGGGTGGTTGGCGTGGCACGGTCAGTTGTCTGTGGTTATTTGTACCCAAAGATGGTGGGTTTATGGGGTTGGATTGCGGGCGTGCGCGATATCGTCATAGACGGCTGCCGTCTTTGCCTCTGCTCGGAAACCCTTTCCAGCTTTATTGCAACGGAGTACAATGGGTAACGTTTAAGTTCAACTTGAAGTTTTAGTTGCGGCACCGGGCTTCGGCCGCAATGCAAGGAGAGGCGTACCATGGCGATCTATGTGACATCTGATGCTCACGGGCACGTGCGTGCGCTTGACGAGGCCCTGTCTAAGATCTCGTTGACGTCCGACGACACGCTGTACGTGCTGGGCGACATGATCGATCGCGGGCCCGATCCGGTCGGCGTTATTAAGCTCGTGCGCTCGCTGCCCAACGCCCACGTGCTCAAGGGTAATCACGAGCAGATCATGCTCGATGCCATCATTGGTCAGGATCCGCTCGATGCCGAGACCTGGGATATCAACGGTGGCTGGACGACGCGCGAGCAGCTCAACGACATGGAATTTGAGGCATACGAGGAGCTCGTGCGATGGATGGCCGCGCTGCCGCTCTACGCGGTGGTCGAGACCGAGGAGCGCCCGTATCTGCTGGTACATGCTGGAATCGAGATGAAGGCGGCGCGCGCGTTTTTGCTTGAGCATGGCGTCGATTGTGCCGATGGCGTCGGAGCGGTGGGTGCCGATCGCGAGTTGCTGCAGCAGATGCTCGCGGTGCAGTCGTCCGATGACCTGCTATGGATTCGTCACGGCTATTGGGATGTGCCGACCGGGCTGCTTTCTGCCGAGGGCAAGGGCCCGGTCGTGGTGAGCGGCCACACGCCCACGGTATCGCTTGGGCGCTATTGCGAGGTCGGTGGTCTGGCGGGGCTCGATGAGGAATCGGGACGCGGGCAGATCGTGCGCTTGGGCGGCGAGGACACTGCCGGTGTGCCCGATCGTATCGATATCGACTGCGCCGCCGCCACCGGCTCCGAGTTCGGTCGCGTGGGCATCCTGCGGCTCGATGATGGGGCGGAGTTCTACGCGAATATTCGCCCCGGGGAATAACGGCGCAAGGGGTAGCTAATTTTGGACGGGGCCTTTTTTGACTATTTTTGCCCTTCTGCCCGCAAATTGATTTTTCAGGGACGGGGATTAGATAAGGCTCTGTTAGACCAGGATTGACATACATGTGTCCCCACGGTGCCATATCTTT
>UQZM01000076.1 GCA_900545615.1 uncultured Collinsella sp.
GGCACCGCAGCGGCGCCGACACCCGCGCCGCTCGCCGTGCCCGTCCTGGCCCCGGCGCCGCCAACGCCCGAAGCCGCCCGCACGGCCTCCGAGCGCTTCAACGCCACGCGGATCCGTGCGAACAGCTCCTCAATCGCAAACGGCTTGGTCAGGTAATCGTCGGCGCCGGCATCGAGCCCGGCCACCTTGTCCATCACGGCATCGCGCGCGGTGACCATGATCACCGGCACATCCTTGTGCTTGCGGACGCGCCGCAGGACCTCCATGCCGTTGAGCTGCGGCAACAGCACATCGAGCAGAATCAGATCGTAGTCGCGCTCCAACGCCAGGTCCACGGCGGTGCGGCCGTCCGCGGCGTGCTCCACCTGGTAGCCCTCGTGCTCCAGCTCGAGTGTCACAAAGCGGGCGATTTTTTCCTCGTCCTCTACGATCAAGATTCGTGCCATGCGTGCCCCCGTCTGCGATTACTTGTCGTCGTTGAGATTTTGCTTGATGTCGTCCGCGGCGTTAGCAGCGCTATCCATAAGGTTGTTGATGCTGCCGGGCACGTCGCCGTCGCTGTCGATGCGGTAGCGCATGCCAAAGAACAGGCCAATCAGCATCAGCCATATCGTGGCGCCCCAGGCAAACAGCGCGACGATGGGGATCAGAATGGGGATGTTGAGGATGATTGCATCGCGGCGCGTGGCGATAAACTTGGTGTCCAGGCTCAGGCGGAAGAGCTTTTTGAGATACTCCCACACGCTGTCCATCTTCTTGGAGAAGTCGGTCTTTTCGCTCGACTTTTCGTAGGCGGCCTGCGCGGCGACCATCTCGGCCGAGGGCTCATCGACTGGCGCGGACTCGGTGGCGGCGTGCGCCGACGTGGTCTGGGTCTTGCCCTGCGACTCGAGCCAAATGATGGCGTCCAAAACGTTGCCGTCGGCGACGTCGAGCGCGGCCTTGGCATCGGTGTAGCTCACGTTGCACTTGGTGCGGATGGTTTCAACTTTTTCGAGGTCGTCCATGACCTGTTCCTTTCGTTCGATGGGCGCGACGCCGGGCGATCTGCCCGGGCGCGAGCGTTGCGTTCGGCGGTCTGCGTTGCGCGGCGCCGCCCCGCCCTTGGTCGAACTCTATAGTGCAGGTTATAGATTAAGCGATTCTTGAGCCAAGATTAATGTTGGATGAGTTTTTGGGTGGGTCGGAGGTGGGCGGGGGTGGAAAAGACCGGGTTTTGCGAGGTGTGGAGGCGTCGGCGGACGGGTCTTTGGGACGGCCGCCGACGAGGTCTAATACTTTTCCGAGAAGTGAACGAGCTAAATCGGACCCCCGAAGCATCGACACTTTGAGCGCGCCGTTTCCTGCGGTTTTGATGCCAGAATCCTGCGTTTATGCCGTCGAAAAATGCGGATGCTCCAGGGGCCGAAAAACAGACGTTCACTTCGCGGGAAAAGTATTAGACCTCGGCAGCGGAGGGCGGTGACCTAACGGCAAGCCGGCGGCAGAAATGGGAAAGCAAAGCGCGCCGATCAAGCGAAATCAAAATCGCGTTGCAAAAGTATGAAAATATCCTACAATTGCAACATGAAGTACTTTAGCAACATAACGGCGATAAGCGAGCTTTCCGAGAGCGAGGGCGTGTTCACCACAGCCCAAGCGGCTCGCATGGACATCTCACGAGATGCGCTGGCGCACTCATGCCGCGTGGGGCGTCTTGAACGGATATGCCACGGCGCCTACCGGATGTCTGGCACGCAGCGCCGAGACACCGACGAGCTCAACGCCCTTTGGAAGCTCACTAATCCCTCCCTTTGCGCGTGGGAGAGAAAGCATCGGTGGGATGGCATCGCCGTAAGCGGCACGACTGCGGCGAACCTGCAACAAATGGGCGATTTCTATCTGTCCCCCTACAGGATGACCGCGCCCACGCGTATCAACACAAGAAACGAATCCCTTTCTTTTGCAAAGCGCGAGATTGTTGAGCAGGATATCGTCTGGCTCGACGGCCTGCCGGTAACCAAACCCGAGCGCACGCTTGTCGATCTGTGCCTCGATTGCGAGGACCCATCATTAATTACTGATGCTTATCGCGGCACGCTTGGGCGTGGACTCAGCACGCAGCGGCTGAAAGATCTTGTAGAAGAGAACTCTAAAACCGCCAAACGACGCGAGCTGATGAGACCTCTGCTGATGGTGCTGAACGACCAATCGTGAAAGAAAGTCCTGCATCTGCGGTTTATCAAGCGGTCGGGGCATGGCGGTCGGTTGATCACCTATACTAGTTGGGCTCAACTGGAGAGGTGATAGTTAGTTATGAAATCAATCAATGTTGCAGCAGCGATTATTCAGAAAGACGGGAAGATTCTGAGCTGCCAGCGCGGTTATGGCGAGTTTAAAGACGGTTGGGAGTTTCCGGGCGGAAAGCTCGAGCCGGGCGAGACCGGTGAGCAGGCAATCGTGCGCGAGATTCAGGAAGAGCTCGAGGTTACGATTGGCAACCTCGACTATCTATGCACGGTCGAGCATGATTACGAGACGTTCCACCTTTCGATGCAGTGCTACCTGGCAAACATCCTTTCCGGCGAGTTCAAAGAGCACGCCCATGAGGATATGAAGTGGCTCGACACCAATAATTTGTGGGATGTCGACTGGCTTCCGGCGGATGTTAAGGTTGTCGAAGAGCTCGAAAAGAAGCTCGGGCTCAAATAAGTTGAAAAGAGCGGGCGCCACATGGCTGCCCGCTCCTTTTTGCTACTCGGCTTCACTCAGATCGCTGAGCATAAACTCGTAAATGTCCTGTCGTACGGGTGCATTAAGCTCATATGTGATTTCGACGGCGTTGTTGCCGCTTTTAGTTTTAATAGCTTCAAACTCGCCAGTCGGGTGCATTTCGCCCAGGAAGTAAAATTCCTTGCCTTCCTTGTCATCTTTATTTTTACGCATAAACAAATATGTTTTAAGATCATTGCCCGGCCATGCCTGCAATCGCTGAATCTCGGGCGAGTTTATCGTGCGGTTGCTCTTGGAGATCGCGACGAGTTTACTCGGCGAAACAAAGCGGTCTTCATACTGAATGGACTCGCTAATATCAGGTGCCTTGTCGTAGTTAATAAACACGGGAAACGTATTGGTCTTCTCGTCGTAGAAGTAGCCGCCGAGGTTTTGACCGTTGATGTTCTTTTCCCAGTTCATCAGACGGCAAACCTCCTCGTATGTGTACTTGGCGTTGAGGACGAAGTTCGTGTTCTCGTATGTCTCGGCATAGTTGAGCCGGTTGCGCGCGATGCCAAAATCCAGCACCTCGAGAATCTGGCGTTTGAACTCGGCGTTGCACAGGGCGGTTGCAAATGCTTCGGTCAGGCGAGGGCCGCTTCCATCGTCGATGAGCAGGGACACGAAATCCTTGGGAGTGGTAAAGTCGCCTTTGAGGACTGCGATTGCCGACGTAATGGCACTGTCCTTAAGCTGCGTACGATAGTTCCTAAGAGCGGCTTCGTGCATTTGTTGGTAGCCCTCGTGCCCAGCTTTAACGAGCCTTTGGAGCAAATAGAGGTCCTCGAATCGTTTGCCCGCGGCGAGTTTTTGCGAAATAAACTTGAGAATCTTGGTCTGATCCGAGGAGAGCTGGACTGTGTAATCGGGTTCGTATTTAGAAAGGAATGCATGGTAGGAACCCAGGCCGTTATTCTTAAAGATGAGCAATGGATCGATAGAGCTGTTACGATCAAATTCGAGCAGTAAGGGAATCTTGCCAAGCTTTTGACGTAGATCGAGATACTCGTTTTTCAAAAATCTGACGGAGGTAAAGTCGCCACCGTCGATGGCCTTATAGATGCGCGCCTCGGAGATGCGGTCGAAACTTACGGTTGAACATCCAGGAATCGCGGAATCGCCTTCCTGAACAAGACGGCGCAGACGGTCCTTGTTGTAGGTCTTGTCGCCCGAGAGCGCGATGGGCACCAAGAAGTTGCTCTGGTAGTTTCCGATAAAATCGAGCACCAGCGCGTATTCTTTGCCGTCATTCAGACGTAAACCGCGTCCGAGCTGCTGAATAAAGATAATCGCTGAATCGGTGCGACGGAGCATGATGATCTGGTTGAGCGAGGGGATATCGACGCCTTCGTTCATGATGTCGACCGAGAAAATGTACTCGAGCTCGCCGGACTCCAGGCGACTGATTGCGGCGTCGCGGACCTCGTCGGAATCTTGCCCGCTAATCGCGGCCGTTCGGTATCCGAGCACGTTGAATTTACGAGATAGTTCTTCGGCCTCGGCGTTGCGATTGCAGAAGATGAGACTCCTGCGGTCGCTCTTATTGACGCTGTATTCCTCAATCTTCTCGGTGATGTGACGCACACGCTCGTCAGACGTCAAGCGTCCGAACAAGGCAGTGTCTTCAACCGTCTCGTCGTCAATCTCCAGATCGTGAATGCCAAAATAATGGAAGGGGGCAAGCATCTCCTCGGCCAAAGCGTCCTGCAGCGTGATCTGGAACGCGATGACATGGTTGAAGAGCGCAAAGACGTCATAGCCGTCGGTTCGATTCGGCGTGGCGGTCATGCCCAGATAAAACCGCGGTTTGAAGTGTGACATGATGGATTGGTAACCCTGGGAGCCCGTGCGGTGTGCCTCGTCGATGACGATGTAGTCAAACTCATCGGGGCGGAAATCGGACAGATGCTTGGCGACCGAAGAGCACATGGCAAACACGCAGGTAGCGTTTCTAGTATTCTTGCCCGTTTGATAGGTATCGAATGTATAGGTGTTGCCCAAGAGCCGTTCATAGCTCGCGCGGGAGGCGTCGATAATGCGTCGGCGGTGTGCAAGAAAAAGGATGCGCCGGGGTTTGGTTGCCAGGACGTCGAACGCCGACAGGAAGGTTTTGCCCGTGCCGGTTGCCGAGACTAGCAGGGCACGGGTCTCGCCCTTGCGATGGATTGCTCCGAGCGCTTCGAGAGCGCGCTGCTGCATTTTATTGGGCTTGATTTCAAAGAGATCATTCTGCGCCGGTACCTCAGTAGATTTAAACGTTGGTTTCGATTTGGGTTTTGGCGGGTGGGCCGACCGATATTTGGCGTAGCTATCAATCCAGTCATGGGAAAGTGTAATGGTAGAGGCGTCATTCCACAGCGAATCGAACTCGCCTCTAAGCTCGCCGAGCAGCTGGCTGTTTTCAACGGTCTGGTACAGAACGTTCCACTCTTTATTGCAGGTCAGAGCAGCCTGCGTCATATTCGAGCTTCCGACGATAATTGTGCTAGTCTCGCCCTTGTCGAAAATGTATCCCTTGGCGTGTAGATTGCCTTCGAACACCCGCACTTCAATATTGTCGTATTCCAAGAGCTTGCGAAACGCATCGGGCGAGTTGAAGTTGAGGTAGGTGGATGTAAGCAGTCGGCCCTTGATGTCGCGCTGTTTGAGCTCTTGAAACGCCTCGACTAGGATTTGCAAGCCGCCGTCTGCGATAAAGGCAACGCAAAAGTCGAACGAGCTGCAGGTGGAGAGCTGCTCTTCGATAACGGACAGCAGCGTTCCGCCAGTCGCCTTCGAGTTGGCGATGAGCTTGGGTGAATCCTCCCCATGTGCAAGTGAGCCGAATTCAATATCAATCTGCTGCTGAGTAGCCATTTCGCTATGCCTTTCGTCAGACCATGCTGGCGCCAGGATAACAGATCGATCGTTCGTGTTTTGGGCGTATGACGATTAAGGTTGGCAGTTTGGCGTGAGCTTTCAGATGTGTCCGCACGGCATGTGACACTTAGCCTGCCGTCCTGCTCTGCTGCGGTGGCATGAATCAAAGCAACGATCCTCTAAGGAGTTCGATATCGATGAGTGACAACACAAAGCATCTCGTAAAGAAGGGCGTTAAGGATGCGGGGCCGTGTCTCGCGCTGTGCCTTGCCGGCGCGGCAGTTGGGCTGGTGGCTGTTCTGGGGCCGTTCGATGTGCTTCGGAGCACAAGTTCGCTGCATGTTTGCGTTGCCCTCGCTGGCGCCATGGCGACCGGCGGCGTGCTCGATCTGGTCTTTTGGGTGTTCGACCCGTTTGGATGGAAGAACGAGGGGTAAGCCCTATGGAGCAGGTATCCCCCAGCGTTAGGAGGTCCCCATGATCTGGTTTACCAGCGATACCCATTTTGGGCACGAGAACATGCTGCGGCTCTGCGACAGGCTGTGGTCGGCCGTTGCGCAGATGAACGACGCCATGGTCGCCAGCATTAATAGCAAGGTTGGCGAGGACGATGAGCTCTATATCCTGGGCGACTTCAGCTTTAAGATGACAGCCCAAGAAGCCTACGAGCTGCGCAAAAGGATTGCCTGTAAGCGCGTTCATCTGCTGCCCGGCAATCACGACAAGGATTGGTCACAGCCCGCGGTGGCGGGTGCTTTTATCGTTGAGCCGCCCATTTGCGTGCTCAAGATCGACTGCCAAAAAATCGTGATGAGCCACTATCCCATGGTTGACTGGCAGGGCATGTCGCATGGCGGCTGGCATCTGCATGGGCATATCCACAGCGGCGGCGGCGCGTATAACGAGTTCAACCGCAAGCAGGGGCTGCTGCGCTACGACGTGGGTGTGGACGCCAACAGCTACGCCCCGGTGAGCCTGGACGAGCTCAAGACGTGGTTTGCGCAGGTAGACGAGCCGGTGTGCTGCGTTAAATGGCCGTGGTGGGTCAATGCTACGGGCGACGAGCAGATCGAGCACGATCTCGAAACCTATAAGAGGGAAGTGGTAGTCCGATGACGGTCTATGTGACGGGCGATATTCACGGCGGCCTCGACATGCAAAAGCTCCGCGACTGGGAACTCGGGGATAGTCTTGCCAGCGACGACTATCTGATTGTCGCCGGCGATTTTGGCTTTCCATGGGATTTCTCTGCCGAGGAATGTGCTGACATCGCGTGGTTGGAGTCGCGCCCCTACACGGTGCTCTTTGTTGACGGCAATCACGAGCGCTTCGACCATTGGGCGGAGCGCCCTATGGAGTCAAGACTTTAGTCTGCTGGGCGCGCAGCGGCCAGCTTCAACCCACCCGCTATGCGGGTGGAGACAAACGGCTTTACAAAGCCACCCCTCCGGCCGATATTGACGATT
>UQZM01000077.1 GCA_900545615.1 uncultured Collinsella sp.
GACGCCGCCCTCTCAAGGCGGAGATCACCAGTTCGAATCTGGTACGGGCTACCACGCATCTGATACCCGGACTTCCTATGGAAGGCCGGGTTTTTTTATTTTCAAACAACCGTCTGCAATTCCCGTTTGAACCAGAGCTTTGCGTTCTGCCTATGGCCCTTACGGGTACAATATCCAAGATATTTTGACTGTTAGAAGGAGTCTCATGACGGAGTCCTCTCAGCATACGTCTAAGCCCCAGGTCGAGGTTGAGGCCTCGGGCGGAGATGACAATAAGAGCGCACGCCGCGGCGCCATCTTTATCGGCGTCGTGCTGGTAGGTTATATCGTCTATCTGGTGGTAACCGGGCAGATGGGGCAGTTCTGGGCCGCTATGTCGAGCGTCCAGGCGTCATGGCTCGTTGTCGCGTGTCTTTGCATGTTCATGTACCTGTTCTTTGGCATTGTGGCCTATGCGATCGCCGTCTGGCTCGATCCCAATTCGCCCGTCGGCATCCGCGACCTGATCTCGGTCGAGGCGAGTGGCATCTTCTTTGGTAACCTGACGCCCATGATGATGGGCTCCACCCCGGCTCAAATCTATCGCCTGACCAAGGCCGGCCAAAACGTGGGCGAGGCCGGCGCCACGCAATTCACGCGTTTTATCGTGTACCAGTTTGGCCTCGTTGCCTGGGGCGCTATCCTACTGCTTGCTCGCATGCCGTTTTTTGCCGAGCGCTATGGCGACATGACGTTGCTGTGCGTCTTTAGCTTTGGTGGGCACTGCTGCATCTTGCTGGGCATCTTCGCCGTTGCGCTCATGCCTAAGACCGTCACGCGCGTCGCCCATTGCATCATCAATTGGCTTGAGCGCATTGGTGTCTCGGCCACTAAGATCGAGGGATGGCGCACGTTTGTCGATGGCGAGATCTACTCCTTCTCCGAGAAGTTCAAGCTTTCAGCCGGACATTTTTCTTCCATGCTGCTCACGGTGGTCATCACCATGCTGCAACTCGCGTTTTTCTATCTGGTGCCGTATTTCCTGATGCTTGCCTTTGGCCACCACGAGGTCGACTTTTTCTCGGTCATGGCCGCGAGCGCCTTTGTCCAGCTGCTGAGCTCTGCGGTCCCCCTGCCCGGTGGAACTGGTGGCGCTGAGGGCGGCTTTGCATTGTTCTTGGGTCATTTCTTTGGGTCGGCTTCGACCGCCGGCTATCTGCTGTGGCGCCTCATTACGTTTATTGCGCCGACCATTTTGGCTGCGCCCCTGCTGGGACTTAAGAGCGCCCACAACAAGAGCATCCATGCGCGCTGGGATCGTGTGATGCGCAAGCTCGGCCGCACGCCTCAGACGCCCTCTGCGCCCACTATGCCGCACCCCACGAATGCTGTTACCGTTGATCCCAAGAAGCGCGCTCAGAAGGCTTCTGGGACCGCTAAGCCGGCTCATAAAGCCTATGTGCGCCAGACAGGCGATGGTATTCGCGTATCTCCGTCGGCACTCAATAAGAAGAAGCATCCCAAGTCGCAGTAGGGCAGTCGTGCGTTCTTCATGATGCGGGGCATATTTGTGCTGTATGGGGGATAATCCTCTTACGTAGATTATCTCTCATCTGTTGATGAATGCTCGCATATCGAAGGGACACGCCCATGGCAACCAGCAAACCGCGTCTTGATCGTCGCATCGTTCGCAGCCGTAATGCCATCCTTTCGGCTTTCGAGCGCCTGCTCATGGAAAAGCCGCTGGCAGACATTACGGTGAGTGCCATCGCGCGCGAGGCCAATGTCGACCGCAAGACCTTTTACGTTCACTTTGGTACGGTTGACGGCCTGCTCGATGCCATTGCCGTCGATGTGGTGGAGATGATTGTCGACTCGGTCGAGAAAACGCTTGCTTCCATGGACGGCGACACCAACGAGCTCGCTCTGGGCGCGGCGGCGACCTTCTTTAAAACCGTTAACGAGGCGCTGTGCAACAACTTGGTGCTCAATCGTCAGCTGATCGAGAATATTCCGCTAGATGATTTCATGGCTCGTCTTCGTGCGCCGCTCGAACACGAGATTGCCGAGCGCGATCTGCTGCCCCAAGGTCTCAAGGACGAGATGTTCGACTACTATCTGGCGTTTTTGCTGTCGGGTATTATCGGTATCTATCGCACGTGGGCACTGTCTGACGGCTCGGTTCCTATCGAGCGTGTCTCGGAGGTCGCCAACGATCTGACTCTCAATGGTCTGTCGAGTCTGGAATCTCGCTTGGATTAGGCCTAGTTGGGCTCGTCGGCGTGGAAATTCCTGTTCACGAGGTTCTCCGGCGCCTTGTAGACCTCGCCGGCGTAGGAGCTGTAGCCTGAGGATTCTTAAAAGAAAGTCCAGTTTATCCTTCCCACTCCAAATGGGAATCCTCCGATGCGCCTTCGCACGCTTGCATGACCTCGATACCATGCGAGCGTGCGAAGGCGACGAGCTCTGCGTTGCGGGCGTTTATGGTGCCGAAGGCGGCGGGGCACACGATAAGGCGCGCGCAGTGGACGAGGAGCTCTTTGGCGCGGGCTATGGTTTTATCCCCGATCGGCTCGAAGGCGCGCTCGGCCACGCATTCCGTCGCCAGGTCGCGCGCGAGCTCGCAGTCGATGTCCCCTTCGTGCAGAACGCCCGCGTAGAACGCCTTGCCCTGCCGGATGAGCTGGCGAAACACAGCCGACCCCGTTCCTGCGCCGGCGATGACGAACGTGTGCGCATCGCCGTGCGGGCGCCCAATTTCCACGCTGCCGAAGCGCTCGTTGAAGGTGCCATGTTGAAGGCCGTAGAGCTCGCCAATCGTCTCGCGCGTGAATATGTCCTCGGGTGCGCCGGCGCGGAAGACCCGGCCGTCCTTCACGCAAATCACCTTATCGGCGCTTTTCTGCGCGAGCTCGAGTTCGTGGATGGACATGATGACAGCCACATTCCGCGATTTCGCAAGGTGGCGAAGTATTCGTAGCAGGTCGATCTGGTAGCGGATATCGAGATACGACGTGGGCTCGTCGAGTACGAGCACACGCGGATCCTGCGCGATGGCGCGTGCGAGCATGACGCGCTGGCGTTGCCCGTCGCTTATCTGCATGAAGTCGCGCTCGGCGAGCTCTTCCACATGTGCGGTTTTCATGGCCTCGTCGACCCGACTATGGTCGTCGGGCGAGAGTGTGCCCATTCGCCCCGTGTAGGGATGCCTTCCTGCCTCTACGATATCGCGGCAGGTGAGGAGCTCGGTCCGGGGGCGATCTGTCAGCATAACGGCAAGGTTCCTTGCGAACTCCGCCGTCTTCCATCGGGAAATCTCCCGCCCGTCGAGCTCGACCGAGCCGGCAAGCGGTGCCAGATGGCGTGTGATGGTTTTCAAGATGGTCGACTTGCCCGAGCCGTTCGGCCCGATGAGCGCCACGACGTCGCCCGCGCGAACCTCCAGATCGACGCCTTCGACTACGACCTTCTTGTCGTAGCCCGCCGACAGGTCGCTTATGCGGAAAAGCGGCGCTCCGTCAGCCTGCGTTTCGACCGGGGTTTCGAGGTTCGACTCCGCTCGGAGGAGATGTTCCGCGCGCAGTTCCGCACGAGCAGAAAGTGCCTTCTGGCGCTTTCGTGCGAGCTCAGGACTGTATAAGCATGGAATGTCCCCTCCGAGCGTTTTGGGCCGCGGCATGAATTCCCCCATCTACCTCACTCGTTTCTTCAACATGAGTGCGATAACCACCGGCGCGCCGAAGATGGCGGTGACGGCGCTGATGGAAAGCTCGACGGGAGAGAACAGCGTGCGCGCGATCAAATCGCAGCCCGCGCAGAAGATAGCGCCTCCCAAGAAGCACGCAGGAATCACGCGGATGGGCTTCGACGACTTTAGCGCCGACTTAACGAGATGCGGAACCGCGATGCCTACGAACGACACCGGACCAGCGAACGCGGTCACGCAGGCGGAGAGCATGCTCGCTAGAAGGACGAGCACCACGCGGAAGCGTGCAACGTTCACGCCGACGCTTTTCGCGTAGGCTTCTCCCAGCTGGAAAGCGGAAAGGGGCTTCGATATCGCGAATACGCATGCGCTCACGGTGATCACCACGACCGCGATGACCACGACGTCGTCCCAGCTCGAACCCGAGAAGCTACCCAAAGACCAGTTGTGCAGGTTCACGATGGACTGGTCGTCGGCGAAGGCGATGAGGAAGTTCGTCGCCGCCGAGCAGATGTATCCCACCATGACGCCCGCCACGATGAGCATGGCCATGGAACTTATGCGCCGTGCGATGAGGAGCACGAAGCCGATGGTGATAAGCGAGCCCAGAAACGCTGCGGTCACCATGGCCGGCGAGGACATGGCCTGGTTCGCGCCCAGAAGAACGATCATCGTAAGCGCGACGACGAACTTTGCGCCCGAGGAGACGCCCAAGATGAACGGGTCGGCGATGGGGTTGTTGAAAAACGTCTGCAGCAGGAACCCGGAGAGCGAAAGTGCCCCGCCGAGAAGCACGGCTGAAAGCACGCGCGGAAGGCGAATCTCCCAGATGACCTGGCTTTCCATGGAATTGGCCGCGCCGCCCGAAAGGATGCCGGGGATGTGGTCTGCGGGTACGAGCACGCTCCCGATGCACAGGTTGGCCCCGACGAGCACGATGAGGGCAACAGCGAGCAGCGCCGTCACGACGCGACACCGCGCGGCGCGCCCCGATTCGTCGTATGTCATGGAAAGCCGGCTTCTCATGACGCTAGCCAAGCTTCCTCAGATAATGGAAGTCGCTCGCGTCATCGCCGGTGAACGCCCCGTGCAGCTCGTCGATAATGTCGGCGGTAGAAGTCATCTGCTGGTACATGTCGGCGCTTGTGACCCAGACGTTGCCGTTCTTTACAGCTTTGAACTGCGACAATAGCGCGTTTTTGCCTACGAAGTCTTTCAAGGTGGCAACCGATTCGTCGATGGTGCCGTTGTAGACGATGATGTCGGCATCCTTCGCCGTCGCGTAGAAGCGCTCCATTTCGAGCGTTACTGACGAACCTGACGTCGACGCCGTCTGCGCGTCATCGAGCGCGTAGTTGCCGCCTGCAAGCTCGATCATCTGCGCCACGTAGTCGCCCGCCCGCCGCGTGACGGCGGCCCCGTTCGAGTTAATGTAGAAATACGCCACGGTTTTACCTGACGACGCGAGCCTCGACGTTTGCTCGACGCGGGCCTTCTGCTCGTTGAACAGGTGCGCGGCCTCGTCTTCCTTGTCGAACAGGACGCCGAAAAGCTTAATCCACTCGACGCGCCCGAGTGCTTCGGGCTCGCTCGACGACTGTTCGGTGAGCACGACGAGCCCGAGCTTCTGCAGCTTTTCCTTCACATCGGGCGTGTGGTTGATCATGGTGTTCTCGATGGCGAGCGTGCAGCCCGAGGCCGATATTCGCTCGTAGTCGGGCGCGCTGTACTTGCCGCCGTAGGCGATCGCCCCACTTTCGAGTGCGCTTTTGAAGCCCGCGACCGAGCAATCGTCGGCCTTCGTGCCCGACATGAGGATGTTGTCGTTCGCATCGAGCGCGTCGACCAGGCACATCGTCGCCGACGACACGAGGTGCACCTTGTTGGCGGGACGCCTTATGACCGCGATGTCGGAGCTCAACCCATCAGGTACCTTCGCATCTTGCGGTACCACGAGGAAGCGCTCCCCGTTCGAAATGCAGATAAGCCGCAGGCCGCCTTCGTACTCGTCGACAGTGAAGTGCTCGGCGTATTCAAGCTGAAGCGCCCCCGTCGGCTCCCAGCCGCAGCCCAAATCGGCGTTGTGGAAGTCGGCCGCGGCGCTTGAAGCCGTTCCCGCAGGGGAGCCGCCGCTTGCATCGTCGCCCGATTTCTCTTTCATGGTGGATGAGTCGAAGTGGAGCGTGTAGTCGATGGTGTGCGGCGTCGACATGGCGACGGTCTCGGCCGACACGGCGATGTCCTCGTCGAGCGTGACGGGTATCTCGAACGTGGAGTTGCCGCCGTCGTTTACGGGCGCGTAGTCCACGCCGTTGACGGTCATTTTGTCGTAGTTCGAACTCGACCAGGTGATGGTCGCGGTGTAGGTGTCGCCATCCTTCACAATTGTGGTGGGTGAGGCGATGCTTGCGCGCCCTGACCCGCCGGAGAGCGAGACGCTCACAGTGTATTCCTGAGAGCCTGCCGTGCCACCGGTCGCGTTCGGGCTCGCACTGCACCCCGCGAAGGGAAGCGCGAACAGGGCGACGAGAACGCAGGCGATCGCGCGCACCGCGATGCTGCGACGCTTCCTGCTTTCCCACTTGGGAAGAATCGACCGCATGGCGTTACTTCAGTGCGTCGGCGCGCAGATCGACGCCGGCGGATTCGAACACGAGCGTGCGGTCGTACCACTGCTCTTTTCTAATACTCCACGCGGCGCAGGCGGTGTCCTCGTCGAGCGCTTCAACGGGCACGTCGTAGGTGTACTTGCCTTCCGCGTTTTCCACATAGGGGATGAAGTCGGCCTCGCTCGCGGCGGCAGCCTCGTCGCCCGTGCCCATGAAGAGCTTGCCGTAGCCCGTGCCGGAAAGCGTCATCACGCAGTGCATGGAGCCGTTTTCCACGATGAGCTGGGCGTCCACAATCCTGAACATGTTCGAGCTGGAATCTACGGTGATCGGATAGGTGCCGTCGGCCACCTTGTCGGCGGTGATGGGGGCAGCGCTTGCGCCCTCGGGCGCATCGGCCGCCTGTTCGGTCTTTTCCTGGGAATCGGCATCGCTTGCCTTTGCGCTGTCGATTGAATTTCCGCCGCAGCCGGCGAGCGAGAACGCGAAAAGCGCCGCTGACAGGGCGAAGGCGAGGGTTTTCTTCAACATGGAGGGGGTTCCTTTCAATCGCTTCGACCGCCCGCGCCGTGCGGTG
>UQZM01000078.1 GCA_900545615.1 uncultured Collinsella sp.
GTGGAATAGTCCCTGTTTAAGCCCTATTCTGCCGCAAACAGGAACTATTCCACCGCAAGTTATAAAAGGGTCACGAGGAGCGCGTTTTGCCGAAGGCCTTAAGCACTGCCGTCACGGGTCCAGGCTGAAAGCGTCGGCGCACGTCATCGAGACGCTCGGGGATATCGATATGCTGTGGGCAGTGGCGCGCGCATTTGCCGCACTTGACGCAATTGCTCACCAGCTTGGCCTCGCTTGTGCGCACCGCGCTCGCCGTAAAGTACTGCGATAGACCCGTAAACCAGCTGTGCGCATAGCTCGCGTTGTAGGCGGCAAAGCAGCCGGGAATATTGATGCCCTTGGGACATGGCATGCAGTAGCCACATCCCGTGCAGGGCACGCGGTTCGATTTTTCAAACTCCGTCAGCACGTGCGCGATGGCATCGAGCTGAGTAGCTGTCATCGAATCCGGCAGGGCCCGATCGGCCAACACCGCGTTCTCATCCACCTGCGCGATATCGGTCATGCCCGAAAGCAGCATCGTCACCTGAGGATGGTTCCACACCCACGAAAGACCCCAGGCGGCAGGAGTGCGCAAATGCGGGTCACGGGCACTATCGAGCACAGCGCGGGCCCGTGGCGGCAGCTTGCCCGCTAAACGCCCGCCCAGCAGCGGCTCCATCACAAACACCGCGAGGCCTCGCTCGGCGGCGGCCATGAGCCCCGCCGTTCCCGCCTGATATCGCTCTCCAGCGTAATTGTACTGTATCTGGCAAAAATCCCAGTCATATGCGTCAAGCATCGTCAGGAAATCCGCCGCGCTGCCGTGGTACGAAAAACCAATCTGGCGAATGCGCCCCGCCGCTTTTTGACGCGCGATCCAGTCCTCGATGCCCAGCGCCACCACACGTTCCCACTGGGCGGGCGAGGTGATGTTGTGCATGAGGTAATAGTCGATATGGTCGGTCCGCAGGCGGCGCAGTTGCTCGTCGAAAAACCGGTCGAAATCCTCCGCGCATTTGCACGAAGCATGTGGCAGCTTAGTCGCGAGCAACACCCGGTCACGCAGCCCCAAGCGCTCAAGCGAGGCGCCCACGCACGCCTCGTTGCCGGGATAGAGATAGGCCGTGTCCAGGTAGTTAATCCCCTGCTCCACCGCACGGGAGATGATGGCGTCGGCTGCCTTCGCATCCGGGCGTCCCGGCGCACCGGGAAACCTCATGCAGCCCAGCCCCAACGCCGAGATACGGTTGCCGCTTTTGGGGTCAACGCGATATTGCACGGCCCCTCCCCTCCCATCGAAGCCCTGACAAGGCGAAACAAACCCGTCACGTCATCGAAACACATCGGAATCGCAATTGAGAACGTATCGTAACGCAGCAGAAATCAGGCCGTCACGGCACCGCTTTAACATCAGCAAAAAGCCCGATGAAAGGAGCCGGGCATCACCACGTGCGAGGACGCCTACCCCTACCCCGGCGAGCAATACATCCTCTCGGTCGACCGCCATCAGATCGAAGTCATGGACCATCTGGACGAGCTTCCCGCCACAGGCGCCGTCATCTTCTGCACCTTCCCCAAGGTCCGCGATGGCGTCGGATACCCCGCCCGCGTCTTTGCGGTCTGCCCCGCGGCATAAGCGCACAGCGCAATAGTTTCTTTTTCATAACAGCCGCCCCGCGCACCCACCAATCACCCTGGCAGCATACAATCCATCAGGCGCCCCTTACGCGGGCGCCTTTTACATGGGGAGATGATTCACATGCAGATCAACAAGGTCGCCTTTATCGGCAAGGGCGGCGTCGGCCTGCTCTACGGCAGCATGATCGCCCGGGCGCTCGGCAACGACGCCGTCGAATACGTCATGGATGATGCCCGTTTTGAGCGTCATGCGAACGACGCGCTCACTGTCAACGGCAAGCCCTGCGATCTCACGTCCGTCCGTGCCAGCGAGGCGACGCCCGCCGATCTGGTCATCCTGACAGTCAAGACCACCGGTCTCGACCAAGCACTCAAGACTATGGAGCGCGTCGTGGGACCCAACACGCTCATCGCCTCGCTGTGCAACGGCATTACGAGCGAGCAAAAGATTGCCGAACGCTTTGGCTGGGAGCATACCGTTCTTGGTATCTGCCAGGGCATGGACGCCGTGTTTCTCAACGGCGCGCTCACCTTTACCAATGCGGGCGAAATCCGCTTTGGCGCGGCGGCCGGCACGAACCCCGCAACCATCACCACGATCGACGAGCTCTATACGCGCTGCGGCATCGCCCATACCGTCGAGGACGACATCGCCCACCGCATGTGGGCCAAACTCATGCTCAACGACGGCATCAACCAGACCTGCATGGCCTACGGCGGGACCTACGGAAGCGCCACGGAGCCGGGCTCCGAGCAGCGTCGCTGCTTTGTTTCCGCCATGCGCGAAACGCTTGCGGTCGCCAACGCCGAGGGCGTTGAGCTGACCGAGGCAGACCTGACGCAAATGGTGCACCTCATCGAGGGAATCGACCCCGCCGGTATGCCCTCGATGGCGCAGGACCGCATCGCAAGGCGCAAAACCGAGGTTGATGAGTTCGCGGGCACCATCTGCCGCCTCGCAGCCAAACACGATATCCAGGCGCCGCAAAACGAGTGGCTCTATCGGCGCATCCGCGATATCGAGAAAAGCTGGTAGCGCCAACGCGCCGCATTCAACAGCCTTAACAGCAAGACCGCCGCAAGGGAACCTTTCCCCCTGCGGCGGTCTTCATCTTCGTCTATGACCGGCGGCCGATCTCACAACAGTTAGCGTTGCGACCCCGACACCTCGTCCTCATCGTCGCGACAAAGGACAACACCGGCGCTTCCCAGCAGCGTGGCCGCGATCAGCGCGCCGACCACGATAGGAGCAGCCCCGCATGTCCCCTGCATGCCCGCGACGAGCGCGGCCGTGGGACCAAGGCAGCCAAGCATCAACGCGACGGCGGCAACGGCAATATCTCGAGCATTCACAAGACCACTTCCTCCAAGAGAAAGACCTTATTTCTCAAGAACCAGTGTGCCCCGCATCCATACGCCCAGCGTACCGCCACGGTAAGGGCTCTGTTAACTCAAACGCATACATAGAACGGACGTCCTTACGTTGCCCTAAAGCTCGGTAAAGACGCCCGTCCGCCAAATATCCGTGATGCAGAAAAATTACCAACCGGTGTAGTAGTCGGTGGTTCCGGCAGCGCAGCCGGAGTCATAGACCTTGCAATCACCCTTGGAGCCCGTAAAGGTCGAGCCCTGGGCCATATCGCCCGCGGCAACAACGTAATAGCCGTCGGAATCGCGCCAGAAGCCCTCAGAATCCTGAGTCCATTCGCCCGTGCGATAGTGATAAAGCACATTGCTGCTGTAATAGGTCTCGCGGCGCCCGTTGTAGTTATTGACACCCGCAGAGCGCGTCAGGCCCGATCCGTTCGCGTAGGACGCGGCAGACGCGTAGGACGGAGTGTAACCGGCGTTGTAGTACGAAGCCTGGGCGGCCTCGGCAGCCTCCGCCTCGGCGGCAGCAACCTCGAGCGCTTCGCGCTTGGCATCCTCAAGTGCAGTGCGCAGCTCATCGAGCTCGGTCGACTTCGCGTCGACCTCCTCCATCGTCAAAAGACTGCCCGCACCGTCGATACAACTCTGCAGTACAGCGCGCTCGTCATCGGTGGCATAGTCGCCATACATATTCATAATGATCTGAGCGCGCATCTCCAGGGAATCGCGCTTGGCCTCCATCGAGGCGTTCCACTCCTGCATAGAGCCATAACCGTCGCTGCGGTAGTCGACGGGCTGCACCAGCGTCGCTTCGGACGGCGTAGGTCCAACCGTATCGGATAGTGTTGCCGCGTGGGCATCAGTTGCGCCGGCACCCGCCAATAGCGCCACGGTCAGAGCGGCGGAAAGGGCGGCGGCTTTCGGTTTTCGTGAATCGATCCTCATGTAGCTGGAAACCTCCGTAGTGCGTTTTTGCTGCGTTTGAGCTGCGTGTGATTCGATCGCGCTGCATAGTACCCCGAGCAAATCGCGACCTGCGGTTTTACTCAAAAGGCGCACGTCAATTGCGTAAAACTCACATCCTCTCAACAGGAGTTTTCCACAACTCGAATGCATAAAGCGTGTCAAAAACCCTGTTTTTGCACCCGATCTATGCAAAAAAGGCGCCTGTGCAACCATTGTTCGCACAGGCGCCTTGAGCAGGCATTTTATGCAGTTATACCTATCGAGTCGCAAGGGGGCCTTGCACAAGACGCCTTACTCGTCCAGCGCGGCGAAGGCCTGCTTCAGATCCCAAATGATGTCCTCGGCATTCTCGGTACCGATGGAAAGACGGATCGTGGAGGGCGTGATGTTCTGCTCGGCGAGCTCCTCGGCAGAGAGCTGGGAGTGCGTGGTGGTAGCCGGGTGCACGACGAGCGACTTGACGTCGGCCACGTTGGCGAGCAGCGAGAACACCTGCAGATGATCGATGAACTTCCAAGCTGCCTCCTGGCCACCCTTAATCTCAAAGGTAAAGATCGAGGCACCGCCGTTGGGGAAGTACTTCTGATAGAGCTCGTGATCGGGGTGCTCAGACAGGCTCGGGTGGTTCACCTTGGCGACGTGGCTGTCACCAGCCAAGAACTCAACGACCTTCTTGGTGTTCTCGACATGACGGTCAACGCGCAGCGACAGAGTCTCGGTGCCCTGGAGCAGGACCCAGGCGTTGAACGGGCTGATGCAGGCGCCCTCGTCACGCAGCAAGATAGCGCGGACATAGGTCGCGAAGGCGGCGGGACCGGCAGCCTCGGCAAACGAAACACCGTGGTAGGAGGGGTTGGGCTCAGCGATCTGGGCGTACTTTCCGCTCGCCTTCCAATCAAAGTTACCGCCGTCGACGATCACACCGCCCAGCGAGGTGCCGTGGCCGCCGATGAACTTGGTTGCGGAGTGGACGACGATGTTGGCACCATGCTCCAGCGGACGGAACAGATACGGGGTGCCGAAGGTGTTGTCGACGACAACCGGCAGACCGTGCTTCTTGGCGATCTCGGAGATGGCGTCGATGTTGGGGATGTCGGAGTTGGGGTTGCCGAGCGTCTCGAGATAGATGACCGTGGTGTTGTCCCTTATGGCACCCTCAACCTCTTCCAGGTTATGGGCATCGACAAACGTGGTCTCGACGCCAAACTGGGAGAGCGTATGCTCCAGCAGGTTGTAGGAACCGCCGTAGATGGTCTTCTGGGCGACCACGTGGTCACCGGCCTGGGCAAGAGCCTGCAGGGTATAGGTGATGGCAGCAGCACCGGAGGCGACGGCAAGACCTGCCACACCACCCTCGAGTGCGGCGATACGGTCCTCGAAGACGCCCTGGGTGGAGTTGGTCAGACGGCCGTAGATGTTGCCGGCGTCGGCAAGACCAAAGCGGTCGGCGGCGTGCTGGGAATTGCGGAACACATAGCTCGTGGTCTGGTAGATAGGCACGGCGCGGGAGTCGGATGCGGGATCGGCGCTCTCCTGGCCAACGTGAAGCTGCAGGGTATCGAAACCAAAGGTGTGCTCGGGGTTGTTGATGAACTGGCTCATGATGAACTCCTTGATCGAACAAAAGTAAATAAATAAGAGAGAAGTAAGTCGCTGTCTCCTGATCACGCCGACGGGCGCAAACAGGAGCCCGGCATTCGTCTTGGTAAGCAATTCATATGCGGGCCTCCTTTCGCATCCCGGTTCCGTGGTTGGCTTAATTACCTACCTCCTTTGTGTGTTTTGAATAGTATGAGCATTGTTTCCCTCGGTCAATCACTTAAAAGCGCTAACCTGTTATCGGTTTTATAGATAACACTCGAAAGGATGGCGCCGATGACCCTCCAGCAGCTTCGTTTCCTGATCGCCGTAGCAGAGTCCGGCTCAATCAATGCCGCAGCTCAGCGCCTCTATACCGCTCAGTCCAACATCTCAAACGCCGTCAAAAGCCTGGAACAGGAGCTCCACTTGGAAATCTTCACGCGCTCCAGCCGCGGCGTCACACTCACCAACGACGGCACCGAGCTTTTGGGTTATGCGCGCCAGGTTGTAGAGCAGGCCGATATGCTCGAGGCCCGCTACGAAGACGGCGGCACCCCGCAAGCCCGCCTTGCCATCTCGGCCCAGCACTACGCCTTTTCGGTCGAGGCCTTCGTCAACGTGGTCGAGCGTTGCCGCGACAGCAAGTTCGAGTTCATCATGCGCGAAACCACCACATCGCAGATCATCGATGACGTCCGCGCGTTTCGCAGCGATATCGGCATCCTCTATCTGGATGACTTTAACGCTCGCGTCCTGCAGAAAGCCTTTACCGACGCGCGTGCGAGCTTCCATCCCCTCTTTGACGCAAAGGTCCACGTATTCGTAAGCGAGCGCCACCCGCTCGC
>UQZM01000079.1 GCA_900545615.1 uncultured Collinsella sp.
GAAAAACCTTGATTTTCCAGTGTTTTCAAAAGTATCGTTATCTAACGTCAGCTTTAGGTGGTCCGGCGTTTGCCCCGTTTTGCTGGGGATGTTTGTCGTTCGGTGCTCTTACTGGCCAATCCAGTGTTGCGCATAGCTCTTAATGTCCTCGGTAAAACCGTCAAGGTCGTCGAGGGCGATCACGCTGTCGATAAGCAAATTGGCTATCTCGCGGTGCATTGTGCTGCGGCGAATGTCGTTTGCAATTACGCCTGAGGACAGCTTGTCTCTATTGAGGCGCTCTTCTATTGCCCAAAATCTACTGGACGCTTCGCTGTCGCCGTTCAGCATCTCAACGTACTGGCCGATGAGCTTTTCCATATAACGTTCTTGCCATTGAGGAAGCATTTTCTTAAACAGCTTCCAGTCGCTTTCGGTTACGTCGCGCATATGTTCTCCGCTCGTCAAACGGGCTTTCCATTTGCCTTTCATTCTATTTGGTTTTCGCTCGCAGGTGCGGATGAGAGGCTCTCTTTAGCCTTCGAGATTGGGCTTGAATGGGTCGTATGCCACAAAACGGGCCTATCTACTACGTTTAATTTGATACCGTCAACCATGCCGGGAAAACGAAAAATAAAACCGCAGGTAGAAGGCCTGTCGATTTTCGAAAAAGGCGGTCATGGTTGGCCCCATCGAGTTAAACGTCGTAGATGGCCCCTTTTCGTGGCGGACCATCAAACGAACGCCGACGCTTGTACTGTAGCCGCTCCGATCATTCGTAAGTTGCGGTGGAATAGTTCCTAAACTCGACTACTCAAGGCTAAAACCGGAACTATATCACCGCAACATAGGAGGGATGGGCGGGGGGGGTACTAGCTGGGTGCTGCTGTCGGACTGGGATGGTTTAGGCCTGTTTGCGGTGCTTCCATTGTTTGTGGCACCAGCGCATGAGCGCCTTTATGACGGGAATCGTGATGAGGATGGCCCATGCGGGATGGGGCTGGTTCAAGCAAAGCCACATGTAGAGGAACCAGGCAACGGCGGCCGCTGGATAGACGCTGCCGATCAGCTTGGACAGGCGGCGTCGATCGATAAAGTCGCCAAGCGCATAGTAGATGGGAATCAAAAAGACGAGGAAGAGCCCCATGGACCACGCGCCGTAGATAATGCCGAGCACCAGGTAGGCGAGGGCGACGAGCGCGGGAAAGGGGAATTTGTTCCATGCGCGTCCGAGCCCGGTGTTGAAATGCTTGCCATGATGGTCGAGCTTGTCGTGTGCTTCCTTCCAGCTGGAGAATTGCTCGCCGTCGATAACCACGGTGCCATCGGCGTTGGTGTGCACGCTGTGCCCGTCGTCCTCAAGCGTGTCAATATGTACGCCGCTCGGCCCCACATGTATCTCTTCGCCCTTGCGCTTGTTGGTCACATGGATGCCGCTCCAACCAACATGGACTTCCTCGCCTTTATTGGGATCAATGACGTGGATACCGCGCGTGAGGGAAATATCGACAAGTGGCTTATCGCTGCAATCAGCGTGCTCAGTAGAAGCCTCAGCCTTGTCAGCCACATCCGCTGTCTCGGTGTCGGCGTTACCGTCCTCCAGGTCGTCGGCATCGTTGGCCGCCTCCCCATATAGCAGCTCGTCCAACGACACACCATACAGCGCGGCGAGCGCAATGAGGTTATCGGTATCGGGTGAGGACTCGCTGCGCTCCCATTTACTAACAGCCTGGCGGCTTACGCCCAGCTGGGCAGCAAGCGCCTCTTGAGAAAGGCCGGCAGCTTTACGGCGATCGACGAGGCGTTGTGCCATCGCAAGATCCATGGTGGTTCCTTTCGTGTGGTGACCGTAATCGAATGAGCCGAGTATGCCGAGAACAACTGGTAGCGACCACCATTTCTAGTTAGAATCTGCTCCAACCCTACCGCAACTACCGGTAGCAACCCCTGATGACCAGCCATTTTAGGACAAATGTCAGTGAAGTGGCAGCCAAGAGCCCCACTCAGTAAGTTGCGGTGGAATAGTTCCTAAATTCAGCCATTTGCGGGCTAAGCAGGAACTATTTCACCGCAACCTAATTTCAGGCTAGGCACCTGTAGCAAGAAGGCGAATAGCCTCGGCGAGTATGTAAACGTAGGGCCCTCCGACCCCGCCCGACGATTTCGATTGGCGACCTTTGACGGAGTCAAGGGAGGAGCCAAATCGAAATACGTCGGGCGGGGTCGGAGGACCCGATGGGATGGATTTCGGCCGAGACTATTCGTCGCCGAAGCTGATGCCCAACGCCTTGGCCTCGCGCACCAGATCGCTCTGGGGATCGACATACTTGAGCTTGCCGGCGACATCCTCGAGCGGCATGTGACACATCTTGCCGTCACGCAGGGCGATCATGTAGCCAAACTCGCCGCGTAGACAGCCCAGTGCCGCCTCGACGCCGCACTGGGTCGCAAAGATGCGGTCCTGGGCGTCGGGCTGGCCGCCGCGCTGCGTGTGGCCGGGGATGGCGACGCGGGTCTCGCGACCGGTCTTGGCCTCGATCTCCTTGGCGATGTCGTAGACGATCGACGGGCTCGTGCGCTCGGCGAGTTTCTTCTTGTACTCCTTCTTGGACAGCGCCGCGTCCTCCTTGGAGATAGCGCCCTCGGCGACGGCCACGATGGTAAAGCGGCTGCCGGTCTCCATGCGATGCTCGATGGTCTTGATGACGTTATCCATGTCGTAGGGGATCTCGGGAATCAAGATGACATCCGCGCCGCCCGCGACGCCGGCGTATAGCGGGATCCAGCCAACCTTGTGGCCCATGATCTCGATAACGAACACGCGGCCGTGACTCGAAGCGGTGGTGTGAATGTCGTCGATGCACTTGGTGGCGACGTCGATGGCGCTCGTAAAGCCAAACGTCAGCTCGGTGCCCCAGGTGTCGTTATCGATGGTCTTAGGCAGGGCGATAACGTTGAGGCCCTCTTCGCGCAGACGGTTGGCGGTCTTGGTGGAGCCGTTGCCGCCCAGCATAAACAGGCAGTCGAGCTGCAGCTTATGATAGGTGTGGACCATTGCCGGCACCTTCTCGACGCCGTCGGCCTCGGGAATATCCAGGCGCTTGAACGGCGTACGGCTCGTGCCCAGGATGGTGCCGCCACGGGTAAGGATGCCGCTAAAATCGGCGGGCGTCATGACGCGGAACCGGCTGTAGATAAGGCCCTGGTAGCCGTCCTCAAAACCATAGATCTCAATAGGCTCTTCGCTATTGGTCATAAGCGTTTTGACAATGCCGCGCATGGTGGCGTTGAGCGCCTGGCAGTCGCCGCCACTGGTAAGAAGACCGATCCTAAGCATGATGAATCCTTCCGGGCAAGTTATAACATGCGCATAAGTTTACCCCCGCACACTGTTGATACGGGGGTAAAACGTGTTAGCTCAAGCGTATAGAAATGTAAACAACGTCAGGCGAGCGTAAGGTCGACGAGCCTGGGTCCTTACAGTGCGAAGGCGTCGACGTCGCCCCAGTGGCGGCGCAGCGTAATGGCGGCGGCGGGTTCGGTATTGTCAAAGACGACCGACCATTGCGTATTGCTGGTGATGTCTTCCGGATTGGGTTCTTGCGCTGCGGCACGCAGGGCTTTCCAGACAATCGTTTCGTCCTGGGCACCGACATGGGCGTCAAGGACATCGGCGATTGCGACGGCGCGCTCTTTACCATGGCCCAGCTCGCCATTCTTTTGGTTGGGCAGCACTTCGTCGCCATAGCAGGCGTAGAAGTTCGTAACCTGGCGTACAGGAGTCGCTTTGAAAGCACGGTCCGGATCGCGCGGATCCCACTCTACTACGCGCGCGTCACCGGCGGCGTCGTTGATAAAGAAGTGGTAATCGCGTCCTGCCATGGCGTGCATGTCGTAGGCGGAAAGCAGGTCGACAGCTTCTTGCGTGGTGGCGGCACGGTCGAGCACCAGACGGATGGCGAGCGAGGTATTGATGACGGGGCGTTGCGCGTCCTGGTCACAGGGCTTGGAATCCAGAGTGAGTACGGCAATGGACACGCCGCATTCGTTAACACCGTCGAGCTGGGCAAACGGGCCCATGAGTGCGGCGGCACGTCCGGCGACGGAGTCAAGCGGAGTGTTATCGCCCAGGTTGTTAAGGGCGGCAAACCCGATGGAGGCATAGCCGCCACGTGGGTGATTGCGCACCAGCAGCGCCGAGGTGTCGTCCTTAAAGTCGTAATTGCGACCGGTGCGCACGCGGCCTTCGGCATCTACGGCGACAAAAGCGCTGCAGGCAAACTGGGGCGCCTGGACATGTACCGGCACACCGGGCAGCACCTGCGCCACCACGGCATCGATGTAGGCCTGGTCGTCGCGCACGCCAGCGGCGATGATGCGATCAAGATCGTAGTCGTAGGCGATGTCGATTGCGTACAGGTCATAGCCATCCGCGTAGCCGGTCAAGCGTTTGAGCGACGCGGCGGACTTGATTTGCTTGTGATAAACGATACCGGTGGCAGCGGCAAGGCCGACGGCGACTCCCGCGACACCGCAGGCGATGGCAATGTTACGTGGCTTCATGACGACTCCTCTCGTCCTGTTAGCGTAATTGTCGCAAAAGGTGCACGGGCATGATGGCTCAACTTGGTGAGTGGCGCGGAATTAAGCACGGAATGAAGAGTGCGGCACTGGCGTGGCGGGGTATGCTGGAGGGGACCATCAACCCAGCGAAAGGGGAGAGCATGACGGATCAGGAAACGCCCGAGCGCGCGCATGTGACGGCCGACGATATCGAGGCCGCCAACGACCTTATCGACTTTATCGAGGCGTGCCCCAGCATGTTCCATACGGCGGCGACTATTATGGCCGAGCTCGACGAGGCGGGCTTTACCTACCTGCCCGAGAACGCGGCGTGGGACATCGAGCCGGGCGGGCGTTATTACACGCAGCGCAACACCTCGAGCGTTGTTGCCTTTAAGGTGGGCGAGGACCTGGCCGCGACGTGGGGCGAGGACGGCGTTGCCGGTGACTATCATTTTCAGCTCACGGCGTCGCACAGCGATTCGCCGACGTTTAAGGTCAAGGCCGTGCCTGAGCTTGACGGCGCGGGCGAGACGCTGCGCCTGAACACCGAGGCCTACGGCGGCATGATCGACTACACCTGGTTCGATCGCCCGCTGGCACTCGCGGGCCGCGTGCTGGTGCGCGAGGGCGACCGTATTGAGAGCCGCCTGCTTGCCACCGAGCGCGAGGTTGCCATTATTCCGAGCCTTGCCATCCACATGAACCGCGGCGTTAACGAGAGCTTTGCTCCCAATCGCGCCGTTGACCTGTGCCCGCTCATCAGCGCTGGTGACCTTAAACAGGGCGACTTTGACGCCCTGATCGCCGACGAGCTGGACGTTGAGCCCGAGCAAATTTTGGGCCGCGATCTGTTCCTGGTCAATCGTCAGGATGCGCGTATTTGGGGCTGGGCCGACGAGTTTATCTCGACACCCAAGCTTGACGACCTGGCCTGCGCCTACACCTCGCTACAGGCATTTTTGGGCGCCGAGAACGCGCGCGACGTCTCGGTCTTCTGCTGTTTTGATAACGAGGAGGTTGGTTCCGAGACCAAACAGGGCGCCATGTCAACGTTCTTGGCCGATGCATTGCGCCGCATTAACGGATCGCTGGGCTTTGACGACGAGTCGTATCATCGCGCCCTTGCCGCATCGATGCTCGTGAGCTGCGACAACGCGCATGCCGTGCACCCCAACCACGCCGAGAAGTGCGATGCGCGCAACCAGGTTGTGCTCAACGGCGGCATCGTCATCAAGGAAGCCGCCAACCAGCACTATTGTACCGATGCCTTTAGCCGCGCGGTGTTCCAAGCTATTTGCGATGACGCCGACGTGCCCACGCAGGCCTTCGCCAACAAGAGCGATATGGCCGGCGGATCCACGCTCGGCAATCTGTCCAATATGCAGGCGAGCATGCATGCCGTGGACGTGGGCCTGCCGCAGCTGGCCATGCACTCGAGCTACGAGACCGGCGGCGTGCGCGACGTCATGTACGCCATCCGCGCCCTCACAGCCTTCTACGAGCGAAACCTAACCATCAACGGTGCCGAAAGCGTGGAGCTCTAAAACCTGCTAAAAGGGACAGGTTTATTATGCAGGTTTTATCTGGGAAAATGCCGCAATGCCAACAGCTGGACGGAATTGTTGAGACACCGCAGGTTGAGCAAGCGTCAGCGAGCGATGTCCAGAGCGAACAAGTTGGCATGAAAAAGGCAAGGCATAGACCTTCTGGTCATGCCTTGCCTTTTGAATGACAAATTGTCGCTCTGGGCGGCGC
>UQZM01000080.1 GCA_900545615.1 uncultured Collinsella sp.
GCGGCGATCTCGTCGATGGAGAGCTCGCGCGAGAGGGTCACGCGGTCGGCGCCCTGCTCGCGGCACCAAAGCGTTCCGCGGTCGTCATGGATGTTCGCCTGGGTCGAGATGTGCGTCTCGATGCCGGGCATGGCGCGCTTGACCTCAAAGAACAGACCCCAGTCCTGGATAATGAAGGCATCGGCGCCCAGCGTGGAGCAGCGATGGATGAGTTGCAGCGCATCGCTCATCTCGGACTGCTTGATGACGATGTTTACCGTGACGTAGACGCGCGACCCGGCTAGATGCGCGGCGCGGCAGGCTTGCTCAAAGGCCTCGTCGGTAAAGTTGGTTGCCTTGCGGCGGGCGTTGAAGCTGCCCATGCCGCAGTAGATGGCGTCTGCCCCGGCAGCGAGCGCGGCGGCAAAGGGCTCCGGGCCTCCGGCGGGGGCCAAGAGCTCGGGTCTGCGGTTGGTGGTTCGACTGGCGGTTGCGGTCATATCCTGCCTTTCAAAATGCTCAGATAATCAAAAGTATAGTGGCGCCGTTGCGGCAGGCGATGCCCGTGCTCCAAGCGGGATAAAGTCTTCAGCAGCTTGGGCTGGCTGACCCCGTGGAGAACCGTTCAGCTGCCAACGGGCGCCGTTGGGCGATAAAATATTCTCGCAGCGTGATAATTATCTTGCATCGTGCGGAAACCTTGAGTACTATCCCAATCAAGCGCGGTGTTCAGACCGAACTGTGCCTCCCGGTGCGAACGCCGCGCTCACGCTCTCTATCTGATCGTAAGGAGAAAAACATGAGCAAGACCGTCGTGTCTTCCGATAACGCACCCGCAGCCATCGGCCCGTATTCCCCCGGCATCCAGACCGGCAACATGGTGTTCCTGTCCGGCCAGCTGGGCATCGACCCCGCAACCGGCAAGATGCCCGAGGGCGTCGAGGCCCAGGCTAAGCAGTCCCTTGCCAACGTCGAGGCCCTGCTGACCGCTGCCGGCGCCACCTTTGCCGATGTCGTCAAGACCACGGTCTACCTGGCCGACATTGCCGACTTCGCTGCCGTGAACGAGATCTACGCCTCCAAGTTCGAGGCCCCGTTCCCCGCGCGCAGCGCCTTCCAGGTTGCCGCCCTTCCGGCTGGCGGTCTGGTTGAGATCGAGGTCGTCGCCGCTCTCTAAGGCGTTGGCAACAACTAAACATGACATGCAAAAAGACCCTGCAGCGCGTGCGAGCTGCAGGGTCTTTTGTCAAGTGACGGGTCGCTTGTGGAGCCGCGCTCCATTTTGTTCGTTAGCCCTCCTTGCGAACTTTTTGCAGGTAGCGGTAGACGCTGGGCTCCGAGATGCCCAGCGCGGTGGCGGCGCAGGCCACGGCACCCTTGAGCATGAACACCCCGTTGCCGTTGAGGTGGCGAATGACGTCCACGCGGTCGCTCTGACCAAGTGACGCTACGTCCAGCCCGCGCGCGCTCAGCAACTCGGCAATGCTGCGGTCGATGAGCTCCTGTGTGGACTCCGAAAGGCTTTCGACCTCGATAGGGGCGGGCTCCGTGCGCGTCGGCGCCGCGTCGAAGCACGCCATGAGCTGCTGCGCCATGGCGTTGATGGAGCGCACGGTCGAGAGGTCGGTGTTGACGCAGAGCATACCGACGATCTCGTCATTCTCGCGGATAAAGTACGTCGCTGACTGCAACGTCTTGCCGCCGGCGCCGCGGCCCTCGTAGCCCGTAATAAACGGCAGGTCGCGATACTTGGCGTCGTGCATGATCTTGAGCGCCAGATCGGTGGCGGGGCCGCCGACCTTGCGGCCGCTCACGATGCCGTTGCGAATATCGACGATGGCGTGGTCGGGATCCGAGAAATCGTGCAGCACGATTTCACTGTTTTTGCCGAGTATCTGCTCCAGAAAATCGACCATCGGCAAAAAGCGGCGTACGGTCTCGTTCACGGGCAACTCCTTTGGGTGAAATCGGAAATGTTCATAACAATTTTTTCTCATGGTAACACGCTGCCCATCATCTCGTATATCCGCAGGTACGTTGCGTAATACAGATGAGCGGTAGATATTTGGCGGTAAACGGTTGACCAAAAGAAAAGTTAGATGTTATTTTGACCAGACACTCTCATGACCTGCGGAAATGCGTTATTTCAGCTGAAGAATAGTCTGATAACAAAAAATTATTATTGAGAATGAGAATCATCTTTAATACGATATGCAATGAAGGCACAACCTCAACCCCGCACTGCGTCACAATAGAGCGTTAGATGCGAAAACAACTACTTCGAGGATTGGTGGTCAAATGACCCAGGAGACGGTTACGAACGGCACTGAAGCCCTGTTCACTCGCGAAGGCATGCCTCCCGTTAAGGAAATGATCCCGTGTGCCCTTCAGCACGTACTGGCATCGTTTGCCGGCATCATTACCCCGGCGGTCATCATGGCCGGCGTCTATGGCTTTAATAGCCAGCAGAGCACCGACATCATTCAGGTTGCGCTCATTCTTTCGGCAATCGACACGGCCCTTCAGGCCTTCGCTCCCTTCCGTCGCATCGGCGGCGGCCTGCCCATCGTCATGGGCGTTTCGTTCGCGTTCCTGCCGGCCCTGCAGGCCATGGGTGCCTCGGGCTTTAGCTTTGGTGCGCTGCTGGGTGGCGAGATCGTCGGCGGCGCCGTCGCGGTCCTCTTTGGTCTGGCCTACAGCAAGATCAAGTGGCTGTTCCCGCCCGTCGTGACCGGTACGGTCATCTTCTCCATCGGCGTTTCGCTGTATCCCACGGCCGTCAAGTATATGGCCGGCGGTATGGGTACGCCGCTGTGGGGCACCCCGCAGGCCTGGTGCGTCGCTCTTATCACCTTCGCCGTGGTCTTTGCGCTCGCCAACTTTGGCAAGGGCACGCTCAAGCTGGGATCCGTGTTCTTTGGCATGATCGTC
This sequence comes from uncultured Collinsella sp., assembly GCA_900545615.1. Taxonomy (GTDB): domain Bacteria; phylum Actinomycetota; class Coriobacteriia; order Coriobacteriales; family Coriobacteriaceae; genus Collinsella. The sequence continues at coordinate 2,911 of UQZM01000080.1, forward strand.
GGCATGATTGTCTCCATCCCCTTTGGCATGATCGACTTCTCCAGCGTCGCCACCGCTCAGGTCTTCGCCCTTCCCAAGCTCATGCCCTACGCGCTCGAGTTTGATCCCGAGGTCTGCATTACCCTCGCCGTCGTGTTTCCCATGGTTGCTATCCAGGTTATCGGCGACGTCTCTGCCGCCTGCCTGGGCTCCATCGACCGTATGCCCACCGAGCGCGAGCTCTCCGGCGCTATCGTGTCCCAGGGCCTCACCTCTATGGTTGGCGGCCTGCTGGGCGGTCTTCCCACCAGCGCCCTTGGCCAGAACGTGGGCATCATCTGCTCCAACAAGGTCGTCAACAAGTGGGTCTTTGTGATCATCGCGGCCGTCTTTGCCATCGCCGGTCTGTTCCCGCAGCTCTCTGCCGTCCTTTCCGCTATCCCGCAGCCCGTCATCGGCGGCGCGACCGTCGGCGTCTTTGGCACCATCACCATGAACGGTGTGCGCATGTTCACCCGCGAGGGCCTCACGCAGCGCACTACCACCATCGTCGGTACCTCCGTCGTCTTTGGCCTGGGTATCTGGATGGCCAGCGGTTGCCTTGCCGGTGAGGGTATGCCCACCTGGGTGCCCACCGTCATCGGCTCCAATGCTGTAACCCCCACCGCCATCATGGCCATTGTCCTTAACCTGATCCTTCCGCAGACGCCGGTCGTGGCTCAGCACATCGATGCTGCCAAGGACGCTGCCGTGGATCTGGTCTTGCCCGAGAGCAAGAAGTAACCAATTCGGTGCTATTCGTCGGCGGGCGCATCGCCTCGTCCGCCGACGTCATGCGGCGCCAAGCCGCACTTCAAAGGGTTTGTCCCTTTGGTGAAGCGTTGACGGGAGAGGGCCCGTTTCCGGTGTAGGCCGGCGCTTCGCACTCCGCCATGTCAGAGGTGTCAAACCCCGCCTCTGATGTCGAAGGGAGCATCCATGCTTCTGGTCGCTAACGGTTCCGTCTTTACCCGCAACGCTCAGGCCCCGTTCATCCCCAACGGTGCGGTCGCCATTGACGGAGATACGATCGTCGAAGTGGGCCCCGAGTGCGAGCTCAAGGCCAAGTACCCGGATGCCGAGTACGTCGACGCCCAGGGCAACCTCATCATGCCCGGACTCATCAACTGCCACACCCACATCTACTCGGGTCTGGCCCGCGGCCTTGCCATTAAGGGCTGCAACCCCACCAACTTCCTGGAGAATCTTGAGCAGCAGTGGTGGAAGATCGACGACAACCTGACGCTCGACGGCACCAAGGCCAGCGCCTATGCCACGATTCTTGACTCCATCCGCGATGGCGTCACCACGATCTTCGATCACCATGCGAGCTTCTGCGAGATCCCGGGAAGCCTCTTTACCATTAAGGATGCAGCTCAGGAGCTGGGCATGCGTTCGTGCCTGTGCTACGAGGTCTCGGATCGCCGCGGCCAGGAAAAATGCGACCAGGCCATTGCCGAGAACGCCGAATTTGCCCAGTGGGCCGCCAAGGAGCGTCGCGATAACGACAACCACATGATCGCCGCCATGTTTGGCGGTCACGCCACCTTTACGCTGTCGGACGAGACCATGGACAAGATGGCCGAGGCCAACAACGGCCTGACCGGCTTCCACATCCATGTGTGCGAGGGCATGAATGACGTTTGGGACTCCCGCCTCAACCGCGGCGGCATCAGCCCCGTCGAGCGCCTGCTGCAGCACAACCTGCTGGGTCCCGACACCATGCTGGGTCACTGCATCCACGTGACGCCTGCCGAGATGGATATCGTCAAGGAGTCCGGCACCTGGCTCGTCAACAACCCCGAATCCAATATGGGCAACGCCGTGGGCTGCGCCCCCGTGCTCGAGTTCTTCCGCCGCGGCATCCCCGTGTGCATGGGCACCGACGCCTACACCCACGACATGCTCGAGAGCCTTAAGGTCTTCCTGATCATTCAGCGCCACAACGCCGCCATGCCCAACGTGGGCTGGTGCGAGGCCATGACGATGCTGTTCGAGAACAACGCCAAGATGGCGAGCAAGTACTTCGATCGCAAGCTCGGCGTGCTCGAGGCCGGCGCTGCCGCCGACGTCATCGTTATGGACTACAAGCCCTTTACGCCGCTGAGCGAGGAGAACATCGACGGCCACATGCTCTTTGGCATGATGGGCAAAAACTGCCGCACCACCATCATCAACGGCCGCGTCCTGTACAAGGATCGCGAGTTCGTTGGCATTGATGAGGACAAGATCAACGCGTGGACCATGGCTGAGTCCAAGAAGCTCTGGAGCACGCTCAACGATCGCACCTACTAATTACAAGTAGATTCACGCGCGCCGGATGTTTCGCCGCATCCGACGCGCGTATAGGCGACCTCCGCGGGGTCGCCGGCGCTGTGCTAGCGCTACACCGTATTTGCGCCCGCCGCGCGGTCTCGCCGGGCGTTACAGAGAGGAGCTCACTATGAGCGACATCATGAGGCCGATCCCGTTTTCGCAGCTGATGAACTGGATCATCGAGGAGCACAAGACTCAGGACGCCATCTTTGGCGTGCGCAAGATGGTCACGACCAATCAGGAGGGCGCGCTTCCCATTTTTGACGAGCGCATCGAGACTCCGTTTGGCCCGGCCGCCGGCCCCAATACGCAGCTTGCCCAGAACATCGTGGCATCCTACGTGGCCGGTTCCCGCTTCTTTGAGCTCAAGACCGTCCAGGTTATGGACGGCGAGGAGCTCTCCAAGTGTGTGAACAAGCCCTGCATTGTGGCGCAGGACGAGTGCTACAACTGCGAGTGGTCGACCGAGCTCGAGGTTCCGCAGGCCTTTGCCGAGTACGTGAAGGCATGGTTTGCCTGCCACCTGATCGCTCGCGAGTACGGCCTGGGCAGCCCGGACGGTTTTGTCTTTAACATGTCCGTGGGCTATGACCTGGAGGGTATTAAGAGCCCCAAGGTCGACGCCTACATCGAGGGCATGAAGGACGCCAGCGGCTCTGACGTCTGGAATGAGTGCCGCGCATGGGCGCTTGCCAACCTGGACAAGTTTGAGCATGTCGACGCCGCGTTTGTCGAATCCATCCCGGCACGCGTCTCCAACTCCATCACCGAGTCTACGCTGCATGGCTGCCCGCCGGCGGAGATCGAGCGCATCGCGACCTATCTGATCACCGAGAAGGGCCTCAACACCTACATCAAGTGCAACCCCACGCTGCTGGGCTATGAGTTTGCCCGCCAGCGCCTCAACGAGCTGGGCTTTGACTACATCGTCTTCGACGATACGCACTTCCGCGAGGACCTGCAGTGGGCTGATGCCGTGCCTATGTTCGAGCGCCTGATTGCCCTGTGCGCCGAGCGCGGCCTGGAGTTTGGCGTCAAGCTGACCAACAC
>UQZM01000081.1 GCA_900545615.1 uncultured Collinsella sp.
GAGACGGCGAGTTAGCCGGCAGGTCGGCATGTCAATCCTGGTCTAACAGAGCCTTCTTAAATCCTGAGTGGTCAACGCACTGATGTCGAGCTCTGGCTTGTAATGAAGAGCGTCGACAACCCGCTTGATAATCTCCAGCGACTGCAATCGACTCTCAAGGGCGTCGAGGTCGCCTCCGCTCAACTTGCACCCGCGAGCAAAGCCGCTTCCGTCTATGGAAAGCGTACCGGTTTGCATCAATGCGCGCATGAGGGCCAACTCTTCCATGCGCTCGACAAGAGTTCCGGTCTCGCTGAGGGTGATTGTGTTGGTGGAGAGGCATATGTCGAAACCCCTGAAGAAAACGTGCTCGCCATTCTCATTTTCTCCGGCCATGACCACCGCATTTAGGGAAACATCACCAGAGCTGACGTCATGCCGAGACCCAATCGCGACGCCAACTATGTTTTCAAGCTTATTCAAGGGATACAGCTCTCCCCAGGGGCTCTTCCCGTAGATATACAGCCCGTTCCTGTATGGAGCCAAGCTTGCGGGCGACTCGCCCTCGAGCAGCTCGATTCCAAACTCGCACTCATCAAAGCAAAGGCCGGCGTCCTTAAATTCCTCGATTGTCTTGGGGGCGATGCCAGCGACTGCTCGCTGCTTTGCTCTGTCCTTGACCGCCCTTCTGACAAGCCGCGTCAATTCCGCCGCGTCTGATGGAAGCCGGTCGAAACGCAAAGAGATGCGCTCTTGTTGCTCCGGAATATCGGCCAGAATCTTCTTTAGGTCATAGGGAAGCAAAAGTCTGTAGAAAACCTCCGCTGAACGAGCCTCGCTCCCACAGTAGACGTAAAAATAGATGCAGCCTCCAGCAATGTTGAGATAGTGCCTGAGGTCTGAAACTCGAACTTGCCGCTTAGGTCGGTCCGATTTTCTTTTCGAAGTGGTCCCCTTGACCTGAAGCGGCAACTGGCCTTCAACGGTCTCAATCGTGAAGGAAGAAGACGAGTAGACTTGCAGGTGCCCGTCGGTGCATTCGGTCTTGTCGTTCTCATCTATATACGCATAGACGCAAGCGACATCGCCGAAAGCCTGCTTGACAGCATTGACCGCGTTCTGCTCGATTTTGCGATTGTCCAAGCTTCTCCTTACTGTTTTAGATCGTCAGCAAACCGATGTCAGGCATGTTTCTCACTTGACCTAACTGCCTCGCGATGAATCGCATGGCCCTAGAGGAAAAAGTCCCTCGCGCTCACGATGCGGATGCCGTCGATATCCGTGTCGTAGGAACCCTGCCTCACGACCACGATCTTCTCGTGGTTGTCTCGTATCGACTTCAGAGGGGCGATCTCTCGCTCCCTGGTCTCGCTTGCGAACATCTCGTCAGTCGCCTGCACGTAGAGCACGCGCCCGTCCTTCGTCGCAACGAAGTCGACTTCCTTGCCATAGAGCTTGCCCACATGCACGCTCCATCCTTCGTAGAGCAGCTGGAGATACACGGCGTTCTCGAACAGACGGCCAGTATCCGTGACCCTATAGCCGGCCATCCAGGTCCTGAAGCCGGTGTCGACGATGTACTCCTTTGGGTTCGTCTTGAGGAGCGCCTTGCCGTGCAAATCGTAACGCGTGGCACGATAGAACAGGAAGGCCTCCTCAAGCGCACCCACATACGAGGAAACGGTCTTGTTCGTGGTCTTCGGCCCCGCAGAAGTTAACGCGCCGGCGATTCGACTCGACGAGCACTCGTTGCCGATGTTGTCCGCCAGGAATTCGGCCACATGGCGCAGCAGGGAAGGGTCAGTCACCGCACTTTTGCCCTTCCCGCGCTCACGGTTGACAATATCACGCACGGCGATGGCTTCGTAGACGCCGGACATGTACGCCGAGTGCTGCGCCTGGGTCGTCGAGAGGGATGCGATGGCTGGCATGCCCCCGTACTCAAGGTAACGAGTAAGCATGTCGTCGAAGAGAACGGGATCCCCCTCGGGAGTGAGAGCCACCGAAATTCCCGATACGAACTCGATTCCGCAGAAGTCGGCGAACTCGGAGAAGGACAGGGGCAGCATCTTTACCTCTACGTAGCGCCCGGAGAGATAGGTGGCCAGCTCGCTCGAGAGAAGATACGCATTCGAGCCCGTGAGGTAGATGTCGCAATCGAAGTCGATCCTCATTGCGTTGACCGCATCCTGCCAGCCATCGATTCTCTGGGGCTCGTCTATGAAAACGTAGGTGCGACCCTTGTCCGACAGGCGCCCGCGAACGTAATCATAAAGCTGGTCCTCCGTCTTGATGCCCGTACCCTTGCTTTCCAGGTTGACGCTCACAAAGCCGCGGCCAGCGACTCCTTCAGACTCGACGGCCATCCTAATTAGATCGAGAAGGCTCGACTTGCCGCACCTGCGCACGCCCGTGATCACCTTGATGAGGTCGGTGTCACGGAAGAGCATCGCCTCCTCGAGGTATCTATCGCGGTTCCTGAGTCTGCCACCCTTCAAAAGCTGCTCCTAAAACTCGAATCTGGTTACACTTTTAGGAGTATCGTAACTCCACGCCACAAGATGAGCAAAGAGCGCACCTCGAGACGGATCGACCAAGGGGATTACGCACCTGCCGGGAGGCAGGGCAGCTTGCTCGATCGACGCGGACTACCAATTGATAAACCCCAAAAGCCGGACCGCACGGCGGCGCTCGTTTCGCTAAATCGGCTTGATGGGATGGCGAATCACGGTCTTGAGCTTCTCCGGCGCGTACTTGCGCGGGTCGGAGAGGTAAATCTCGTGACAGAGGCGGGATTCGGAGAAGTCGGGCGCATATCCCCGTTCCGCCGCAAATGCACGCATGGCGCCTATGATCGTCAGCTCGTCATCGTAAGGCCCGTATAGCAATGGGCGCGGATTCGGAAGATGCCGCGCCCATTGGCAAACACTATAGCATAGAATCGAACGTCTGTTCTACTCCCACTCGATGGTCGCGGGCGGCTTGGACGTGATGTCGTAGCACACACGGTTGGCGCCGGGGACCTCGGCAACGATGCGGCCGGAAATGCGGGCAAGGACGTCGTAGGGCAGCTTGGCCCAGTCGGCGGTCATGGCGTCGCTGGACTCGACGGCGCGCAGGATGATCGGGCGCTGGTAGGTGCGCTCGTCGCCCATAACGCCGACAGACTTGATGTCGGGCAGGACGGCGAAGTACTGCCAGCAGCTGTGCTCGGAGTTGCGCTCGCCAGTCTGCTCAAACAGACGCTGGTTGTAGGCGTCGAGCTCCTCGCGCACGATGGCGTCGGCGTTCTTGAGGATCTCGAGCTTCTCCTTGTCGACCGCGCCGATGATGCGGATGGCAAGACCCGGGCCCGGGAAGGGCTGACGGAACACGATGTGACCCGGCAGGCCAAGCGCCAGACCAAGCGCGCGGACCTCGTCCTTAAAGAAGTGGTCGAGCGGCTCGATGAGATCGAAGTGCACGCCCTCGGGGAACGGGATCAGGTTGTGGTGGCTCTTGATGGTGGCCGTCTTGCCGCCCGTCTTGCGCGCACCGGACTCGATGATGTCGGGGTAAATGGTGCCCTGGGCCAGGTACTTGACCGGCTTGCCATCGGTCTCGAGCTGCTGGGCCACGGCGAAGAACTCTTTCCAGAACTGTGTGCCGATGATGCGGCGCTTCTCCTCGGGCTCGGTCACGCCGGCCAGAAGCTCGGCATAGCGGTCCTCGGCGTGGACGTGGATAAAGTCGACGTCAAACTGCTTGGTGAAGACCTCCTCCACCTGCTCGGGCTCACCCTTGCGCAGCAGGCCGTGGTTGATAAACACGCAGGTCATCTGCTTGCCCACGGCGCGGGCGCCCAGCGCAGCCACGACGGAGGAGTCGACGCCGCCGGACAGGGCCAGAATCACGCGGTCGTCGCCGACCTTCTCGCGGAACTCGGCCGTCATGGTCTCGACCAGGTTGTCCATGCTCCAGTTGGGCTCCAGGCCGCAGATCTCAAACAGGAAGTTGCTCAGCAGCTGCTGACCGTACTCGGAGTGCTTGACCTCGGGGTGGAACTGCGTGGTGAAGATCTTGCGCTCAACGCACTCCATGGCGGCAACCGGGCACACGTCGGTGCTGGCGGTAACGGTAAAGCCCTCGGGCACCTCGGAAACGGCGTCGCGATGGCTCATCCACACGGTCTGCTCCATAGGCGTGGAGTTAAAGAGCTTGGCGCCGGCCGTACGCGTGATGGTGGCGCGGCCGTACTCGCCCACCTCGGAGTGGCCAACCTTGCCGCCGAGCGTCACGGCCGTGATCTGATGGCCGTAGCAGAAGCCCAGGACGGGAAGGCCCAGGTCAAAGATGGCAGGATCGATGGACGGAGCGTCCTCGGCATACACAGAAGCCGGGCCGCCGGAAAGGATGAGCGCAGAGGCGTTCATCTCGCGGATCTCGTCGGCCGAGATGTCGCAGGGGACAATCTCGGAATACACGTTGAGGTCGCGGACGCGACGGGCAATGAGCTGACCGTACTGCGCACCAAAGTCGAGTACGAGGACCTTTGCGGAAGCCTTTTGATCCATGGTTTCCCCCTCTTGTTGGCGGGGAGCCGGTGCCCACCCGCGCGAATAAACGAAAACAGCTTTCATAGTGTACACGTTATATGGGGTTTCTCGTCCCTCGCAGCCATCAGCGCACGGCAAACGCACGACCTGGGCCCTATTTGACGGCGATTGAAGTGTTACCAAACGTTACAGATGATGTAATACGTTTGAACATTGGACGCCCTGTGCCACAATACTGCCGAACGACTCCGCCTCTGCGGCGGCAAATACGATAGGAATACTAGCATGAAGCGCATCCTTCTCATCGCCACGGGCGGCACCATCGCATCGACCGAGGACGGCAACGGCCTCTCCCCCGCCCTGACCGGTGAGGAGCTCGCCCAGAGCGTCCCCGAGATCTCGGGCCTCTGCGAGCTCGACGTCGTGCAGCCCATGAACATCGACAGCACCAACATGCGCCCCAGTGACTGGATGCGTATCCGCGACGTCATCGTCGAGGGTTATGCCGACCACGACGGCTTCGTGATTCTGCACGGCACCGACACCATGAGCTACACCGCGGCAGCGCTTTCCTATCTGATTCAGGACAGCCCCAAGCCCATCGTGCTCACCGGCTCGCAAAAGCCCATGGGCAATCCATTTACCGACGCCAAGCTCAACCTGTACCAGAGCCTGCTCTATGCGCTCGACGAGCACTCGCACGATGTCTCGATTGTGTTTGGCGGCGTCGCCATTGCCGGCACGCGCGCCCGCAAGCAGCGTACCATGAGCTTTAACGCGTTCATTAGCGTCAACTATCCGCCCATCGCCTATATCCGCAATGACCGCATCGTGCGCAACGGGCTTCACGGCACGCATCAGGGCGAAAACCCGGTGCGTTTCTACGACAGCATCGACCCGCGCGTATTTGTACTCAAGCTCACGCCCGGCGTAAACCCGGGCATCCTCGACGCCCTTGCCGATAGCTACGACGCTGTAATCCTTGAGACCTTTGGCATTGGCGGTATCCCCGAGTTTGGCGAGTCGGGTGAGTCGTTCCAAGAGGCGATTTTCCGCTGGGTCGATTCGGGCCGCACCGTCGTTATGACCACGCAGGTCCCCGAAGAGGGCCTTGACCTGGGTGTTTATGAGGTCGGCCGTGCCTACGCCGATCATCCGGGCATTTTGCGCGGCGACGACATGACCACCGAGACGCTCGTGGCCAAAACCATGTGGGCGCTCGGCCAATCACGTGATGCGGCCGAGATTCAGCGCCTGTTCTACAGCCAAGTCAACCACGACCGCATCCCGATGGCTTAATCCCTAAGGCAGTTCCGATTATCGCAGCCTTAAACGACAGGTGGTCCCCCTCGGGCCGTGCAAAAATCGGAGTATTCTGCAATTTCTCCTCCGGAGACATAGAATCGGCCGATTATTAGACGAACTTTTAGGACGAAGGGTCCGTCTAGTAGGTAGCGCGCAGAGATGTGGTGTAAGAGGCGGGGCATGCCAGAGGAGCAGGCTGCGGCAATGGCTTCC
>UQZM01000082.1 GCA_900545615.1 uncultured Collinsella sp.
AAAAGATCGAGTCGTCCTCGCAGACGCTCAAGCGGGAATACCTCGATACATACGAAGGAGGCGAATGACATGAAACTATTTGAACAGCTGAAGCCCAATGCGTCGTGCATGGCTGTCTACGCCATCCTCGTGGCAACGGCTTTATGCGGAATCGCGGCACCCGTCTATGCGCTCAACGGGGAGAAAGGCGATGTCGAACCCGCGTACATGGCTTCGACGGTTAAGGACCGGTACAAAGCCTTCTCTGGAGACACGTTTTACGTAGCAGAGTACGACACGACCTACCGTCAGCTTCGCTACAACAAGGGCTACGACTATCTAGGCGCAGAGGCAATCAGCTATACGTCGGGTTGGTACGGCCCCAACTATGGACACATAACCCAGTTCAAGTGTAACTACCGTGTGTACAACTAAAGCAACCGGCCGGGACGAGGGGTGACGCAAAAGCGTCGCCCCTCGTTTTTAACCATGTCAACTGAACCTAGTTCAGTTTGGTTGATTTCCGATCTCAGCCGAACACATTGAGCGGAAAGGCCGTTCCCGCAGCCAGTCGAACGTCCCCGGGGCCCTTCTCAGGCCCCGGGGACGGCATTTTCCCAGTTGAAGGAACGGTGGAGATGTGTTTCGATGGGTCAGATTCGTGTCGTTCCGAAAAGACCGTGAACCTTTTGTGGGACACGCGGCGCCGTGGTACCATAGCCGAGTTTGTTGTCTTGGTCGGAAACCAAGACGCCTTATGCGCTGATCGGTAACCAGCGCCTGACCAATAAGGAGTCCTACCATGAAGCAGGGTATCCATCCCCAGTATGTCGAGTGCACGGTGACGTGCTCCTGCGGCAACACCTTCAAGACGCACGCTACCGTGTCCGAGATGAAGGTTGAGCTTTGCAACGAGTGCCACCCGTTCTACACCGGCCAGCAGAAGTTCGTCGACACCGGTGGACGCGTCCAGCGCTTCGCCGACAAGTTCGGTGGCGCCGCTGCCGCCCAGCTCAAGAAGGCCGAGGAGGCCAAGGCTGCCAAGGCTGCCAAGGCTGCTGAGGCCGAGGCCGCTCGCAAGGCCGCCGCTGAGGCTAAGGCTGCCGAGAAGGCTAAGCGTGCCGCTAAGTTCGCCGAGGAGGCTGCCAAGCAGGCTGCTGAGGCTCCCGCAGAGGCTCCCGTCGAGGAGGCCGCTGCCGAGGCCGAGACCACCGAGGCTGCTGAGTAAATAGCTCGCCGCGGAATCACTCGCATTCATGGCATGAGGGCCGTGCATCCATTTGGGTGCGCGGCCCTTTTCTTTTTATTGGTGCAAGCCAACCTGTCCCCATTGCACCAGATTGGTGCGAAGGGGACAGGTTAGTTTGCACCAAATGACAGAGAGGCGGCGTTTGCCCAGATAAAACCTGCCAAAATAAACCTGTCCCTTTTTGGCAGGTTGGTCGTAGTTATTACGTGGCGGTCGAGGTCGACCGTATGGGGCGCGCCTTGTTTGGCTAAAGTACAATTATCTGTGTTTAACTCGCCCGCAGCTGCACGGCGTGGGCGATGGCCAAAAAGGAAAACCACATGGGATTCATGTCAAAGCTGCTGTCCTTTGGATCCGATAAGGACCTTAAGCGCTACTACAAGATCGTCGACCAGATCAACGGTCTTGAGCCCCAGTTTGAGAAGATGACCGAGGAGGAACTCCGCGGCCAGACCGATAAGTTCCGCGAGCGTTACGCCAACGGCGAGTCGCTCGACGACATGCTCCCCGAGGCCTTTGCCACCGTGCGTGAGGCTTCCAAGCGCACCATGGGTATGCGCCACTTTGACGTGCAGCTCATTGGCGCCATGGCGCTGCACGAGGGCCACATCGCCGAGATGAAGACCGGCGAAGGTAAGACCCTCGTCTCCACGTTGGCCGGCTATCTCAACGCTATTGCCGGCAAGGGCGTGCACGTCGTTACTGTCAACGATTACCTTGCCAAGCGCGACTCCGAGTGGATGGGCCGCATCTATAAGTACCTGGGCATGACCGTCGGTCTGCTCCAGAACAACATGCCGCTCGAGCTCAAGCGCCCGGCCTACCAGGCCGACGTCACCTACGGCACCAACTCCGAGTTCGGCTTTGATTACCTGCGCGACAACATGGTTACCCGTCCCGAGCAGCGCGTGCAGCGCGGTCACAACTACGCCATCGTCGACGAGGTTGACTCCATCCTGATCGATGAGGCCCGCACCCCGCTGATCATCTCGGGCGCTGGCACCAAGTCCGCCAGTACCTACAAGGACTTCGCGCGTGCCGTGCGTGGCCTTGAGCGCGGCGAGGACGTGTCGCACGACATGCTCACCGCCACCGAGGACGTCGAGCCCACGGGCGACTATGTCATGGACGAGGCCAAGCACACCATTGCCGCTACCGAGCGCGGCCTTAAGAAGATCGAGCGCCGCCTGGGTATCGATGACATCTATGCCGATCTCTCCGGCCAGCTTGTCAACCACCTGCAGCAGGCGCTGAAGGCCCAGTACATGTTCCACCGCGACAAGCAGTACGTGGTCACCAACGGCGAGGTCAAGATCGTCGACGAGTTCACCGGCCGCATTATGGAAGGCCGCCGTTACTCCGAGGGCCTGCACCAGGCCATCGAGGCCAAAGAGGGCGTGCTCGTGCGCGAGGAGAATCAGACGCTGGCCACCATCACCCTGCAGAACTACTTCCGTCTGTATGACAAGCTCTCCGGCATGACCGGTACGGCACTTACCGAGGATGCCGAGTTCCGCGAGATCTACAAGCTGCCCGTCGAGGTCATCCCCTCCAACAAGCCTGTGCAGCGCGTGGACCACGAGGACCTGGTGTACCGCACCATCCAGGCCAAGTACAATGCCGTCGCCGACGATGTCGAGCAGCGTCACGCCAAGGGCCAGCCGGTCCTGGTGGGCACCGTCTCCATCGAGAGCTCCGAGAAGCTGTCCGCCGCCCTTACCAAGCGCGGCATCGCGCACGAGGTCCTCAACGCTAAGCATCACGAGCGCGAGGCCCATATCGTTGCCCAGGCCGGACGCTACGGCGCCGTGACCATCGCTACTAACATGGCCGGTCGTGGTACCGACATCCTGCTGGGCGGCAACCCCGACGAGCTGGTGCGCGAGCGCTTGGAGTACGAGGGCCTGACCATGGAGGACGTGACGCCCGAGCAGCTCGAGCAGTTTAACGCCGAGGCCAAGGAGACCTGCAAGGCCGAGCGCGAGCGCGTGCTTGCCGCCGGCGGCCTGACCGTTATCGGAACCGAGCGCCACGAGTCCCGTCGTATCGACAACCAGCTGCGCGGCCGCTCCGGTCGTCAGGGCGATCCGGGCGAGACCCAGTTCTACCTGTCGCTCGAGGACGACCTCATGCGCCTGTTCGGCGGCGACAAGATGGACCGCGTCTCCAAGATGATGGTCACGGCCGACATGGGCGACGACATGCCCATCCAGCACAAGATCATCTCCAAGGCCGTCGAGAGCGCCCAGCACAAGGTCGAGAGCATCAACTTCTCCATGCGTAAGAGCGTCCTTGAGTACGACGACGTCATGAACAAGCAGCGCCAGGTCATCTACGCCGAGCGCAATAAGATTCTGGACGGCAAGGACCTGACCGACCACATCACCGAGGTCATGCACGACACCGTGTACCGCTGCGTGCAGGAGTTCTGCACCAAGGACAGTCACGATGGCGAGCGCGACCTGGAGGGCCTGCGCAAGTGGGTTGTGGAGCTCACCGGCCACATCGATACGCCGAAGTTCCCCGACGAGGATTATGAGGCCCTGGCTGCCGATGTCCTGGCTTACGTAGAGAAGTGCTACAACATGAAGGCCGAGCGCTTGGGCGAGGACCTGATGCGCGAGCTTAACACCCAGGTCATGCTGCGCGTCATCGATACCCGCTGGATGAACTACCTGCAGGAGATGGACTACCTCAAGACCGGCATCGGCCTGCGCGGCTTTGGCCAGCGCGACCCGCTGGTTGAGTACAAGACCGAGGCCTACGGCGCGTTCCAGATACTCGTCGATACCATGTATGAGGATTACCTGCGCACGGTTCTGCGCATCGAGATCAAGGCTGCCCCGCGTGCCGTGGAGCACAAGGAGGAGCCCGCGCTCGAGGGTGCGCACTTCTCCGGTCCTGCCGAGGTCGATGGTGACAACGGCGGCTCGGTGCTGCGCAAGCAGGCGCAGGTGCAGGCCCGCATGGCTGTCCAGGGTGGTCCGGCTGCCGTCAACAACGGTGGCAAGGTGACCACCTATCGCAAGTCCGAGAGCGACGATCCGTACGTCAACGTGGGCCGCAACGACCCGTGCCCCTGCGGTAGCGGCAAGAAGTTTAAGTACTGCCACGGCAGGAATCGTTAATGGCTGAGGCTTTAGAGGTAACGCCCGCCGAGCTGGACGCGTTTGCGGACCGGCTCGGTGAGGTCGAGTCGTATCTCCACCTGGACGAGAAGCGTACCCGTGTGTTCGAGCTCGAGGCCAAAAGTGTTGCCCCTGGCTTTTGGGATGACGCCGACGCCGCCCGTGCCACCATGGAGGAGATCGCGCGCACCAAGGAAGATATCGCTGCCGTGGACACCGCGCGCGGCGAGCTTTCCGATGCCCGCGCCGCGCTGGAGCTTGCCGAGGAGATGGGGGATGACCCCGACGCCGTCGCCCTTCGCGAGGAGGCTACAGCCACGGCTGAGCGCCTGGCCCGTGCCATCGATGAGCTTGAGCTTTCGAGCTGGTTTACCGGTGAGTTCGATCACGGCGATGCCATTGTGACCATCAAGCCCGGACAGGGTGGTCTGGAGGCCCAGGACTGGACCTTCATGCTCTTTAAGATGTATATGAAGTATTGCCAGCGTCGCGGCTGGAAGGTCACCATCAACGACTGTCCCGCGGCCGAGGTCATCGGCATCGACCGCGCGACCTTTACCGTCGAGGGCAAGGACGCATTTGGCATGCTGCGCGCCGAGGCCGGTGTCCACCGCTTGGTTCGCATTAGCCCCACCGATGACAAGAAGCGCCGCCAGACCACGTTTGCCGGCGTCGAGGTCATCCCCGTGCTACCCGATGATATCGACATCGAAATCAGTCCCGATGACATCCGCGTGGACGTGTACCACGCGAGCGGCCCGGGCGGTCAGGGCGTTAACACCACCGACTCCGCCGTGCGCGTGACGCATTTCCCCAGCGGCATTGTGGTCACCTGCCAAAACGAGCGCAGCCAGATCCAGAACAAGGCCGCGTGCATGCAGATCCTCAAGGCTCGCCTGTACGAGATTGAGCTCGAGAAGCGCGCCGAGGCGCTCGATGAGATTCGCGGACCCAAGACCACGATTGGTTTTGGCAACCAGATTCGCAGCTACGTGCTCTACCCGTACCAGATGGTCAAAGACCTACGCACGGGCGTGGAGACCAGCAATGTCGAGGCCGTCCTTGACGATGGCGACCTGGACCCGTTTGTTATTGGCTACCATCGTTGGGCCACCGGCAACGCCGATGCAGAAGGCTCGGAGGTCTAAAACATCGGGCGGCTTCAAGCCGATGCCAAGCCCAACGGTTGGACGGGTTTGTATCCAGAATAAGGTTGATTTCCGATCTCAGCCGAACACATTAGGCGGACAGGCCGTTCCCGCAGCT
>UQZM01000083.1 GCA_900545615.1 uncultured Collinsella sp.
TGGAGAGAGCGCTCCCGCAAACTGCCTCTTGACAACTTATAGGAGCGTCGGTTTTAATTTCCCAAATTCCAGGATGGTCGAGGATGCCCGGCTAAACGTAGTAGATGGCCGCATTTCGTGGCGAACGGTCCAATTCGAGGCTCAAGCCATCCAGCTTTGGATGGCCATTCTCGAAGTTGCGGTGGAATAGTTCCTGTTTGGCCGCTCGAGCCGCAAAAACAGGAACTATTCCACCGCAACTTATTGAGGTTTGGCTGGAAAGAGTTCTAGATGCGGGCGAGGTCGTAGGCCCGGGCGGCTGCTTCGCCGGCGCAGATGAGGTTGGTTGTGGCTTCCTGCGGATCGAGTGCTTGGTCGAGGGGCATGGGCTTGCGGCAGACGGGAAGCACCAGGTCGACACCCTGCTCATATACCGCGTCCAGGTTGTCGGCACGGCCGCCCACGACGGCGACCACCGGCTTGCCGTAGCGCTTGGCACGGCGAGCCACGCCCACTGGCGCCTTGCCGGCGGCGGACTGCTCGTCCATGTTGCCCTCGCCCGTTATGACCAGGTCGACATCGCGTACGCGCTCGTCGAACCCAACAAGGTCGAGTACCGTCTCAACGCCCGAGCGCAACTCGGCGCCGAGCGCCAGCAGCGCAGCGCCCAAGCCGCCGGCAGCACCCGCACCGGGCACGCCGAGCACCGAGCCAAACGTTCGCGCACCCTCGGGCACGCGCAACAACCCTTGAGCCCGAGCCTCGACAATCGCCGCATCGAGCAAGCGGCCGTAGCCGACCATCCAGCTGTCGTACTTGTGCAGCGCCTCGGCATCATCCGCCGGCAGGCCCTTCTGCCCGCCAAACACCGCCAGTGCGCCTCGACGCCCCACGAGCGGATTCTCGACATCGGAAAGCACAACGATACGAGCATCATCCAAAGCCCGCAGCGCTGGCGCCAAATCAACGCTCGCCACCTGCTCAAGGCCCGCAAGACCGGGGGCGACATCGCATCCCTGATCATCGACCATACGCGCGCCCAGCGCCTGCAGCATGCCGGCGCCACCGTCGTTGGTGGCACTGCCGCCCAAGCCAATATAGATAGTCTTTGCGCCCGTGCGAACCGCATGGATCATAAGCTCGCCCACGCCATAGGTCGAAGCCGCAAGCGCCGCCGATTCCGTGCAGGGTGAATACCCAATACCCGCCGCCTCGGCCATCTCAATTGCAGCCGACTCGCGCTCGCCGTCCACCAGTATCCGGGCAGACACGCGGTCGCCCAAGGGCCCTGCGACCTCGCAGGTTGAGAGCTCGCCACCGCAGGCGGCAACGGCATCGAGCGTTCCCTCGCCACCATCTGCCAGCGGCAATGTGCACACCTCGGCATCGGGCCACACACGGCGCACACCTTCGGCAACCGCCGCCTCCGCCTGCGCACTCGAAACGCTGCCCTTAAAGGAGTCGATCGCCAGCAGCACACGGCGGGGCCGGCGGCACGCAGGACCAAAGTCAACCGCCGTGTCAGCATCCTCACCGGCACCTGCAAGCGCTGCGGCGTGAGCGACGTGTGCTTCAAGATCGGCCCCACAACCGCAATCAGCGCCGCCCGCTCCGCGCAGACCGCCAAAATAGTTACTCAGCAGCTCGCGGCATTCATCCGCCAGGACCCCAGCCGTCACGTTAAACCGATGATTCAGGCGCGAGTCGGCATTCAAATCGTATAGGGATCCCAACGCGCCCGCCTTGGCGTCGCTCGCGCCATACACGCAGCGCCCCACGCGCGTGTTAACCATAAGGCCTGCGCACATGCAGCAGGGTTCCAACGTCACATAGACCGTACAGTCGGAAAGGCGCCAGCGACCGAGCGACCGAGCGGCAGCGCACAGGGCCGCGAACTCTGCATGAGCCGAAGGATCCTGATCGAGCTCGCGCCGATTGTGCGCCCTCGCGACGATCTCGCCGTCGCGCACCACTACGGCTCCGATGGGCACCTCGCCCACCGCCGCGGCGGCTCGCGCCTCCGCCAGCGCCTCGCGCATGAACTTCTCGTCGATTTCGGTGATCGTCATCGTTCGCCTTCCCTGTTGCAAATTCAAAACGATGCTATCATTACGACTCACGGAGAGATGGCAGAGCGGTTGAATGCGGCGGTCTTGAAAACCGTTGAGCGCGAGAGCGTTCCGGGGGTTCGAATCCCCCTCTCTCCGCCACTTTAGTGATGCACCGGTGTCATGGTTCGCTCGAACAGTGCATCGACCACGTCGGCCATCTCAGGTCGACGTTCAAGATCGTGGCCCGATTCCCACCATATCGTGAAAAGTCGAATAATACCGCCGGCGACAAACTCAGACGTCGTCTCAAGTGACACGGGGGCCAGGGCATCCTCGGCAAGCACGTTCATCACGCGCTCGCGGATGGAGCGGGCAATGCGGTCGCAAATAACGTTGGTCAACATGCCCGACATGCTGCTTGCCAAAATGTTATCCATGAGCTGCTCGTGCGCCAGAATCAAATCCATGGCATCGTCCAAAATCGCGTGCCGAAGCGCGCGCACGTCCTCGGCAGACACTGCGCCGGCCTCATCGGGCTGTTTTTGCGGCAAGCCCGACATGAGCTCATCGATATAAAAGGCAAAGTAATCGTTCTTGTCGCGAAAGTGCTTATAGAACGTCGTGCGGCGAATCATGGCGCGGTCGCACAGCATGGCAACCGTCAGGTCCTCAAAACGATGCTCCTCGAGAAGCTCGGTGAAAGCATCGAACAGGGCGCGGTAGGTTTTCTTGATGCGAAGGTCCACTGGTATCGCCATCCTCAGGGCAAAGACAACACTCGTCAATCTGTCGCATATCTTACACCTGTACCTCGCGCGCTTTGCCCCGGTGCCGACCCCGACGAAAACACAACGCTTACCGGAAAGTTCGGCACGGCAAAACGTTGCGGGTATACTAGTAGCGTTATACCAACGGCAGCTGGCGCATGCCGCCGCGGCCATTCGAAACGGAGACATCATGATTACCGTCATCATCGGCATCGTTGTTGTCATTGTGATTGTCTGCGCCATCGCCGGCATCTACAACAACATGGTCACCAAGCGTAACCGCATTGATAACGCCTGGCAGAACATCGATACGCAGCTGCAGCGCCGCAACGACCTGATCCCCAACCTGGTCGAGACCGTCAAGGGCTACGCCAAGCACGAGCAGGAGACGCTCTCCGCCGTGATCAGCGCGCGTAACACCGCCGTCAAGGCCACCACGCCCGAGGCCAAGATGGAAGCCGACAACGTGCTGACCGGCGCACTGCGCCAGCTCTTCGCCGTAGCCGAAGCCTACCCCGATCTTAAGGCAAACACCAACTTTACGCAGCTGCAGGCATCGCTCGAGGATACCGAGAACAAGATTAGCTACGCACGCCAGAGCTACAACGATTGCGTGCTCAGCTACAACAACGCCATTCAGACGTTCCCGGCTGTCATCTTTGCCGGCATCTTTCAGTTTAAGGAGCGCCAGGGCTTCGAGGCCGCCGAAGCAGCCCGCCAGGCCCCGACCGTCAAGTTCTAGTAGTTTGGCAGTGCATCCTTAATCGGCCAAATGCATAAACCGCCCCGTCGAATGCATACTTCGACGGGGCGGTTTCCTTTTTCGCGAAGGTTCCCCTCTAAGCGCCGTGCATTTTCAGGAGTATTCAACATAACCAAGAGCTTCGGGCGCCACGATAAGTGCCAAAGACCGCGAATATCCCTGCAAAGCAAACGCTGTCAGCCCATAACCCCGACCATCATCCGTAGAAAACATCGAGAAATCCCGATTTTTTGCCCGAGGTCGATATGCAGGGGCCTTCGATTGCAGAATACTCGCAAAAATGCACGTCGCCACCACCCCCACATGGCGCGAATCAAAACAAAAGCGCGGCCTTCCTTTCCGGCGCACTCCGCAGGACGAAAGAACCTCCGCCGCACGAAGTGCGCAGCGGAGGTTCTTTCATGTCCGAGGACGCGCCGGAAAGGCAGGTTGCCCTCGGGCCGGACATACAAGGCAGCTTACGCGACGGTGTAAACCCAGTTGTGCTTATCCTCGACAGCACCGGACTGGATACCAGTCAGGGTCTCGCGAAGCTTCTTCATCACGGGGCCGATCTCGGTGTAGCCAGCCGGGAAGGTCACGGTCTCATCGGCACCATAGACCTTGTTGTCGATCTCGCCCACCGGGGAGATGACGGCAGCGGTGCCGCACAGGCCGCACTCCACAAAGGTACCGGCCTTGACCTCGGCCCACTCGACGGGACGCTGATCGACGGTCATACCCAGATCCTCGGCAACCTGAACGAGCGAACGACGGGTGATGGAGGGCAGGATGGAGTCGGTGTGCGACTGAGGAACGACGAGGGTGCCGTCCTCCTTCACGAACAGGACGTTGGCGCCACCGGTCTCCTCGACATAGGTGCGGGACTCGGAGTCGAGATACAGGTTCTCGGCATAGCCCTCGCGGTGTGCTTCCATCGTGGGCTTGAGGGACATGGCGTAGTTCAGGCCGGCCTTGATGTTGCCGGTGCCATGCGGGGCCGCGCGGTCATACTCGGAAACGCGCAGCTTAACGGGCTTAAGGCCGCCCTTAAAGTACGGACCGACCGGAGTCACGAGAATGCGGAACGTGTACTCAGGAGCGGGAGCCACGCCAATCACGTCACCGGAGCCGATCATAAACGGGCGCACGTACAGTGTCGCGCCGGAGCCAAAGGGCGGAACCCAGGCGGCGTTGGCAGAAACGACCTGCTTGACGGCCTCAACAAACTTGTCCTTGGGGAACGGGGGCATCTCGAGGCGCTGGGCAGAGTTGTACATACGCTCGGCGTTCATATCGGGACGGAAGCAGACGATGCTGCCGTCCTCGGCGGTGTAGGCTTTCAGGCCCTCAAAGACCTCCTGGCAGTAATGGAAGATGCCGCCGCACTCGGAGACATGCAGGGTGTGGTCGGTGGTCAGGCCGCCCTCGTCCCACTCGCCATCCTTCCAATGGGCCTCGTAGCTGTAATCGGTCTTCATGTAGCCAAAGCCGAGGCTACCCCAATCGATATCCTTCTTCTCGACAGTCATGTGTCGCTCCTTACATACACAGTTGCATACTCGCGAACTCGCACGCAAGGACCGAGGCCGACCGCGTCGCAACGTCGCACGCCCGGAGCGTAGAGCCGGACGGGACACGCGGACAACACCAAAGCCCATGGCACGTCGATTCGCATGCACGAGATTGTACTCCCCGCACACGCCTGATAAAACGCTTTTCTTTAACTAAGTAAAGTATTTTCATTCAACCGAAGCTAAAGAGGCCCGCCACCGTAAGCAGTGGCGGGCCTCAACGACACAGTTTGTGCGCTGCCTCGAGCTATGCGTTCTTTTTGCCCAGCTTAGCCTTAACCAAGCCGACCACGGTCGGAATGATCGACACGGCGACGATGCCGATAATCAGCAGCTCAAAGTGCTCCTGCACAAAGGGAATGCCGCCAAAGAAGTAGCCCAGCAGCGTAAAGACCGTCGACCAGGTAATGCCGCCCAGCACGTTAAAGATAACGAAGTTGCGCCAGTGCATGCCGCCCATGCCGGCGATAAAGGGCACAAAGGTGCGGA
>UQZM01000084.1 GCA_900545615.1 uncultured Collinsella sp.
GGCGAGAGCGGCAGGCACGTTACGAACATCGAGAAGCTGACCGAGCTGCTGCTTGGCTGTCTGGTCCGGCGTAGCGACACGATCTCCCTCGACAATGAGGAACGCTCCACGATCGCCCTGGCTTCGGCGCTGCACGATATCGGCAAGATGTCGATTGACGATGCGATTCTCAACAAGCCCGGACGCCTTACGCCCGAGGAGTTCGAGATTATGAAGACGCATACCACGATCGGCGCCGACATGCTGCGTGAGCTGGGTAGCCATCACGCCGGCAATGCGCTTATGGAATATGCGTACCAGATTGCGCGTTGGCACCACGAGCGCTGGGACGGCAAAGGTTATCCCGATGGCCTTAAGGGCGACGAAATTCCCATTGCCGCACAGGTGGTTTCGGTGGCCGACGTGTACGATGCCCTGACGAGCGTGCGCGTGTACAAGGACGCTATCCCGCACGAGGAAGCGATCAAGATGATTCTGGACGGTAAGTGCGGCACCTTTAACCCGTTGCTGCTCGACTGTTTGCTCGAGGTGCAAGACCAAATTGCCGAGACATTGGCACGCCCCGCCGATGTCGTCGCGTTTCCTACGATTTAGTTTGACCAAAGGAGTTTTTAATCCATGATTTCCATGCGTGAGGCGTATGAGAAGATCGGCGCTAATTATGATGACGCGTGCGCTCGGCTGATGGGCGAGGAAATGCTTGCCCGCTTTGCCCTCAAGTTTTTGGATGACGAGAGCATGGACAAGCTGGAGGCCGCCATGGCGGCGGGAGACGCCGAAGGTGCGTTTATGGCAGCGCACACGCTCAAGGGCGTGAGCCAGAACCTGGGATTCGATAATCTGTACGAGCCGGCGGTCGTGGTGACCGAGGCGTTGCGCGGCGCCGATGCCGTTGACGGCGCTCGCGAGGGAATGCATGCGTTGCAGCAGCAATATGCGGCAACGATGTCGGCCCTGCGCGAGGCGGCCGAATAAGAGCTTGCGGGCCTTGATGACTATGAGAGTGGATAATCTCCCGTTTTAGGCCCGGTGGCGGCCTCAAAGTGGGAGATTATCCACTCTCGTTCGATACGTGTCCAAAATCCACTCTCACCCCTTCTGATTAGTGAATGGCCTATGCGCACTGGCGGGGCTTTCCGCATGCAATCCATATCGTTGTTCGATAAACTGTTCGAATAACGATAGAGTCGATGAGGGTGAGTGTATGTCCAACAGCGTTCAGCGTATGGCCAAGGCGGGCGAAAATATCAGGAAGCTCGGTTTTTGCATGACGGTCGTTTTTGCGGGAATGCTCGTCGCTTTTGCCGCGCTGGTTCTTTACGTGATCTGGTATGCGATTGCAAACGTTGCCTCTGTCGATTCTTTCGGTGTCGTGACGCTTCTCAATGGCGGGTGCATCGTTATCCCAGGCGGACTGTGCATGGCGCTTGTTATGGGTATTTCGCTTGTCGTTCTGTGCGGGATCAGCCGTAACATCTCGCGAGGCGTCTCGCCCTTTACCAAGACGCATGTGCGGCTTATCCGTGTTCTCGCGCTTGCCTTTGCTGTTAACGCCGCGGTTTCGCTTGTTGGTGCCTATGGATCGGTCAATCTCACCATTGGTGGGCTGGAGCTTTGTATCGTGCCTCATTCCTTCGTTATCGCGATTTGCCAGGGCGTTGCCTTTGACGCGGGATCGCTTATCGGCGCGGCTGTCTGTTTGCTTGTCTCGGTGATCTGGAGCTATGCCTCGCTGCTCCAGGAGCAGTCTGACGAGCTTGTGTAGGAGGAAGCATGAGCTATCTCATCATCGAGCTTGAGACGCAGCTGCTTAAGACCGGAAAGACCAGCGCTGATCTGATTCGGGCGACGGGGCATACTCCGGCTAATATTTCAAAGCTTAGAAACGGAAAGATAAAAGCTATTCGCCTAAAGACGCTTCTTGATATCTGTGATGAGCTTGATTGTCAACCGGGAGATATTATTCAGCGCGTGAGCGAGAAAGAGCTTGAGGAGCTTATTGTCGAGCGCGCAAAAAATGTCGTGAGACAGATGCGGGATGGCGGAGGCAACGAGGCGTCGCTTCCGACATCAGTCTTTGCTGTCGATTTGAGCGACGAGTAGCATAAGACGAACAGCTAAAACGAAGTATCAGCGTGAAGGGACCCGTGTCTAACACGGGTCCCTTCTTTTAGATTATCTTGACAAATATGAGTTATCGAAAAACAATAACAACCATGGAAAACGATAAAGGAAAGAAGGAACGATATGAGCGGTTTTGCTATCAAGCAGAACGGGAGGCCAATGAGTGCATCAGCGATAAAGCTGTCAAAGGTGTCAAAGCGCTACGGGAAACGGCGCGTTTTGCATGACGTTTCCTTCGAGGTGCATCAGTCTGAGCTCTGTGCCCTTGTCGGTGCAAACGGTGCGGGCAAAAGCACGCTTATTAAAATCGTCTTGGGCCTCTGCGAGCCATCGTCGGGGAGCGTGGAGCTCTTTGGAGGCAAATCAAAGAGAGAGCTTAGCCTGATGCGGACGCGTGTCGGCTATGTGCCAGATTCCAGCGGAGCATACCAGTCCCTCAGTGCGGTTGAGAATCTTCGGATCCGATGTGCGGAATGGGGGCTTGATGAGAAACGTGAGGTTCCTCGCGTTTTGAGTCTAGTTGGACTGGACGTCGAAGAGAAAAAGAGCGTAAGCAGTTTTTCTCTGGGAATGAAACGGCGGCTGGATATAGCTACGGCTTTGTTGGGTGACACTGACCTGCTTATTTTTGATGAGCCAGCAAACGGTTTGGACCCGCTGGGCATCGAGAGTATATGGGCCCTTATCGGTCGATTGAATCGAGAACAGGGTAAGACCATGCTCATCTCTAGCCATGATTTGGATGAGTTGGCATCAGTTGCAACAAGTTGCGTGTTTATTCATGACGGCGAACTGCTGAAAAAGGAATCGATGGACGTCATAAGGGATGAGGCGTCGTCCCTAAAAGAGTATTACAGGCGCTTGATGAAGGCGGTCTCGCTATGAAGCGGGCGATCCATCCCATAAAGGCAGATATGATGCGTTTGCACAGGATGTTTCCGGCGAAGTTTGGTCTTGCGCTTATTCTGGCGTTCGGCCTTCTCTTCGGTGTCTTTCTAAAAAACGGAACAACGTTGCTCGCCTTTGGCAATAGCGTTTTTGGGGAGGATATTGGTTTCTGCTGGAATGTAATCGATCCTTCTGCACCCGATGAGTCCCTTGTGCGCAGTGCTTTTGCCGGCACGTCTCTGTTCGTTCCGCTCATCGTTTGCCTGGCGATTTTACAGGAGCGCGGCTATGAAGAGGGACACCGAATTTCTTCAGCAAGAGGTCTTACCCGCTTTAATGGGGTCCTAGCACATGTGCTTTCGTCTGCTTTAATAATTGGCGCAGCATATAGTGCGCTTTGCCTTCTTCTTTTTGCAATAGCGATAACACGTGGAGGGCAAAACTATGCGCATAGCATGCTGGCTGCATTTTTGCCCGCAATGATAATCAACGCCGTATTGGTGATATCGGTTGCGTTGGAGACGGTAACCATCTATCGGATTACAAGCAGCGCTGTATTTAGCGGGGCTGTGGTAATAATCGGATTTGTCATGAGCCTGACGCTCTACGGAACTTACCTTCAGACGCCCATACCGTCCTTGCGATGGATCTTCTTTCTTCCGGGGCCGTACCTTGGAGTCGGATGTGCCCTTGGGTATAGCGATATGGGTCAGCTGACGCTTCTGGGATATGGCGTGGCAGCCAGCTGTCTATCGGTATTGATTTACGCTCTCGTGAGCTTTCGCGCTGGGGGTGCGCTCAATGGCTCGTCAGATTAAAAGACATTTCCAGTCAGAATTGAAGCATGTGAGCAAATGGACGTACGCCTTAATCCTGGTAATTTATGCGTGCATGGTGGTATTGCAGCTTAATTCTTTCCCGATGTGGTTCTGCAGCCTCCGTGAGAACAGTTTCTTGGGCTTTTTCCCAGACCCGACGCTTCTGCTGTCGGCAGAGGACGTCCTCCTATTTGGTAATGCAGAGGTTTTTCGCGGTCTGCTGTTCAACGTAGCCCCGTTGGCCCATGCATTGTTCTTTCCGTTCATCGCGGCTTGCATTGTGCCGCGCTTTGTCAGTTCGGGCTTTATTGAGGAACCGTGGGGGTTGTCGGAGGCTCGGGGAGGGAAGCGTGTGTGCGCTATCGTTGCGCGAGTGGTGCTGTCTTCTTTTGCCCTTTTGGGCGCGTTTATCCTGTCGAGTGTCATTTTGTACTGTCTTAACTGCGTAATCGTTTTGGATGCTTGGCAGTATTTCAACCTGAATATTTTTTGCTATCGACTTCTTCTGGCGAGTGTCGTCTGCCTTGCATACGTGGTCTCTTGCGTGATCGCTGTTTCCTATTTTGGGTCCGGCTTCGGTCCGATTGGCATGCTGTTGCTTGTCAATGTTGTAGCGATCTACATACAGCTCGGGGCCAATTCCATGCTTCCGCTTCCAGCCTCGATGCTCATGTGGATTTGTGGCGTGACCCCGTTGGGGAATGGTCAATGCATCTCGATTTTAATTGACTGCCTAATCAACGTAGCAAGCGTTTTTACCATTTGCTTTACCGTCGACCGATTGCGGTCGAGATTTCTTTGATTGCTTGTGAGGGATAATCATACCGAGCATACCAAATACAGGGGGGCGGGCACCGTAGCTGGTGCCCGCCCCCCCTGGCTTAGGAGGCATTAACCTGAGTGGTTCGCGAGCTAGCGCGCCTGCTTGACCTTGGCCGCTGCCTCGACAAACGACTTCCACAGGTTAAAGTCGGTCTCGAGTGTCTGCCAGGTGTACTCGGGATGCCATTGCACGCCCAAGCAGAACGGCTGGCCCTCGACCTCGATGCACTCGGGAACGCCATCGGTTGCCTTGGCGACCAAGCGCGTGCTCTTACCCAGACGATCGACGCAGCAGTGGTGTGCGGAGTTGGTTTGGATCAGCCTGTGTCCGCCAACCGCGCGGTCGAGCAGCGAGCCCGGCACGACCTCGACGGGATGCACGGGGTCGTTGAGCACGTGGGTATGGCGCCACTGCGTGCGGCCCTCGCGAGCGCCCAGGCTCGGTACGTCCATGCACAGGGTGCCGCCAGTGGCGACGTTGAGCAACTGCGTGCCACGGCAGGTGGTAAAGAGCGGCTTTTTGGCGCGGAGCACCTCGCCGACCAGCTTAAACTCAAAGCTATCGCGGATCTCGCAGCAGAGGGTGGGGTCGTAGGGTCGATCATCGCCCCAACGTTTGGGATTGACATCGGGGCCGCCGGGAATGGCGATGCCGTCGGCGATATCGACGTAATGACGGAT
>UQZM01000085.1 GCA_900545615.1 uncultured Collinsella sp.
GTGGCGCCGGTGCCGGGGCGGGTATGGCGAGCGGCACGGCCGCCGGTATCGCCACTATGTCCCCGGCAACCGACACGGCCCAGACCGATGCCGCGCCCTCCCCCGCCACGCTCACCGTGGGCTCGGTCGCGCTCGATCCCGACCGCCGCGAAGTCACCGTCGCAGGCTCGCCCATCGCGCTCACGGCCCGCGAGTTCGACGTCCTCGCCCTGCTTATGACACATGCCGGCACCGTGCTCACGCGCAAGCGCATCGCGCACGAGGCGCTGGGCTACGAATACGTGGGCGACACCAACAACGTCGACGTGCATATCGCGCACCTGCGTGCCAAGATCGAAGACGCCGGTGGTACCCGCATCATCCAGACCGTGCGCGGGGTGGGCTATGTCTGCCGCGCGTAACGCCGAGGCCAAGCGCGTCACATCCATCGCCCGCGCCATCAACTGGGGCTATATGTGGCGCCGCCTGATGAGCTACGTCTGGCTCGATCTGCTGCTGATGGTGATTGCGGCGGCGATCCTCGTCTATGGATACAACCAGACGCTGCCTGACAGCGCGTTTACCGCAGGCTGGATTCCCGGCGCCACCGTTCACGGCATGTCGCTGACGCCCGCGCGCGGCTGGGACCTGGCAACGCTCACCTATACCGTCGAGCTTGCGCGTACCGCCAAGACCTTCCCCCTCGCGCAGGACCTCGTCACGCTATGGCCTCTCTACCTTGTCGTTGTGGGTTGGCAGGTCATCAGCGTGCTCAACATGCTCGGCGGTGCCCGCCGCGTACGCCGCACTATGGCGCCGCTCAACGACCTGGCCTTGCGCGTGGACGAGCTCGGCCGCATGCAGCTCTCCGGCGGCAAGATGGAAACACTGGAGCAGGCCATCGAGCGCGCAAGCGTCGATTCGCCGAGCGTCACCACCGGCGACGCCGACCTGGCAAGCATCGAGGTCGCGCTCAACCGCCTGCTGCGCCAGATGCAAGAGGCAAAGCTGCAGCAGATGCGCTTTGTCAACGATGCAAGCCACGAGCTGCGCACGCCCATCGCGGTGATTCAGGGCTACGTGAACATGCTCGACCGCTGGGGCAAAGACGACCCGGACGTGCTGGCAGAGTCCATTGCCTCGCTCAAGGCCGAAAGCGAGCATATGCAGGAGCTCGTGGAGCAGCTGCTGTTTTTGGCGCGCGGCGATGCCGGGCGCACGGTCCTGCGGCGTGCGGATACTAACCTGGCCGCACTGGTCGGCGAGGTATGCGAGGAATCGCAGATGATCGATGCCGCGCACACATATCGACTGGCGTACGATGCCGCACTTACCAGCGACCCGCGCTGCGACGCGCCCGTTGACGTGGCGCTCGTGAAGCAGGCTCTGCGCGTGATCGTGCAGAACGCCGCCAAGTATTCGGACGCGGGCACATCCATCTCGTTTGGCGTGACGCCGGATGCGGGCGCGGGCACGATCGACATAAGTGTTGAGGACGAGGGCATCGGCATGAACCAGGAATCCGCAGCTCACGCGTTCGAACGGTTCTACCGCGCCGACAACGCGCGCGATGCCGGCGCGCAGGGCTCGGGCCTGGGGCTCGCCATTGCCAAGTGGATCGTCGACAGCCACGGCGGCGTCATCGGCGTGACCTCGGTCGAAGGCGTCGGTAGCCGCTTTACGATTCGCCTGCCACGATAGAAAGCCCCTCGGCATAAATAAAGGGATAAGGCCATGCGGCCCTATCCCTTTTTGCTAGCTATGGCAGCTTGTGCGCTACTCTCGGCACAGGTGCACGGCGAAGCCGGCGAACTCGCGCTTAAAGTACACGAGCTTGGTGCCGCCGTCGGGCAGCAGCACGCGCGACTCCTCGTTGACCTCGAGCCCACGCTCGGCAAACCACTTCTCGGCCGCATCGATGTCGTTGACGGCAAAGCCGATGTGGCCCTTGGTGCCACGACCATTCTGCTTCATGACCTCGACCAGCGAATCGTTAAAGTACGAAACCGGGGTCTCGATAACGGGCAGGCCCATCATCGTCGAGAACAGCTCCGCGATCTCCAGGGCGTCTGCCGGGTCGGTGGCGTTAATGCCCACATGGGCAACGCGCATGCCAAAGAGCTCGACCGGATTGGCGTTCTGCTCATTCATACAGGTAGCGCCTACTGAGCCATGACGTCGAGGACGGCCTTCTCGGCAGCGACGCGGTTCATGCCGGTCATGAAGGGCACGCCGCTCACGTACGGGCAGGTAAGGCCCTCGGGGGCAACGGTGGTGGCGATCAGCAGGTCGGCGCCCTCGTCGCAAGCGTCCTTGGCCTCGGAGATGGCGCACTGCACGATCTCATACTTGCCGGCATAACCGTTGGCGTCGAGCATGGTGGCGACCTTCTGGGCAACGAGCGTGGAAGTAGCAGCGCCAGCACCGCAAGCCAAAACAATCTTCTTCATAGGTAATGTCTCCCTTCATGGTTTACTTTAGGTAAGTGTACCGCAGCGAGCGATAGCGCTCGGCCTCGATGCACTTTTATGCCAGTTTGCTAGCACGCTGCGTATAATACATCTAGTACGTGTTGTCATACCGCTCGCTTTACGAGCGACTAAGGACTCTGAAATGCCCGATTCCCGCACCCTCTGGACCACCGTCGTTATCATCTGTATCGCCGTGTCGGTATTCTTTAGCGTCAAAAAACGCACCACGTTTAAGCGCCTGCAGCAGCTTATGGCCGCCAAGCAGTGGGACGAGTTCGATCGCCTGCTCGACGCCAAACTCACCAGCATGCTGTACCCGCGCTATAACCGCGACTACCTGCGCCTGAACTCCTATCTGCTGCGCGAGGACCACAAGCGCGCCGACGAGATGTTCGATTTGCTGCTGGGGCTCAACCTGCCCAAAATGCAGCGCGTCGACCTGGTCATTAAGGCCTTTAACTACTACGTTGGCCAGGAGGACCGCAAAAAGTCCAAGGAGCTGCTGCACGAGATCAAAGGCTTTGAGGGCGGCCAGGCCGAGGCAGTCGCACACGAATGCCAGCTGATGTACGACACGATGATCCTCAAGCGCCACAACGACATTCCCGAGCTAGAGCGCATGCTCAAAGAGGCCGGTGACGACCCGGTCAAGCGCTGCCGCCTGGAGTATCTGCTGGCGCTGCAGTACCAAAACAAGGGCGACGAGGCCAAGTTCCAAGAGTTCCTCGAGAAGTCGGGCCAACACTCGATGGCCGTCAACGCGTAACGGACGGCTTGTGCTAGACTTCTAGTCTCACGGGGGCGTGGCGGAATTGGCATACGCAGGAGACTTAAAATCTCTCGCCGCAAGGATTGTGGGTTCGAGTCCCACCGCCCCTACCATGCGATTGCTTGCGAGCCCGTGTTCCCCAGGGATGCGGGCTCGCTTCTTTTAGATGCCGGTGAGACTCGAACCCGCGAGGGGGCGAGCGTTAAGCGGACGCGCAGCGTCCGTAGCGAGCCGGCGAGGGCGCCGACAGGCGGCCGAAGCCGGTGCGTATTTGCGCAGCAAATGCGCGGACGTCCCACCGCCCCTACCATATGGAGCTTTCGAGCCCGTGTCCCCAAGGGATGCGGGCTCGTTTCTTTTGAACGCCGGTGGGGCTCTAAGTTGCGGTGAAATAGTTCTTGTTTATGCTGTTTACCAGCCTATTTAGGAACTATTTCACCGCAACTTAGGTTGATACTCCCACATTTTTCGATGGAAAAACGTGGTTGTCTTACACATTTTTCGATGGAAAGACGTGGTTGTCTCGCACATTTTTCAAGGGAAATGCGCATATGGCCTTATACTATCCGAAAGGGTTGGGAGGCAATATGCAGCGACAGCTTATGAGTGAACTTATCGCTTGGAAATCAAGGGCGAATCGCAAACCTCTCTTGCTTAAGGGGGCCCGCCAGACAGGTAAGACTTGGCTTCTTAACGAATTCGCAAGCCAGCAATATCAAAACGTCATTCGTTTTGACTTTATGCTCGAGCCGAGCGCACGCTCGCTGTTCGATGGGGACCTCGACCCCAAGCGTATCATCTCTCAGATAGAACTCTTGCGCGGCCAAACCGTAACGCCGGCGGACACGCTCATCGTTTTCGACGAGATCCAGGAGGCGCCACGCGGCATCACCTCGCTCAAGTACTTCAACGAGCTTGCACCCGAATACCACATCGTGGCTGCCGGTTCCTATATGGGCCTCGCACTTCGACGCGAAAACGAGTCATTTCCCGTCGGTAAAATCGACCAGCTCACCATGCGTCCCATGGGGTTTGCTGAGTTCGTTCGTGCCGTCGACGGCAACCCGCTCGCCGACGCTATCCTTGCCGCAGACATGAACCTTCTGGCAAACGTTACCGAAAAGCTCGAGCACCTGCTTAAGGAATACTTTGTTGTCGGTGGTATGCCCGAAGTTGTCTCCGCTTTCACCGAGACACGCGACTTCATCGAAGCCCGTAGGCTTCAGCAGCAAATCATCGAGGCTTACGAATCCGATTTTGGCAAACATGCACCCGCCCGCATTGTCGAGCGCATGAGGTTGGTTTGGAAATCCCTGCCCGGCCAGCTTGCAAAGGAAAACAAAAAGTTCGTCTACGGAGCCCTTCGCCCCGGGGCGCGCGCACGCGATTTCGAAGAGAGTCTCCAGTGGCTCATGGATTACGGAATCATTCATAAGGTGCCGCGCGTTTCCGCCCTCAGGGCGCCGCTCTCGAGCTACGAGGACCTCTCGGGCTTCAAGCTGTTTTGCATTGACACCGGTATCCTCGGAGCGCTCTCCAACCTCCCACCTGCCATCGTCCTTAACGGGCCCGCTGTTTTCACTGAATTTAAGGGCTCGCTCACCGAGCAATACGTCGCGCAGGAACTCTTGCTGCAAGGCAAAAATCCCGCGTATTGGTCCTCTACCTCTGGCAATGCCGAAACCGACTTTGCCATCGACCATGCGGGAACCGTGCTTCCGCTTGAGGTCAAGGCGGCAGAGAACCTTAAAGCGAAGAGTCTGAAAATAGCCTGCGAAAAATTCAAACTCGAGCGTTGCGTGAGGACCTCCCTAGCGGCATATAGAGACGAGGGCATGCTCGTCAATATTCCGCTTTGGGAGATTGGGCAAATCGACAAGCTGGCATAGGCGCTGTAGGGACGCCCCGCAAGGACTGTCCCCAGGTGCCGGCAGAGACGATATGAGCAGGACATAAAAACATTGAGAGCC
>UQZM01000086.1 GCA_900545615.1 uncultured Collinsella sp.
GACATCCGACAGCTTTCCCGTGCAGAGCGCCCGTCCATTTTCCACTTGGACCCCGGAGAGTCCCAGCTTTTTCAGTTCATCTCCCACAAGCCGCATCGCACCATAAAGCTGCAAGACCAGTAGATAGGCCCGATTCGCGGCAGACAGCCTTCCAACACGCTAATGCCGGGTGCGCGTCCTCACCAAACGTACCAATGTGAGCGCAAAGCCCACGGTAGCAACGGCCATCAGCACGTAGAATACCAAACGGAAGCCAAAGAGGAACACGTCCGGACGACCCGCCACATAGCTCGTGACCGTCTTGCCCATCGCCGCGCTCGTCTGTCCATACAGGATGCGCGACGCCGCCGTAATACCCAGCGCTATGCCCGCATAGCGCGCCAAGCTGCTCAAGCTGCCCGCAAAGCCAAGCGCCTCACGCGGAGCCGAACCCATATACAGCGAATTATTGGGACTCTGGAAGATCGACGTGCCGCACGACATAAACGCGACGCAGCACACAATCATCAAGATGGAAGAGTGCTCGTCAAGCGTGCTCACCGCAAAGAGACCGCACACGTACACGCCCAGGCCAACGGCCGTGGGCGCTTCACAACCAACACGGTCGGACACCGAGCCCGAAAGCGGGCCCACAAAGGCATTCACGACCGGCATCGCCAAAAACAACAGGCCGGAGATATCGGAGCTAAAGCCGTGGGCATCCTGAAAGTAGAACGGCAGCACAAACTCGGAGGCACCGATACCCACGAACACGATAAGCATGCAAGCCAGGTTAATCGTGAAAGCCGAGCTCGCAAAGCAGCGACGCGCCGCCTCTGTCAACGGCATAGGGCGTTCGCCAGCCTCCGGCTTCACATGCGGCAGCGTATAGAGTCCCACGATAAACGAGATTACGCCAATAGGCAGGTTGATGAGGAAGATGCTCTCCCAGGGAAAGCTCGCCACCAGCACGCCGCCGAGCACGGGGCCGCACATCATGCCAAGAGCCACAAAGGTCGCCAGAATGCCCATGGCACGGCCGCGCTCACGCGCCGGAAACGACTCGGTGATGATGCCCATATTGTTGGCCATCGCGGCGGCACAGCCAATGCCCTGCACGAAACGCGCCAAGATAAGCACCTCGAGCGAAGCCGAAAGCCCGCAAAGCAACGAGCCACCCGTAAAGACGATCACACCAAGCTGGAACACATTCACCTTGCCGCGCACATCGCCCAAGCGGCCAAACGGCAGCATGGCGACGCACGTCGCGAGCAGATACACCGAGCTCACGAGCTGAATGCGGTCGAGACCCACCCCCAGCTCCTTTTGCATCACTGGGAGCGCCACCGTCACGATGCTCGCATCCAGACACGCCATAAAGGTCATGACGAGCACGGTGAACAGAATCGCCCATTTATTCTTACCGTGGGTGTCGCCCTCTAGGGCAATGTGTTCGCGGCGCAGCTGCTCGGCAGTTTTCTCCATGTATATCCTTTCTATCGTGCAACGCAAAAACGGGACCCCAATCGCCTACAAACGGACACGATCGGGGTCCCGCCTACGGAATCGGAACTATGAGGACGTCGTCAGCCGAAAAGCCGTCCCACGCCTCGCACGCACGCTAGCCTAGCACTGCTCGAGCGCCTGCTCAAGGTCGGCAATCAGATCGGCCGTGTTCTCAAGGCCGCACGACAGGCGCACCATGTCAGCGGAGATGCCGCAGGCGATGAGCTCCTCGTCGTTCATCTGGCGATGGGTGGCGTTTGCCGGGTGCAGGCAGCAGGTGCGGGCATCGGCCACGTGCGTGGCAATCTGGGCGAGCTTAAGACTCTTCATAAAGGTCTCGGCCGCCGCACGACCACCGGTAAAGCCAAAGCTCACGACGCCGCAGGTACCGTTGGGCATGTACTTCTGAGCCATGTCGTAGTACTTGTCGCCCTCCAGGCCCGGATAGCTCACGAAGCGCACTTTGGGGTGGCCCTGCAGGAACTTGGCGACCGCCAGACCGTTCTCGCAATGGCGCGGCATACGCACGTGCAGGCTCTCGAGCGAACTGTTCAGGAAGAAGGCCGCCTGCGGGTTCTGCATGGGGCCGAGGTCGCGCATGAGCTGCGCGGTTGCCTTGGTAATGAAGGCACCCTCGCGACCGAACTTCTCGGCATAGGTCACGCCGTGATAGCTCTCGTCGGGCGTGGTGAGACCCGGGAACTTGTCCGCATGGGCCATCCAGTCAAACTGGCCGTGATCGACGATCACGCCACCCAGGTAGGCCGCATGGCCATCCATGTACTTAGTGGTGGAGTGCGTGACGATGTCGGCGCCCCACTCAAAGGGACGGCACATCACGGGCGTCGGGAAGGTGTTGTCGACCATCAGCGGCACGCCGTGGTAGTGCGCGGCCTTGGCAAAGCGCTCAATATCGAGCACGGCAAGGGCGGGGTTGGCAATCGTCTCGCCAAAGACGAGCTTGGTATTGGGCTCAAAGGCTGCCTCGAGCTCCTCGTCGGAGCAGTCGGGGGCAACGAACGTGCAGGTCAGACCCATGCGCTCCATAGTATGGGCGAGCAGGTTGTAGGTACCGCCGTAGATGGCAGAGCTCGCGACCACGTGATCGCCGGCACCGGCTACGTTAAAGATCGCGAGGAAATTCGCCGCCATGCCCGAGCTCGTGAGCATCGCAGCGGTGCCGCCCTCCATCTCGCAGATCTTGGCGGCAACCAAATCGCACGTGGGGTTCTGCAGACGGCTGTAGAAATAGCCCGACTCCTCCAGGTCAAACAGCTTGCCCATGTGCTCGGACGTGTCGTACTTCCACGTGGTTGACTGGTAGATGGGCACCTGGCGCGGCTCGGCATCTCCCGGGTGATAGCCGCCCTGAACACATGTGGTACCGATAGTCTGCTCGCTCATATCTTGCTCCCTTGCCTAGGTTACGTTTTATTCGGTTCACGATACCGCTACCCTGCACCCCTCTCAACCCATCACCAAGGTGGGTTGAGAGACAAATGAATCAAGGGTGTTTGTCTCAACCTTGGGCATTTGCTCGATAGATAAAAACGAGGCATACATGAAGCTCTCGATGATTACATGCCCCGTCACGGGTACCATAGGCGGGTGCACCGTGACCAAGGAGACAACGATGAAGCAAATCGATACGGCCCAGCTCGACACCGCCGCCTGCCAAGCTCAGGCTGCCGAATACCACGCCCAAGGCTTCAACTGCGCACAGGCCGTCGCCTGCACGCTCGCACCTGCCGTCGGGCTCGACCCCCAGACCGCCTTTACCCTCACCGAGGGATTTGGCGCCGGCATGGGCGGCATGACCGAAACCTGCGGCGCCATCTCGGGCGCCGTGGCCATCATGGGCTTTGTGATGAGCGACGGCATGGAAAACCCCAAGACCAAGGGCCAGACCTACAAGCTGTCGCGCGAAATCGCCAAGCGTTTTGGCGAGAAGAACACGACGACCGTCTGCGGCACGCTCAAGGGCATCGGATCGGACAAGGGTCCGCTCCGCAGCTGCCCCGGCTGCATCGACGATGCCGTCGAGATCGCCTGCGATGTGCTAAAGCAGCTCGCCGAGTAAACGGCAGCAACATAAATCGACGGCCGGCGCGCTTGGAATCAATCCAAAAGCACGCCGACCGTCGCCGTTAGAACTCGGCAAATTCGGGAGCGCCGACCTCGATCTCCTCGCGCCCCGCCATAAGCTCACGCATCTTAGCGCAAAACGCCTCCTGCTCCCCCGCCTTAAACACCAAGTGAAGTGTCACGGCATCCGCGTAATCGGTATCCGAAACCTTGGCACCCGAATTCTGCGCCAAACGAAGCACCTGCTCATACTGCGGATAGGCCACATGCACGTCAACCGGCACGACACTCGTCATCTCAACGATCTGCCCGGCCTCCCGAGCCGCGGCCACCGCCGCCTGCGTCGCCGCGGTATAGGCGCGTACCAAGCCACCAGGCCCCAACAGCGTGCCGCCAAAATAGCGCGTCACCACGCAGCAAACATTTTTGAGCTCAGCGCCGCGCAACACCTCGAGCGTCGGCATACCACTCGTGCGGCTCGGCTCACCGTCATCGCTCTGGCGCTCGCGTCCATCGACCAAAATCCACGCGGGAACATTGTGTCGAGCGTCGTAATGACGCTTGCGAACCATCTCGATAAAGGCATTCGCCTCATCCTCGGACTCAATATGGACCAGCTGGGCAATAAACCGGCTCTTGCGGTCCACAAATTCGCCCGAAACCTCAATATTCGATTGCAGAGTAAAATAGCTGTCCAACAAAGCCCCTCAACAAAATAAAGCGCAGCAACAAACAGCCTCAATAATACGGCAAAGACAGCACCGTTGACCTCGCCAACAAGAACGGAAACGCCAATGATACCGTCACCAACAGCGAGAACCCGTCAGCGCGAGCAAGGTGCCTTGAAAGACAAGGGCATTGACCTTATGGTCATGCCCGAAGGCTTGAAAGGCAGATTGCCGCGCTGACGGGTTCGCAGCGTCAACAAAGTGCTGAGTGGGCCGATAAGCCGGGTTCTGTCGTGAACGGTCATTTATCTTGTCTGCACGTTACCGTGCAGCTCCACGCACGCTACCCGAACGCGGACCGGGCCGGCCCATAGCGTTCCTATTCGCGCTTGCTCCGGATGGGGCTTGCCAAGCCGCCGTGTTACCACGACGCTGGTGGTCTCTTACACCACCGTTTCAGCTTTTCCCTTTACGCCTTGCGGCGCAGGTGGGAGTCTTCTTTTCTGCGGCGCTTTCCGTCGGATCACTCCGCCCGGCCGTTAGCCGGCATCCCGCCCTCTGGAGCCCGGACTTTCCTCACGCGTGCTGCAAGCAGCACATCGCGCGACCGTCTGGCCCACTCAGCAGTGCAAGAGTGTAGCACACCGTTGCCGCAGGCAATGGCACAACACAAGCGTTCGACACGATAAACCAAGAACCTTGATTATCAACTTCATCCGAACACCTCCCACATTCATCCGCACATGTGCGGATGAATGTGGGA
>UQZM01000087.1 GCA_900545615.1 uncultured Collinsella sp.
AGAGAGCGCTCCCGCAAACTGCCTCTTGACAACTTATAGGAGCGTCGGTTTTGTTTTTTCGCTTTGTGGCATGGTCGGGGATGGGCGGTTAAACGTAGTAGATGGGCCCATTTCATGGCGGGCGGGTCATGCAGCAGCCTGTTGCGCCTCCTGCCGTTCGGTTTTTCGATGGGTGGGTATACTTCCATCCGCAATACAGGCCGGACTGAGGAGGTATCCAAATGCCGGACAACGGATCAATTCAAAAAAGAGACGCGTATGAGATGGCTCATGGGCGTCCTGTCCAGATAACCGAGCATACGACGGTTACCGAGCTGCAGCCCAGCCTGTCCGATGTCGTGTGCGCAAACAAAAAGTTGCAGATTGGCTTTATCGTTGCGCTCGTGGTGCTGGCGCTGCTGTCGGGCTTTGTCGCGCGCCCGCATTTTGCCGATACCAAGACTTGGGACTCCACCATCGAGGTCATCGATCAAAAGAAGGGCAATGTTTTGGCGCTCACGACCTCGTGCGTGGCGCTGTCTGCGGGCATTACCGCGCTGCCGGGTGATACGGGGACGCCGGTCGCCGAGCAGCTCGCGCAGCTTTCAGGCAACCTTGGTATCGTGCTTGCCGTGCTATACCTAGAAAAATATTTGCTCACGATTTTGTGGTCGGTTGGCTTGGGCATCTTAATCCCGCTTGCGTTGGTGCTCTTTGCGGTGTCGCTCGGCATTCACGGGCGCTGGAGCACGAGCGCCGTCCTGCGCCGTGCGGCGACGCGCGTGCTGGTGGTTGCCGTGATCGGCATGGCGTTGGTGCCTGCAAGCGTATGGGTGTCGCAAAAGGTCGACGAAACGTATCGAGTGAGCATCGAGGCGGCCGAGCAAAAGGCGACTGACGCTGCGAGTGCGGCAGATAGTGATAACTCCAAGGCAAGCAAGAAAAAGGCCGAGTCCACAGAGTCCAAGAACGTGCTTGAGCAGCTTGCCGACGGTGCCTCGGGTCTCGTCACGTCGGTGACCAGTGGTGCCAAGCAGATGACCGATGAGATTGTGCAGCAGGTGACTGATCTGATTGAAGGCGTCATCGTGATGATCGTGACCTCGTGCGTTATCCCGCTGCTGGTGCTCGTGGCGTTTCTGTGGCTGGGCCACACCCTGCTGGGGATCGATATCTCTGGCCCGGCGAACTATTTGACGGGCCGTTTTCTGAGGGCTCCGTCCAAACATGCCAAGAAGAGCGGACAGTCTGAGTAGGCGGCAAAGCGATCCTTGGAAGATCAACCGTAAGAAGGGCGGCCGAGACACGTTCTCGGCCGCCCTTTTGTTTGTTGAACACATGGTCGCTGCGTCCGCGCCGGGCTCAAACGGTCGGCAATCAACCGTGAACGGTATTTGTTCAAAAAAGAACAAAGTTAAACAAATAATGGTTGCACTCGATGTTCGAATGTGTTCAAATAAACACGAACAGTGAAGAACCGCACATTCAGATGCCCGGACCTGAGCGCGATTCAACACTTCCAAACAGAAACTACGCACCTGCGTATCTCTCAAGGAGGATGTCATGAGGGTTGTAATCGCTTCCGATGCCGACGGTATGTCGATGAAGGAGTCCATCAAGGAGATGCTCATCGCCGACGGTCACGAGGTCGTCGACTATTCCGAGACCCCTGCCGCGGACTTTGTCGATTCCGCGACCGCCGTTGCCAAGGACCTGCTGGAGCACAAGGATTCCCAGGGCTTTGCATTCGATAAGTACGGCGTCGGCTCCTATATGGCCGCCGTCAAGATCAAGGGCATGGTCGTCGCCAACATTTCCGACGAGCGCTCCGCTTACATGACCCGCGAGCACAACGGCTCGCGCATGGTCACCATGGGCCCGGGCGTTGTGGGCACCGAGGTCGCCAAGAAGATCGCCCGCGAGTTCCTGCGTGCACAGTACGCCGGCGGCCGTCACCAGATCCGTGTCGACATGCTCAACAAGATGGCCTAACGAGAGCCACCGAGAACTCGAACTTCTACCTCAACTTGTGAATTCAGACGAAAGGACGTTCTGATGAAGAAGACCATCGCAATCGGTTGCGACCATATCGTTACGGACGAGAAGATCTATCTGGCCGACCGCCTGGAGCAGGCTGGCTACAAGGTGCTCGACTGCGGCACCTACAGCCACACCCGTACGCACTATCCCATCTACGGTAAGGCCGTGGGCGAGGCTGTTGCCAGCGGCAAGGCCGACTTTGGCGTGGCCCTGTGCGGCACCGGCATTGGCATCACCAACGCCGTCAACAAGGTCCCCGGCGCTCGCTGCGCCCTGGTCCGCGACATGACCTCTGCCCTGTATGCCCGTCGCGAGCTCAACGCCAACATCGTGGGCTTTGGCGGCAAGATCACCGGCGAGTTCCTGATGGCCGATATCATGCTTGCCTTCCTGGAGGAGCCCTACGAGAAGACCCCCGAGCACGATGCCCTGATCGCCAAGATCGATGCCTGCAATAAGGCCGACGCCGAGGCTCAGGCCGACCCGCACTTCTTTGACGAGTTCCTCGAGAAGTGGGACCGCGGCGAGTATCACGACTAAGGAGGTTACGCGGTTTTACCAAACCGCGTAACGGGTCGACGCTGCGCGGCGCTCAGGCACCCCATCTCGCCGCTCAAACCGTCGCTCGCGTACATGAAGTACGCGTCGCTCCTCTTTCGCGGCGACCTGGGGCACCTGAGCGCCGCTCGCTGACGTAGGGGGTACCAGCAGGATTGCCCCTGTTGTTGCGAAGCTTTCTGGTTCGGCAAGCTGCTCCGATAACACGTTTGCTTGCCGAGCTTGTGTGCTTCGTTTTGGCGGTACCCGGCATTCTGCAGCTTTTCAATTGACGGCTCGCGTTTCTGTGATGGGGCGCGGGCCGGTTTGCTATCAGCCCAATTGGCCCAGCGGGCTGGACGTGCATTGTTCTTTTGTTTGCGGCGCTGCCTCATTACCTTTCTGCTAAAGGCACGACGTTCACAAGGGATCGTGCGAGATGATATGTGAAGGAGAAGATTCCCATGGAGTTTGTTCTTGATAACGGCTCTGTCCGCATTGCGTTGAGCACGGCTGGCGGATCGTTCACTTCTATTGCGGCCGACGGTCGCGAGTATCTGTGGCAGGGCGATCCGGCGGTGTGGTCGGGCCAGGCACCTATTTGCTTCCCGATCTGCGGTGGCCTTCGTGACGGTCGCGCAATGACCATGGGCGGCCGCGAGGTAAAGCTCGCCCGCCACGGCTTTGCGCGCAAACAGGAGTGGAAGCTCGAGGAACAGAGCGACAACATGGTTGCGCTGAGCCTAAGCTCTACCGACCATGCCGAGCTGCTCGAGCAGTACCCGTATCCGTTTAAGATCGTTGCTCGT
This sequence comes from uncultured Collinsella sp., assembly GCA_900545615.1. Classification (GTDB taxonomy): domain Bacteria; phylum Actinomycetota; class Coriobacteriia; order Coriobacteriales; family Coriobacteriaceae; genus Collinsella. The sequence goes on from UQZM01000087.1 coordinate 3,366, forward strand.
TACACGATCGATTCGGAAAAGGTGGCCGTGTCGTACGAGGTGACCAATGAGGGCACTGAGGACATGCCGTTCTTTGTGGGCGGTCACCCCGGCTTTAAGTGCCCGCTCGACGAGGGCGAGTCCTACGACGATTACGAGCTCCGTTTTGAGCAGCGTGAGGCCACCGAGCTCTGTACTGCCGTTCCCTCGACGGGCCTGATTGATGTTGAGCATCGCAGCAAGAACCCGATGGTTGGCCATGACCTGCCGCTGACCCACGAACTCTTCGACTTCGCGGAGACCATCTTTGACGTGCTCGAGAGCCGCGTGGTTACGTTGACCAAGAAAACCGAGGACAAGGGTGTGCGCCTGACGTTCCCCGATATGCCGTATTTGATTGTGTGGAGCAAGCCCGAGGGCGACTTTGTGGCTGTGGAGCCGTGGGGTGGCCTGTCCACCTGTTCCGACGAGGACGACATCTTGGAGCATAAGCGTGGCTGCCTGGTGGCCAAGCCGGGGGAGACCATCACCCGCGGTTTTGAGATCGAGATTCTTTAACGAGTTATCGTATGTTTGGGGTAGGTCATGCCGCCCCGGAACAGGAGTTCAATATGATTCTGACCGTTACCATGAACCCGTCGATTGATACGCGCTATCAGCTCGACAAGCTGATCATCGACGATGTTAACCGTGTGACGCCCGAAAAGACCGCTGGCGGCAAGGGCCTCAACGTGAGCCGTGTGCTGCTGCAGTTGGGCGACGATGTGCTCGCGACCGGTCTGCTCGGCGGCCACATGGGTGCCTATATGGCCGAGCTTATGGATGCCGACGGCGTCAAGAACGACTTTGTGCCCATCGCCGGTGAGACGCGCATTTGCCTGAATATTCTGCACGAGGGTAATCAGACCGAGCTTTTGGAGAGCGGCCCGCAGATCGCCCCGGCCGAGCTCGAGGCCTTTACGGCCAAGTTTGCCGAGCTTGCAGCGAAGGCGGACGTTGTGACGCTTTCGGGCTCGCTGCCGCGTGGCGTCGATGCTGGCTACTATGCCGAGCTCGTCAAGATCGCCGAGGAGGCGAGTGCCAAGGTGCTGCTCGACACCTCGGGTGCATCGCTGGAGGCCGCGCTGGACTCCGACGCTAAGCCTGAGCTTGTAAAGCCCAACCTGACCGAGATTAACGGCCTGCTGGGTACGTCCTTTACGACCGATGATGTCGATGCCCTGCGCGAGGCGCTTGCCGCCGATGACCGTTTTGCCGGTATCCCCTGGGTTGTCGTTTCGATGGGCGCTGCCGGTTCGGTTGGCTTCCATGAGGGTCGCGCGTTCCGCGCCAAGACGCCCGCGATTGCGGCAGTGAACGCGACGGGTTCCGGTGACTCGACCATCGCCGGTTTTGCGCATGCCATTGCTGCCGGCGCCGACGACGTCACGGTGCTCAAGACCGCCAATACCTGCGGCAAGCTCAACGCCATGGATCCCAAGACCGGCCACCTGGTCATGGACCGCTGGGACGAGATCTACAACAACGTTGAAGTAACGGAGCTTTAGGGTTACGGCGTCGAGTTACGGCGTTTTACCAAACGCCTTAACCTGCCGACGCTGCGCGGGCCGCATTTGGACAATCTGACGTTCAACTTCAAGGGCGCGAC
>UQZM01000088.1 GCA_900545615.1 uncultured Collinsella sp.
CCTTGCCTTTTGAATGACAAATTGTCGCTCTGGGCGGCGCGCAGCGTCGACCGGTCCGCCGTTCGTTAGAACGGCGGAACCCTAATGTTCGATCCAACAACGTAAAGTTTCGCCGGCTTGCAGGTGACGCAGATTCTCTGCGGCAATGTCGACCACATTATTGAGCGTGGCTGCCAGGTGGAACCAGCCGGAGACGTGCGGCGTGATGAGCATGTTGGGCGCATCCCACAGCGGGCTTGTCTCAGGCAGCGGCTCGGGGTCGGTGACGTCGACCGCGGCGCCGGCGAGATGTCCCGACTCCAAGGCGGCAACCAAGTCGTCGGCGACCACAAGATCGCCGCGGCCGCCGTTGGCAAAGAAGGCGCCCGGTTTCATCGCGGTGAAGAACTCGGCGTTCGCCAGGCCGCGGGTCTCGGGTGTGCTGGGCATAAAGGATGCGACGATGTCAGCCTCGGCCAGGCGCTCGGATAGGGCGTCCATGCCGTCCATGTCCTCAAACACAATGGGGTAGACGAGCGGATGGCGCTTGATGCCGCGGACGTGCGCGCCCATGCCGCGGCAGAGCGTGGCGAAGTGGCCGCCGATATCGCCCGCGCCCAGCACCAGCACATTGGCGCTTTTGAGCGAGGTGACCGGCCCCAAATCCTCCCAGCGATGCTCGCGCTGCAAGTCGTGATAGCCGGGCAGGCGCTTCATCATGGAAAGGACCATGGCAAACATGTGCTCGCTCACAGCCTGGCCGTAGGCGCCCACCGAGCAGGAAAGCTTAGCGTCGGCTGGCACGGTGCCGGCGGCCAAGTAATCGTCATAGCCCGCGGTCTGCAGTTGCAACAGCTGGAGATGCTCGCATGCTGTGAGCATGTCAGGGTCGATGTTGCCCAAGATCACGTCGGCATCGGCGACCTGCTCGCGCGTGGCGGCGTCGGCGCTCGTGTAGATAAAGTCCTCGCCCGGAGCGCTCGACTCGAGGATCGCGCGATGGCGGTCGTTGACGGGCAGCAAAACCAGGATGTTCACAAGCAGTCCTTTCCGCTCGACCTACCAAAAAGGGACAGGTTTATTTTGGCAGGTTGTATCAGGCAAAACGCTATAAAAACGCCGGGCTACGCGATGGTTAACATATCCATCGCGTAGCCCGGCGCATCCACAGCTACCAGCTCAGCAGCTCGTAGCCGTCCTCGGTCACCACGAGCTGTACCTCGCACTGGGCCGAATCGCTACCGTCCTTGGTGCGTACGCACCAGCCGTCGCCCTTGCTAATCTTAATGTCGGGCGCTCCGGCGTTGACCATGGGCTCGATGGTAAAGATCATGCCCGGAGCCATGATGGTGTCCACATCGGGTGCCTCGGTGGTAAAGCCCACAAACGGGTCCTCGTGGAACTCCTTACCGATGCCGTGCCCGCCGTACTCGCGCACCACGCTAAAACCGGCGTCCTCGACCGTCTTTTGCACGGCCTCGGCCATAACGGACAGCGGTAGCCATGGCTTGACGGCGGCCAGACCCGCCTCCACGCTGGCACGGGTGACCTCGACCAGGCGCTGGCGATCGGCCGAGACCTCGCCGATACAGAACATGCGGCTCGAATCGCTAAAGTAACCGTCCAGGATCGTGGAGCAGTCCACGTTGATGATGTCGCCCTCGTGCAACACGTCCGTATCGCAGGGGATACCGTGGCAGACCACGTCGTTGATCGAGGTGCACACGCTCTTGGGATAGCCCTCGTAGTTGAGGTCGGCCGGCGTGCCGCCGTGCTCGACGGTGTAGTCGTAGATCATCTGGTCGATCTGGTTGGTGGTCATGCCCGCGGTGATGTGCTCGCCTACGTAATCGAGCACGCCCACGTTGATGGCGGCCGAGCGCTTGATGCCCTCGATATCGGCGGGCGTCTTGTAGAGCGTACGGGGCAGAACCTCCCAGCCCTCCTCCCACAGGCGCTCGAGGCGCTCGTCGAAGGCGCTGTGACATTTCTTATATTTTTTGCCGCTGCCGCACCAGCAAGCGTCGTTGCGGCCAGGAACGGGTCCTTTGTCATACATGGCTAACTTCCTTTCATCCGCAGCTAGTATAGCCCACTCACAGGGCAGCTGCGCGCTAGTAGCTCACCTGGCAGGGAATGCCGAGGGCGCGCACGCGCGCGGCAATGGCGTCGAGCACTTCAGGCGCCGCTTTGGCAAGGCCGGCGATTGGTGTCTCGCGCGCCACCGTGTAGATGGTCGCTTCTTGTGGGCGAATGCGCTCAAGCGCCGCGAGCCAGGGGGCAACGTACTCCTCGCCGGTGTTGTCGATGAGCTTGCCCAGATACTCACCGGTCAAAAAGATCGTCTGGATAATAACGTGACCGTCAAAGCTTGCGAACGTCTCGATCTGGTGCTCGACGTCGTAGGGGCCAACGGGCTGGTCGAGCAGCTGGATAAATGCCGGGTCGACGGTATCGAGCTTAAGAATGTTGTCATCGACCATCATGAGCGCGTCGTGCACCTCGGGGCGGTCGGCGCGCGTGCCGTTGGAGAGCACGGCGATCTTGGAGTTTGGGGCAAGCTCGTCGCGCAGCGCGACGGCGCCGGCGATGGCCTGCGGAAACTCCGGTGCGGCGGTGGGCTCGCCGTTGCCTGCGAAGGTGATCACATCGGGGAGCTCGCCCTCGGCTGCCATCTCGCGCAGCTTTGCCTCGAGCGCGTCGAGTACCGCGGCGGCTGTGTTGTGCGGCTCATGGCAGGGGCGCTCGGCGTTGAGGCCGTTTTCGCAGTAAATGCAGTCGAACGTGCAGATTTTGCCGCTGGCCGGCATCATGTTGACGCCGAGCGAGAGACCAAGGCGACGGCTGCGAACGGGCCCAAAGATGGGGCTGGCATTCAAAAACGTAGACATAGGCATATGCTCCTCAAGACAATTGTGCCTAAGCATAGCATCGGCTCCAAAGCAGGGTGCGGGCTCTTGCTTTACAAGTTTCGTTTTTTCACGTCGCTCATTATGCCGTGTCATGAAAAGCCTCGGGTCGGGTAAAGTTAATCTGTTAACAAGGCGTAAAGCAATGCGGGTCTATCCAGCCGTACTGACGCGCAACTGGATGGGCGTTGATGATGGGGGCACAACATGGATTTTACGGTCGAGAATGCGGGCACCACGATTGCCTGTCGCGAATATGCCGGCCCGGATGTGTCGCCTGATACTCCTGCCTTGGTGTGCGTGCACGGCGCTTGTGTCGACGGCACATTTTTCGACGGTATCGCTTGTGAGCTCAGCCGCAACTACCGCGTAATTGCCTACGACCGCCGCGGCTGCGGTGGCAGCAGCGATGCGGCAGACGGCAGCTATGATCTTGCCGCTCAGGCCGCCGACCTGCAAGCCGTGATCGAACACGTTGGCGCTCCGACAAATGTGCTTGCGCATAGCGCCGGTACGTTGGTGGCGCTGGAGCTTCTTCGCGCCGAACCCCATCTCGTCGCCCGTGCGATTCTGCATGAGCCGGCTGTGTCGGCCGAAGGCGTCGGCATGGGCGCAGCTCCGGTTTTGCTCGATATGATTGCGGCTGGAAAGGTTTCAAGGGCGCTCCGGCTTTTCTTGGGAGCCCTCGGCGACTTGGACCCCGAAGCTCCCGGGACGACCGAAGCGGAAGCCAAACATGCCCTGCGCAATGGTCGTTGCTTTATGGCTAATGAATACGGAACAAATATGACATATGCTCCCGACTGGGAGCGCGTCCGCGCGTCAAAGGCGGTGTCGGCCGTGTTTTTGGGCGAGCTTTCGGTCGATACACCCCGCGAGGCTGGCACGCGAGCGGCTGCCGAATATCTCGATTGCCCCCTTGTGACGATCCTGGGCGCGCATAACGGTCTGCGCGATCGCCCCGTTACGGCGGCAAACGCCGTTCGCGATGTCTTGGAGCGTTAGCACGCTCGATGACCTGCGGGGAGAGGGGCTGTTAGCGTTTCGTCATTGTTAACGAATGCGCCCATAACCGCGCGCCCGCGGCTCCATTACCGCCGTTTGCCAGGTCATAAAAATGTAACGATAATCGCGCGTTTGCCTTCAGCTGTTAGATGCTACCCTTGTACCAATTGATATGCACCGTTGCCGTGCGTAACGATAGGAAGGGCCCCATATGCTCAATAATCACGAGGTCAATCTAACCGACGAGGAGGCTGCCGCCGAGGTCGCCCGCGTCGCGAAGACCTACCCCGTGGTGCGTTTGTTGTCGGCCGATCAGATTAAGAGCGAGCCTAACTGCTTGCTCGCCGGCGATCGCTGCCCTTGTCTGCGTCAGTCGAGTCTTGAGGCCTTGGCAGGTTCCGATGATGTATCGGAGCAGCTGCTCAATGATGGTACCGAGTACCGCGCCCGCCTACGCCCTCTAAAGGTCGAGGGCGAGCCTCGCGTCCTGCTGATGGTGCGTCCGATTGATGAGCGGGAGGCTGCAGAAGAGGACCTTGTCTACACCGATGTGCTGACGAGCGTGCGCAATCGCCGATATTACGAAGAAAAGCTCCGTAGCGCTCGCATGAAGGCTGGCGTGGCGGTGATCGACCTTGATGATTTTAGGGTCTTCAACGATACGTGTGGCCGTCATG
>UQZM01000089.1 GCA_900545615.1 uncultured Collinsella sp.
CGGCAATGCCCATGAGCTCGGGGTTGGCAGCGTTGTTCATAAGCCAAGCGCCCTGACCCATATAGGACAGCAGCAGGCAGCACTTAACGAATGGCCAGGTAGCGTAGATGTTGCCGCGGCCGACGTGGCCCATGTCGGAGTAGAGCGCCTCGGCACCGGTGGTGGCGAGGAAGCAGCTGCCCAGAATCATGATGCCCGCGTGGTTGTTGGGGCTCAGCAAAAAGGCGATGCCGCGCACCGGGTTGAGGCACAGCAGCACGGCGGGGTGCTGGAAAACAAAGAAAAGACCCGTGCCGCCCAGGAACAGGAACCACAGCGTCATGATGGGGCCAAAGGCGTGACCGATCTTGGCCGTACCGATGCGCTGTACCAAGAAGAGCACGATGATGATGGCGAGCGTGATGGCGACGACGCGGCCCTGGTCATCGCCCAGCACGGCATGGACCGCCGGGATGGTGCGCAGGCCCTCGATGGCCGTGGTAACGGTAACGGCCGGCGTCAGGATGCCGTCGGCGAGCAGCGCGGCGCCACCCAGCATGGCGGGGATGATGAGCCACTTGCCGCAGCGCTTGACCAGGCTGTACAGGGCAAAGATGCCGCCCTCGCCATGGTTATCGGCGCGCAGCGAGATGAGCACATACTTGATGGTGGTCAGCAGCGTGACCGTCCACACGACAAGGGAGAGCGCGCCGAGCACGAACTCCTCCGTGACGCTTCCGATGCCGCCGTTGCCGGCAACGAGCGCCTTGGTTACATACATAGGGCTGGTGCCGATATCGCCGTACACCACGCCCAGCGTGACGAGCATCGCCGAGATGCTCACAGGAATCGCAGCGTGCGAGGCTGCCTCCTTGGCCTTTTGTTCCATAAGCCGGTTTCCTTCCCAACTTTAATGTTCGAAGGGATTATAGGTAATCGGCCCATGATTTAATGTATCGTTTTCCCAGCTAGATAAACATTTATACGGCCTTTAGGCCACCACGGCGATATGGAATGTGACAAAGGGACTGCACCTTTGTCACATCCGTCATTTTCCGAGCCAGTTTTTGAACCACCACTCCATGGAACGGCTCATCTCGGCCATAAAGGGGCTCGTGTGCTTGCGGGTGTAGATATCCACCACGCGCTCGCCCACCTCGCGGGCGTGCGGACGAAACATCGCATCCATCTCGGCCACCTGCGCGTCCATGGTCGCGGCATCCGCACGGCAGTAGCGTTCCTCGTGCACCAGGTTCACCACGGGATGCGCAATGGCCGGGCGCTCTTTGCGAGGCGTGCCGATGATGAGCATCGACAGCGGCATGGTATACGGAGGCAGATCCAGCAGCTCGGCCACTTCCTCGGCATTCTCGACGACATCGCCGATGTAGCAGCTTCCCAGCCCCAGGGCCTCGGCGGCGACCACGGCATTTTGCGCGGCGATCACGGCGTCCTGTGCCGCGATGGCAAAGTCGCCCAGACCCGGCGCACGACGGGGCGACTTGCCCGTGCGCTCTACAAACTCGGGCTCAAAGCAGCCCACATGCTCAAACAGATCGATCCACTTGGCATAGTCGACCACAAATATAAGTGCCCACGGTGCCTTGGCAATCATGGGCTGGTGGTCGCACAGATCGGCCAAGTGATCGAGCGTAGCCTGCTCGCGGATGCTCACGATGGAGTACATCATCATGGCGCCCGCCGACGGCGCGCGACTCGCCGCGTGCAGGATCGCCGCGCGCTGCTCGTCGGTCACCGCCATGGGACGGCCGTCGTCATCGCGCGCAAAGGCACGCGTGGAAGAACGGTGCTCCAAGATGTCCAGCACCGCGTTGCCCGTAGCCTCGACCGGATAGCCGCCGGCGTCCACGCCTGCGGCACCGTCGCAGCACTCAACGTCCGTCTTGCAAACCTGCTCGTTCATCGCCTCATCCTCGCCATTTCTTTAAGAAGCCTTTATGTTTCCGTGTAATTCCCATCCATTATCGCGCAGGTCGACACTCCATTGCGCAACACCGCCACACGTGCGCGTTAATATGGCTGGTTGTTGTGCGCAGCCCTTAAATGCTGCGCATATCTTGGTAACAATCGGGTAAACCCCCGCTTTCGTAGGTTTTAAGTTTGTGAGGAGTCTCAGCATGTTCGCAGCCGCCATCTCGCTCATCGGTCTTGCGGCGACCGTCTACCTTGTTTTGCGCGAGGCCAAGGCCATTCGCGCTCAGTCGGGCACCGTTGCCAAAAGCGCCATCGCCTGGAGCGTCGCCTTTGGCCTGTTCCAGCTCTTTTTGACAGTCTGGGGCGCTATTGGCCTCGTGGCACAGAACGAGCCGCTCGCCTTTGTGATGCTCATCCTGACCAACGCCATTCTCACCAGCTGCGCCCGGGCAAGCATCGCCCGCGATCGCATCGCACCGCGCGTCTTTGCATTCGCCTCGGCCGACGCCCCCGCCCCCACGGGCAAGCTCGCCCGCCTGCGCGGCGCCTTTGTGGGCAAGCCGCTTGTCGCCGCCGTGCTGTGCCTGCTGCTTGCCGGCGTCTTTGCGCTGCTGGGCATGGAGGTCTCGTCCAACCACGACTTTACCTGGGTCTACCCCCTGTGCATCCTGCTCGAGTGGGCCATCATCACCACTCTCATGGCCGGCCTATTCTTCCTGTTCCAGCGCCACGGCGCAGCTCCGGCCGTCCTGGCCTTCGCCCTCTTTGTCCTGGGCATTGCCGAGTTCTTCGTCATCACGTTTAAATCCATGCCCATCCAGCCGGGCGACCTCTCGGCCATCTCCACCGCCGCCGCAGTCGCCGGCAACGGCTACACCTTCTCGATCTCGCTGTTCTGCGTGCTATCCATGGGCTTTACCGCCATCTCGATGCTGCTGTGCGAGTACGCCGGCATCGTGGCGCCGCACCGCCAGAAGGGTGCCGCCAACGCCAAGCGCATGCTGCTCATCAACCTGCTCGTTGCCGTGCTGTGCCTGGGCGGCGTGACCGCACACGTCACACTCATCGACTACTACAACACCCTCGGCATCACCGTCTACACCTGGCGCCCGCTCGAGAGCTACTGGCGCGAGGGCTACCTGCCCGCATTTATTAGTGCCGCGCAGTCCATCAAGCCGCCTAAACCCGCCGACTACTCTGTCGACGACGCCAAGGCCACGCTCAAAAAGTACGCCAAGGCCTATGACAAGTCCGATGCCGCCCAGAGCGACGAGCGCGCCGCCGCAAAGGAGCAGTTCGATAGCGAGAAGCCCACGGTCATCGCCATCATGAACGAGACCTTCTCGGATCTGTCGATCTACCAGAACATGCACGCCGGCTACGAGGGCCCGCAGTACTTTAAGAGCCTGTCCAACTGCCTCAGCCGCGGCAAGCTCTACGTGAGCGCCTACGGCGGCGGCACCGCCAATACCGAGTTTGAGTTTATGACCGGCAACTCCATGGCCAACCTGGGCTCGGGTGTGTACCCCTACACCATCTATAACATGGAAACGACCGGGAACCTGGCAGAGCAGTTCAAATCGCTCGGCTATTCCACCACGGCCATGCACCCCAACCACGCAACCAACTGGAACCGCGAGAACGTCTACACGGACTTTGGCTTTGACCAGTTCCTGTCCATCAACGACTTCCAGGGAGCCGACACCCTGCGCGGCATGGTGACCGACCAGGCTACCTACGACAAGATTCTCGAGCTGCTCGACCAGAACGCCGATCCGCAGTTTATCTTCGACGTGACCATGCAGAACCACTCGGGCTACGATACGGGCCTGCTGCCGGTCGACAAGCAGATGCACCTGAATATCGACACGACCGATTTGGACGCCAAGACCGTCGAGGACGGCACGCTCTCCGATGTCGACGAGTATGTCTCGTGCATCGAGCAGTCCGACCAGGCGCTGCGCTACTTCCTCAACGCCCTGAGCAAGCTCGACCGTAAGGTGGTCGTGGTGTTCTGGGGCGACCACCAGCCGTTCTTCCCGTCCAAGTTCAATGACAAGTGGTTTACCGGCGAAGACGATGCTACGCATCAGGAGCGCCTGTGGCAGACCGACTACATCATCTGGGCCAACTACGACGTTGCCGGCTGCGACCAGACAAGCGAGACCGACGACCTGTCCACCAACTACCTGTCCACCCAGCTGATGCAGCTAATCGGCGCCCCGCTGACCGACTACCAGAAAGCGCACATGACGCTGCGTAAGTCGCTGCCTGCTATCAACTCCGTGGGCTACGAGGACGCCAGCCTGCGCTGGGCGCTCTCCTCCAACGTCACCGGTGACGACGCCGCCGCAGCAGCCGCCACCAAGGCACGCGAGGATTACGCCAAGATGCAATACTACGAGATGTTCCGCGACGGCAAGAACGTGTACACCGAGCACTTCCAGACCGAGGCCAACGAAACCGACCCCAACCTGGCGCCGGGCACGACCAAGATCAAGTAGCGGGTCACTCATAACTGAAACGTCTGTCCGGGCGGAGGCATATAAGGTTCCCTGCTCGGACAGTCCTGCGCAAGACGGGGGCAACATTAAGTGGCCC
>UQZM01000090.1 GCA_900545615.1 uncultured Collinsella sp.
CCAGGCCCGATTTTGCCTCTTGACAATGTCCTGCTCATATTAAAAGGAACGTCCCTAACTGCCGGCTAGAGGGCACCGAAGAGGATGGCGTAGGTAGTGGATTCGCCGAGCTTGAGCTCGTCGCCGGGATTGAGTTGGGCGGAACGGCCGGGCTCGACCTGAATGCAGACGCGCGTGGCCCCGTTTACCACCACGGTTCCGTTGGTGGACGACAAGTCCTCGACGTGCCAGATATTTTGAGCATCGCACCAGATATGAGCATGGCGGGCCGAGACATCGTCGCCGACGTCGGTAATATCGCCCTCACCAGTGGCCAGCGCGCCAATCTCAACACCCTGCTCGCTCGGCTGAATCCAGCGCGGGGCGCTCACGACAAAACTGTTTTGCACGCGCAGCAAGCCCAAGGGGTGCGCCGGGGCGGGTTCGCGTTCGCCCGCGGTCATCGACATGCCAAGCGAACGCGGCGTGGAGGTGCCTCCGCCACAGGTCGCGTGCGCGTAGTCGATGGCATAGTTCACCGAGGACCGTACATCCGCCGAACAGCCGACGGCGACAAACAGCACCAGCACAGCCTCGGCGCGCTCGGCGGGCATGAGTTCCGCCGCCTGGGACAGGCGATCGAGCGCGTTGCGATAGAGATTCGTGTCCTGGTGGCACTCTTCGAGCGCGCGTACCATCGGTTCACCTGCAGAACCGCACACCATATTGATCACAGCCGTGGAGTCCATGGGATTGCGCTGGCGCAGGGCCAGTTGCGACATAATACGCGCAGCCGAGGTACCGTATTCGGCAAAGTAGCGCTGCTGAAGCGTGCCGACCGGCGCGCGAACGATAAAGCGGGAAACCCAAGAGCGATCGGCGGCTCGGCTCTGCGGGCTGCGGCCGTCGGCGAGCGGACGGGACGAAAGCACCAAGCCGCACAGCTCGATATGGCTCAGATGCGCCGCGCGCTTAAAGATGTCAAACATGGCCCCGCATGGGGTGAGCTCAACTTGAGATGCCATGACCTAGGCCTCCTTGGTCGTAGAAATAGAATCGGACGATACTTCGACAGGTCCGCCAAAAGTACGGGCAGCTGCGGCTCCACCGGCAAGCGGAGTCGCCATCTGGGCTTTTGTGCGTCGCGGTGCCGAAACGGGAAGTTCAAAGGCAAAGCCCATCGCAAGCAAAAACCACGTAAGCGTATAGGTTGCAACCAGAGCGGCAACAAGGCCGCCCATCACGGCGCGTTGGAAAAATACGCTACATGCAGCCACAACCAGCACCGGAACCTCGCAGGCAGAAAGCGCAAGCACGCCCTGCAGGAACCCCGAGCGCCGATCACGCGCAAGTGCCCCCGCGGCAACGCCGGCTATGCCTGGCAGCGCCAACGCCAGTGCGGCAATAATACCCGGTAGCGACCCAGACCACACGAGCGATCCCAAAGTCGCCGTCACGCGAGCGCCCGACGCCAGCAGCGCGGCCGAAACCACGACCACAGCCCAAACCACGCCACAGACGACCGTCGCGCCGACCATCAACGCGCGACGAACCGCGCGGCCAGACGCATCCATGGGGCACGGCGTGAGCGGCTCGCCGCGGAGCGAACGACCGACATTTTGCGCATAGTGTTCACAAAACGCCGAGAGCGCCGCCTCGACCGCCGCCGGCTCGGGACGATCTTTTTGATGGCTGGACAGACAGGCCATCACCACGTTGAACAGCTGGGCATCGACAAACGCCAGCGCATCGCGTAGCTCCTCGGAATCCGGCTCAAGCCCCAGCTGCTGGGCCTGCTCGGCCGCAGCGAGCGCCACATCGGGCTCACGACGAAGCAGCTGAGTCAAATCGCAACCGGGCGCATGGGCACCAATGGGATAGTCGGGCAGCGTGTCCATCTTGAGACGGTAGGGGCTGGCGATGTCGCGCGTCTTTTTGCGCGAACCCGAGGTGCCCGAAGTGCTCGGCGCGGCTTCGTATGGCGCGGCGCCGGCAATGAGCTCGTAAACCGTACTTGCCGCGGCATAGACGTCAATCGCCGGCGACATACGCAAAGCGCGCAGGTCGGGAATATCGTCGGTGAGCATCTCGGGCGGAGCGTAGGCCACCGTCGCGCGACGCAGCGTGGCATAGCGCTCGGTAAAGGATGCCTTGCCGCCGGCACCGGCCACGGCCGACGCAGGCTCGAGCGCCAGCGACGAGCCAAAGTCGATCAGGCACAGGTCAAAGGTGCCCTCGGCAAGCTGCCGGTCAAGCGGCAGGCGCGCCGTACGCACCATAATATTAGCGGGCGAGATATCGCGATGGACAAAGCCCTCCCCCACCAGGCTCATGCGGCAGAGCAGGTCGAACAGGTCGCGCCCCAAGCGCGCCGCCACAAGCGGCGACAGGCGGCCGGCATCGTCCACGGCAAAGCGCGAGCGCAAGCGGGCGAGCGTCTCGCCCTCGACCCATTCCATGACAATCGCAGGCACGCCATCGACTTCGCCCCATCCATAGAGGCGGGGAAAGCCCTTAAGGCCCGAAAGGGCGCGGTGGCATTCGTATTCCTCGCGAAACGCCGCTTTGAACTTGGCGACCAGTGCCTCGTGAGCAGCATCGTCGTCAAACTCATCGCGCGTCGGCAAAATGAGCTGCTTGAGTGCCACGGCCTCGCCCTGGGCGTTGACGGCACGCGTCACGCGGCCGATACCGCCACGGCGCATGGTAGTGTCGTCGGCAAAGAGCATCGAAAAGCGACGCACATAGGCAGACAGCTCGTCTTGGCCGAGCGCGACAGCGGGCTCAAATCCGTCGACGCGCGCCAGACGCAGGCCAACCATGGGGTCGCAGCCGAGCGATTGGACTGCAGCGGATGCAAGATCGGTCATCATAGGGCAAGCGCCGCCACATTGTTGTTGAAGTTACTGAGTGCGACATCGTCATCGCCGTAATGCCCAACCCATTGGCACAGGTTGGTATAGCAACCCCACAGATTGGCGTACTGCTGATACCACTTTGATCTGGGCGAGAATGTCTGGCGACCAAACTCGGCGCGGATGACAAACATCTCCCCGACCAAGCTGTCGCACGGTCTGGGATCCCCTGTAGAGTTATAGGTCGAGACCACTTCATTGGCGCGAGAAACGTAGCCGTCGAGCATGTTGTACTTGGTCACGAGCCAGCTGTGGATGCTCTCCTCCTCAGCTGCCGAGAGTCCGTCAGAGCTCGCGTCGTTACCAGCGTTGCCGCCTGTCGAGCCGCCGCTCCCAGACCCGCCGGCAGAGGAGTCCGACCCGGACCCACCGCCCGCGCTCGCCGAATCCGAGCTGGAGCCGGAGCTAGAGGCATCCGAGCCGCCGGGCTTCCCCGACTGCTGCGTATCCTGTCCCTTTTGCTGCTCGGCCTTGTTCACAACGGACGAAACGCTGTTATTGGAAAGACGATTGATGATCTTGGTGTTGGTGAGCACGATTGTCTTGCCGTTTGGCAGCGTAACCTCGTTCTCCGGAGCCTCGGCGCCATCTGCGCCGTCAACACCAAACACAACGTGCGCGACCACGCTCGCCCAGGCATATCCGGTTGTAGTTCCCAGGTCACCTTTTGCCTTGCTTCCCACATGGGCCTCGCGCGCGGCATGCGCCTGCACCATAGACGGAACGGTCATGCCGTAGGCAGAAACACCGGCCACGACCAGCACCAGCGAGCACGATAGCAGTGCGTACGCCCGCGGCGCCAAGCCCAGTCGGCGTCGTATGCGCACCGCGGCGCCGCGCTTTGTCTGAGTGCCACCGGGCCGCATGCGTTCTCCTCCAACAAAAACACGCCGCTCGGGAGCGGCGCATTCATTCGAATCCATATTTGAGTGTATCAGCGAACCAAAAAGGTTGCGCAACGAATGGACAAATTAAGGATGCGAGCGGAAGCATCCATGCGATAAGCGGATACGAAGCATCTTTGTTGCACAACAAACTCACAGTCGCACGGGGAAATTATGACTACCCCGTGCGTCGCGAGGAAAACATACGGCAGGAGCAGGCTCGCCACCTAAATCGCGCGGCGGGCCTCGATGGCGCGGCCAAGCGTAAGCTCGTCGGCATACTCCAAGTCGCCGCCCACGGGAAGGCCGCTTGCCAGACGCGACACCTCGACGCCCAACGGCTTGATGGTACGGGCCAGATAGCTCGCCGTGGTCTCGCCCTCAATATTGGGGTTGGTGGCGATGATGACCTCGTGGATGTCCTCGTGGCCCAAGCGTGCCAGCAGCTCTCGAATGTGCAGCTGCTCGGGGCCAATCTTGTCCATGGGACTGATCACGCCGCCCAATACGTGGTAGAGGCCGTGGTAGCTGCCCGTGCGCTCGATCGCCTGGACATCACGCGGCTCGCCCACCACGCAAATGCGAGTGGTATCGCGCATCGGGTCCTGGCAGA
>UQZM01000091.1 GCA_900545615.1 uncultured Collinsella sp.
AACTGCGGGAATGGCCTATTTGCTCAATGTGTTCGGCTGAGATCGGAAATCAACCCAAAACCCAAGATGAGCGTCTGCTGTTCGGCTGGCTCGGAAGAGGTTACAAGTTCAAATCTTGTAACGCTCACCACAAAGTGCGAGGTCAACGGCTTAGGCGGTTGGCCTCTTTTTCGTAGTCCACTAAATGGTCCACTAACTTGCCGAGCGGCTTAGAAATATCGGCGAACGGTATGAGGCTGGCGAGCTTTCTGGGGACGGTAAAATTGATTGCGTGGAGTCGCTGCCGCCGCTCGTCGAGCTGCCGCAGACGGCGAGCTGGCCTATGGAGTGGAGGCAATAATGGCCAATTCCAAGAGCAAACGCCCCGGCAAGGGGCAGAGCCTCGTGGCGTTCCCGGACGTGTACGTCGCGGTTGACCTCGAGACCACGGGAACGAGCCCGGTTTGGGACGAGATTATCGAGATTGGCGCCGCACGCGTGAGCGGCGGCGAGGTCGTGGAAACCTATCAGCAGTTGGTGAATCCGGGGTTTGAGATTGACCCCTTCATCGTCGGGCTCACAGGCATCACGAACGAGACGGTGTCCGATGCTCCGCCAATAGCAGACGTGCTGCCCGGTTTCACGTCGTTCCTCGGCGATGCCGTCATGGTCGGCCACAACATCGCGGGCTTCGACGCGAACTTCCTCTACGACGCCGGAGCGCGCGTCGGCGAACCGGTAACCAACGACTTCGTCGATACCATGCGGCTGGCCCGCAAGCTGCACAAGGACTGGGAGCACCACAGGCTGGGTGACCTCCGTGAGGCGTTTGGCATCGCCGACAACGGTGCCCATCGGGCACTCGCGGATGCACTCGCGACCTCCGACGCGCTCGAATATATGCGCCGAGAGGCTACGGAAATCTACGGCTCCGTCGAGGAGTTCTGCGAGGCTGCGACGAAGCGCGTGCGGACGAGCTCCGGCCATGCGGAGGACTACAGCGACATCGCGCCGACGGTCGCCGACTTCGACGACTCACACCCCTTCTACGGCAAGGAGGTCGTCGTCACCGGGAGCCTCGGCGACGGCTGGACTAAGCGCGACGCCGCTCAGGCGGTCGTGAACTGCGGCGGGACGTTTGCCAAGAGCCTCAAGAAGAAAACGACGGACTACTTGGTCGTCGCCGACTACAGCAAGTGCCGGACCATCAAGGGGGGGCATGTCCGGCAAGCACAGGAAGGCCCTCGAGTACAAGGCAAAGGGAGCCGACATCGAGATCATCGACGCAGACACCTTCTTCGAGATGCTGGGACAGTAGGACGGCTCGCCCGTCTTGTCTGGGGGTAATGATGAGCGCTAACGTGTCGACGCTTGAGGAATCTATTGACAGGAACGCGTCAGCGTTCCTCGCGCAGGTCCAATCATGGGTGTATCGGGGCGCGCGTAGCGAGTGCGGAGACTTCCCCATTCTTGACGTAGCAAGACCCGATTTTTATCGGTATAGGAGCCACGAGCGCGCGCTTGTTTCCAGCATTCGCGAGATGTTGGTCAACCCGATCCTGTTCGACCTTTTCCAGTTGCACGGATATAGCGTCGAGCAAGTTAAACCCAGGCTCAGACTCTCCATGGCAAGCAATGAGTGGTTTGAGGATATGGTCGGGGTCGAGTTCGTTACCACCGTTGATGGCCAGCGGCTGGGGATTAGGTATACCGATGTACTCACCGGCGACCAAACGCTCATCGACGTCTCACGCAGGTACCAACTCAGCAAGGTCCTCTCCGTGGACTGGTCCGATTCACCGGAGGCGAGATGCATTGCCAGACGGCCTGCGTCCGATTCGTGGCCTTTCAAGGTGGAGTCGGTTTCTATTCGCGAGATGTTCCGCCGATTCTTCTCAGTGGCGGAATTCGAGACCTTTCTCTCTGCTGCACGAGAGGCGGTGGAAAAGGCGAACGACATCATCGGCATGCAGGCGGTGACTCGCCTTTCGCTTGACCGGACGGCGAGCTTCAGGGCGGAAGTTCTTGGCGAGCTTAGGGCAGCGCGAGGGACGGTGGGCGAATACGTGCCTGCCTCCCATGAGAAGATGGGCAGGCCGTTTGGCTCGCTGTCCGACGATGACAGGCGCACGCTCGACGAGACGTACTACGGCGAGGGGCTCCGCTACGCGCTTGTGGGGTCGTCCGGCTTTGCTCGGTGCTTCGTGACCGCCGAGTATCTCAGGAAGGCTTTCTCGCGAGGCGGGTGCTTCGATTACACCTCAATCGTCTGTGGGTACCTGAAGTCGATTGAGCAACTCGCAGACACCCTGATGAGGTACCGTCTCTCGTCACCCTGTCGCAGGGACCTGTTCATCAAGAAGAAACCGCGCAAGATGCCGCGCGTCGGTCCCATCCAAGGTCGCCGTCCCTATAAGATGGGCAAGAGCGACCATGTGACGTTCGAGCCGGAGAACGAGGAATGCTTCGATACAAGCCTCGGATCCCTCGCCAATTTTCTCAACGATGACACTGAAGCGTGGGCGCTCTCCCAAAGTGGGAGGCACTATGTGCTGTGGGTCCTCAGGCAATACGTCAGGGACTGCCGAAACAGTCACTTCCACAAGGATAACATCGACAGTCTGGCCGAGGTCGAGCGAATCAGGGGCAACACGCTCCTTGCAGCCTACCTGCTTCTTGGTGGCTACCGGGGAGGCGCTGCCGAGATTCCGCTGCAAGAGTGGCTGGGAATCGACCGCGAAGCGATTGAGTACGACCGCCTGTTCAACCGGATGGAGGGCGTGCCGAGAGGATGCCGCCGTCTCAGGCTCGAGTTCGCGGACGGAGCCTCGATATACGCGGTGAGGCCGTTTGAGAGGCAGCTTATAGAGCACGACGAGTCGGGAAACATCGTGACCCCGCTACTGTTCATGAGGACAACGGGACGAGATACCATTGTCCCCGACCGCGTTCGCTTGGAGGACTGCGACGTGCTCGTCACGAAAGAGAATATGCCGAAAAGCATATGGTTCATAAGGCATGATGGGCGAGAGGTATTCATCGCATAAAAATAGGGGCGCGCATTCGTTGAATGCGCGCCCCACGGCGCTCGCCCCTTGCCGTCACTTCGCGATGAGCGCGAGAGCAATCTCCCTCAGCGCGTCGATGACGGCGAGCACGACCTCGTCACTAGGCCAACGGTTCATCTTTCCTCCTTCAGTAGGGTTCAAGGCTGGACGGTTGCCAGCAAAAAGGAGGTCGCCTACGCCGTTGAATCCATTGTTCCCAATTCGAGCGCGCGTAAACCCGTTGCGCCGATACCCATGTCGCTAAAGCCCAATCTGCAACAAGCGGATTGGGTCTCTGCTTTTCGGCGGGAGCGAGTTAATCTCGCGGCGCGCCGCCCTTTTACGCCGACAAGCCACGCCATAAAATCAGCCACGACTGTGCCAGCAGCCACGCCAGCCAAGCCCAAAACCGCTTCGGCAACGCCGGCTATCATTCCAGCCAAACCAAAAACCGCCCAAACAGCTCCGACGATCGCCTCGATCAGGCTCTGACGAGCCTCGGGGCCGCTTCTGAGCGACCTTCCTATAATCAGGTCTAATACTTTTCCGCGAAGTGAACGAGCTAATTTGGACCCCCGAAGCATCCACACTTTTAAAGACCAAAACCGCAGGATTCCAATGGGAAAACCGCAGGAAATGGACCCCTAAAAATGCCGATGCTCCGGGGGTCCGTTTTGACTCGTTCACTTCGCGGAAAAGTATTAGACCTGAAATTAAGGCCGTTGGGCCCCACGCCCGGCAACCGCCCCTACCAATGCAGGTGCGCCTCGATTACGGTCTGCCAGAGTTTAAACCGCTGGTAGAATTAACGGCCTGCCCGCGATGCTTTTGTGTTGCCCCGGCATCGTTGGGCCATCGCATAAATCTGGATCGGCTTCGACCGCAACATCTAGGTCAAGCACAATCTTTTGGATTCTTTTGGCGTGAGCGGTTTGGTTTTGGTAGGATTTTCCAGCAGCCCCGCGAGGGGGCTTAAAAACTGCCATGCAGGTAGTTGGGCTGACGGAGGTCGATTGGCTCATCTATGACCTCTCATTTTTAATGCGTCTGTAAATTAACCAATTGCTTTGACCTGCTGAAACACTATATGTTGTGTTTGACCTAAAAAAAGAATA
>UQZM01000092.1 GCA_900545615.1 uncultured Collinsella sp.
GCTGCGGAAACGCGGGGTCCGTTCAGGCTGTTGCGTTGAGATTGAAAATCAACCAAAAAGTTTTCAGCCCATGCAATGGGTACGAAAAAGCCCGGCTACTGTGGTAGTCGGGCTGTTACGTTTGGAGCGGACAACGGGGCTCGAACCCGCGACCCCAACCTTGGCAAGGTTGTGCTCTACCAACTGAGCCATGTCCGCATATGTAAAAACAAAACGGGCGCCGGAGCGCCCGGATGTTGCCTGGAGGCGAAGCCCGGATTCGAACCGGGGGTAAAGGCTTTGCAGGCCTCTGCCTTACCACTTGGCCACTTCGCCGAAAAAGGACCGCCCAAACGGTCCGGAAATGCAATGGAGCGGACAACGGGGCTCGAACCCGCGACCCCAACCTTGGCAAGGTTGTGCTCTACCAACTGAGCCATGTCCGCTTGCGGGTTATTAATTTACGCGAGTTGTCCAAAAGACGCAAGTACTTTTTTCAAAAAACTTGTCTGCCGCATGTTCTTAATAGCCAAACGCGCTAAAGTGATTGGCTAGGCACACGATTCCAGCGCTCCGCTAAACAGCTTCACCATCTGCACGCGCGTGCCGGCGCCGTCCGTACGACGAGCAACCTCCACGTTATCGACGAGCATACGCATAAGCTTGATACCACGGCCGCGTTCCTCAGATGCGACCGGCTCGCTCGTTTCATCGATAGAATAGCCGGCACCTCGATCAAGCACCTCAACCACAACGCGATCGCCATAGGCCTGAACCGTCAGGACGCACCCGATACCGCCCGCATGGTCATAGGCATTACCCAGCGCCTCCCCCGACGCCAATGCGACATCGTAGCGCTCGTCACGGCGCAACGGAAGCGATTCAAGGAGTTCGGCGATGCGATGTCGGTAGTATGGAAGATTCTCGATACCCTGACGGACCTCAACGCTCTTACTCCAGCGAGGCAGCTCCCCCACCGGAATGGCAGGAATTGACTCCCGTGCCGGCCCCGCGACATGAAGGATATCGACAAGACGAGCGATCTCCAAAAAGCGAACAACTTCACCTGATGCATTGACGAGCGAAAGCAGGCCTTCTCGCCTCATAAGCTCACGAGCGCGCGTAAGCAGGAATGCCAAGCCCGTAGAATCGATAAAGCTAACAGCCTGACAGTTGATGACGACACGACGCACGCCGCGGCCAATCAAAGCATCCAACCGCCGACGCAGCGCAGGCACCGTGGCGATGTCGATATCGCCTGGTGGCGTCAAAACCGCTATGTCATTCCACTCATTCATACGACCATGGTTCCCCAAAAAAGCCCACTCGATGCATTCGTTTCCCCAACCGTACGGATTCAGCCCGCCCAGCGTCGTCTATGAACGACCCCGTAAAAACTCAAGGGACACCAATGCAATGTCATCGTCCAGCGCCGATTCGGTAAATCGGTCAAGCTCGCCCAAGACCTTGCCGCAAATGCCCGATACGCCCTCACCCGAGACAGAGAGCAGAAGGTCGCGAAGGCGCTGCTCGCCAAAGAAAGCACCCGAGCGGTCACGCGCTTCGATTGTTCCGTCGGTGTACATAAATAGCATGTCACCAGGAGCGAACGTAAACACGCCTGTCTCGTACACCATGCTCTCAAAGGCACCGATTACCCCCGATTGGCATCCAAGCAGCTCGACCTCTCCCCCACGAGCCTCGCCGCCACCCAGCGGCATCGACTCTGGCCTGATGACCATGGTCGGAGGATGGCCCGCCGAACAATACGTTGCGCGTCCGGCTTTAAGGTCAATCTTGGCGATAAAGGCCGTCACGAACGTCTCGACCCTCGAAAAGCCCATGAGCATGCTGTTAAGGGAGCGTGCCATGCGGGCCGGTCCAGCGCCCTCCCAGGCATATGCCGTCAGGGCCGTCTTGACGAGCGCGGACATCGATGCAGCCTCAATGCCTTTGCCAGACACATCGCCCAGAATCATGACGGCGCAGTCGTCGGGAAGACGGATGAGCGTATAGAAATCGCCGCCGACCAACGCCGAGTTCGTGGCCGACAGGTACACCGAATCGGTTGCGATACCCGGAACATCCCCCAGGGAATTTCTCATGCCAATCTGAAGGGTCTGAGCGATATGGCGCTCCTCGCGCTTTTGAGATTCGCCTTCGTAGATCAGTTCAAAGTCATGCGCCAAGTGCACCAAGTAGTCATATTCAAGATCATCAATCGGCTCTTGGCTACCATCACGAAGCAGCAGCGCGCGCGTCGTCGGGCTCTTCGCAACAGAAGCAGGAACAATCGCGTCGTTACTGTGCTTGCCATCACCCTCAGAGCGCGGGCGCCCCGCCTCGATGCCGGAGTCGACGTAGAGACCTTGACAAGGCAGACCATGCGCCCTAAGCCAGCCTCCCATAGGCATCGATTCGTCAACGCGAGTTATACGGACGTGTTTAAGGTCCTCGGCACTCGTACCTCCCAAAACAGACGCCTCAAAGCCATCAGGGCCAGCCCCCAGACGTGCCGCTGGCGCCGTCGTGGAAAAGAAAAGCTTCTCGGGATCGTCCGGCAAAGCAACGCGACTGCCGCCTTCAAAATCTATGACGTAGGAGTCCAGACTGGCATCATACTCAACAGGACAAAAATGGCAGTTGAGCATATTGCAAATCTCGGACGATACCGCCTGGGTAGCCGCGGCGGAATCGTCTAGAAAGGTAAACAACTCATCACGCAAGACATTGAGCGAGCGACCAAGCTCGGCCGTACGACGAGAGCGAAGGCTCGATGCCATGCCGACCAGCTGGATAGACAGGTAATCGCAAATGACCTCGAGTACATTAACGTCATAGGCGAGCGGTGCCTGGGGGCGTTTCCAACCAACTTCCAGCACGCCAAGGATCTGCGTACCGTAAAAAACGGGAAGACAGATCTCGCTGCGGTACGGAGGCATATCTTGCACGCGCAACAGGTGCTTAGAACGATTGTCCAGGTCCATGAACATACCGGAGGCGGCCCTATCGCCCTCAAGGTCCTGTTGAATCGACAAGCGACAGGCACGCGACTCCCGAAGAACATACGTCGGAATACCAGCGCCATACGGCAAGAACTCGGGCAGGTAGCTGTCGTACAGCTCCTTGGAAACACCGCGAAGCTTAAAACCGCCGCTCTCAGAAAAATAGATAGCGGCACCCGAAGCATCGAGCGTTCCTACAAGCTGGTTCAAAACGGTATCAAGCAGGCTGGGTAGCTCATCGGAGCCCACGGTACTCATAATGACCGAGAGCGTGCCAGAGAGACGCTTGTTCGCAACTCTAAGCTCCGATAACGCACGCTTGAGTTGACGGTCGTGAGAATACTGTTCCTCGATACTGTGAAGCGCCACAAGGACACGTGGTGCGCGGCGTCCAAAGATACGTGGAGGCGTTACGGAGCCCGCACGAACCAAGACGGGGATAAAGGAGCCGTCACTCAGCTTGAGCATCAGTTCGTTCTCGGAGCCATCAGTTTCAAATGGCAGACGATGTTCCGTCGCACGTTCAAAAGCGGACGAGTACAGGACGTCTTTAACATCTCCACCGATGACGTCGGCGCGTTCCTCGCACATCAAACCAAGTAAGCGATTATTCACATGCAGAATGGTTCCGTCGAGCTCGCAGATGATGACAGCATCGCTCGTGATCTCGACTAGTTGGGCAACGTCTGCCCACTCGTTGCGTTCAAGCGTTTCCATCGTGGACCCCACCGTCTATCGGTAACAAAAAAGCCTCCGAAGAGGCTTCTCAAATGCGATGGTGTCGGAGGCGGGACTTGAACCCGCATGACCAAAAAGCGGTCACTAGCACCTCAAGCTAGCGCGTCTGCCAATTCCGCCACTCCGACATGCTATGTTGTTGATTTGCGAATCGATTTGTTGGACCCGCGCGTTCAACGAGGAAAATAATAACCTATGATTCGAGAACTGTGCAAGCACTTTTTTCAAAAAAGTTTACGAATTTGTAAATGTGCAGGTAGACGGACCTGTTCGGGCCGGAATGAGGTCGCTTTCCAACGCGTCCTCGGGCATGCGGCATTATTTTGCTCCGCGCTTCGCGCTACAAAATAATGCCGCCCCC
>UQZM01000093.1 GCA_900545615.1 uncultured Collinsella sp.
GTTAGCCGGCAGGTCGGCATGTCAATCCTGGTCTAACAGAGCCTTAAAAAATCATTTTGGCCCCCGTATACGTTGCGAGCGCGAGACGTGCCCAACGCCACCGCTCGCGAACAGTTCTGTCACCTTGGCACCGCGCGTGGCGCACGCCTGCGGGTTCGCGGCCATAATGGTGGCAAGACAACCAAGAGGGGAGCGTAATCCATGGCGCTGATCTATATCGTTGAGGACGACGAACCCATCCGCCGCGAGCTCGTCGACATCCTGGCCCGTGCC
This sequence comes from uncultured Collinsella sp., assembly GCA_900545615.1. Lineage (GTDB taxonomy): Bacteria > Actinomycetota > Coriobacteriia > Coriobacteriales > Coriobacteriaceae > Collinsella. Next base: position 274 of record UQZM01000093.1, read on the forward strand.
GGCTTTACGGTCGAGGCCTGCGAATCGTTTGAGCATGTCTCGCGCGACATCTTGGCCGCCGCGCCCGACCTGGTACTGCTCGACCTTACGCTCCCCGTCAAAGATGGTCAGCACATCTGCCATGAAGTCCGCCGCGAATCCGAGGTTCCCATAATCGTCCTCACCTCGCGCACGACCGAAATCGACGAGGTCATGGCCATGACACTCGGCGCAGACGACTTTGTTCCCAAGCCCTACAGCGCGCGCGTGCTCGTGGCGCGCATCAACGCGCTGCTGCGCCGCACCTCGGCGGCCGGCGAGCGCAGCACGCTCGTCCACAAGGGGCTGGAGCTCGACCTTGCCCGCTCCGCGGTCACCAACACGGCAACCGGCGACAGCACCGAACTCACCAAAAATGAGCTGCGCATTCTGTCGCTACTCCTGAGCCGCGCGGGCAAAATCGTCTCGCGCTCGGCCATCATGCAGGACCTGTGGGACTCCGATGCCTTCGTGGACGACAATACGCTCACCGTCAACATCAACCGCCTGCGCACTACGCTCGAAAAAATCGGCATCAAGGGGTATCTGACCACGCACCGCGGCCAGGGCTATTCGGTCTAGGGGCCGGCCATGTCGTTTGCCAAGTTCTTTAAAGACGCGCTGCTCCCCGTCGCCGTATGGACGTGCGGCGTGCTGTTGAGCTGCTTTGTGCTGACGGTCGCCGGGGCGCCTGTCTCTATCGTGGTCATTGCGGTCGGCGTGTCTCTTATCTTTGGCATGCTAGGCGTTGTGATCGAGTACGTGCGCCGTCGTCGTTTTCTGCGCCAGCTGGAGCGCGCGGCCGAGGAGCTGGAGAGCCCCGCGTGGGTGCAGGAGATGGTACAGTGCCCGACTTATGCCGAGGGCGAGCTCGAGTACGAGGTCCTGCGCCGCGTGGGCAAGGCAGCTTGCGATGAGGTAGCCGAAGGTCGCCGTCAAACCGACGACTATCGCGACTATATCGAGAGTTGGGTTCACGAGGCCAAGCTGCCCCTGGCGGCAGCCCATCTGATCTTGGAAAACCTGGACGGCAGCGAAGACGACCTATCGCGCGTGGATGACCTGGGTCGCGAGCTGGCCCGCGTGGAGCGCTACATCGACCAGGCGCTCTACTATGCGCGCTCGGAAGTCGTGGAGCGCGACTATCTGATTCGCCGCTGGAGCCTCAAGGCCCTGGTGACGGGCGCGATTAAGGCCAACGCGCGCGAGCTCATCGCGGCGCATGTGGCGCCGGTGTGCGAGGACCTCGATTTTGAGGTCTTTACCGACGAGAAGTGGCTCGAGTTTATCCTGGGCCAACTTATTCAGAACAGCATTAAATACGCGCGCGAGGACGGTGCGAAGATTACGTTTTCGGGCGCGCTACTGGACGAAGGCCAGGCGAGCGAGCGTATTGAGCTTACCGTTGCCGACAACGGTTGCGGCGTGAGCGCAGCTGACCTGCCCCGCGTGTTCGAGAAGGGCTTTACCGGCGACAACGGCCGCACGACCAAACGCGCAACGGGCATCGGCCTCTACCTGGTGGCACGCCTATGCTCCAAAATGGGCATCGCCGTCACCGCAGCGTCGGAGCCCGGCGAAGGCTTCACCGTAACCTTCGCCTTCTCAACGAACAAGTTCCAATACTTCGAGTAGCCGGTCCGCGTGGCGCAATCGACGGAATCTTCCCGTTTAGGAGGATGACGATTGCTTTGGCTACTATGTTCACGAACGTGAATATAGGTATTACTTGTAAAGCTATAATCACGTTCGGGAACATAGCTTTACAGTTCTATACTATGTTCACGAATGGGAACATAGCTAAGGAGCGACATGAGAACGGTGACAACGACTAAAGTGCTCGATGGGCGCATCAAACTTAAGCCGTCTGAAACTGCTTTCTCGGAACGCATGGTTTTCGATCCGGGCGAGATGGGGAAGGCCCTTAGGCTTAGAAGGCGTGAACTTGGTCTAACTCAACGCGACGTCGCGACTATGACGGGTCGCAGCCTTCGTGTGATAGGCGATATCGAGCGGGGGCGGACAACGGTCGAAATCGGCGTCATTTTCGACTACGCCTCCATCGTGGATATCGATTTTATTCTGAAGGTGAGGGGAAAATAATGGGCGGCACGCTGTTCGTTCATCGTGAGTTTAAGGGATCCTACCAGCTGCTTGGCATATTGGAAGAGAATGCTGGGCTTCCGCTATTCACCTATGTCCCCGAGTACCTCGAGAATGCTGACGCGGTTCCGATTTCGTCCTCGTTGCCCTTGTCGGCCGAGACATTCAGCCCGGACGTAACGAGCTCCTTTTTCTCCGGCATTATTCCAGAGGGACAGCTCAATAGAGACCTTGAGAAAAAGGCTCGGGCGGAACGCGGCGATTACTTTAAGGTCCTCGATTTGGTTCGCAACGAACCCGTCGGCGCTTTGATTTTGACGCGAGAACCTTCGGCCGACGGTCTCGAAATGGGCTATGAGGAGATAGGGGAGAAGCAGCTGAACAAGCTGGCGTACGCGCCAGCGGAGGTGGCCTTTGGTCTTGCGCTCGAGAGTCGAATTTCCCTTGCGGGCGCTCAGGCGAAAATCGGCCTCTACCATGCGGGTGATGACTCATGCGGCGGATGGTATCTGCCCCACGGGGCAGCCCCATCGACGCATATCCTCAAAGCGGGGTCGAAGGCGTTTCCGGGCGAGACGGTTTGTGAAGCGATGTGCGTGAGAGCTGCTTCGCTGATGGATCTATCAGCCGAAGAGTGCTTTCTAATTCGAGTTGAAGATGCCGAACCGATTATCGCCGTGAAGCGGTTTGACCGAGCGATGTCTAATGGTGGTCGTTCGCTCGATGGGCTGCTGGTTCCAAATCGTCTGCACCAGGAGGACATTTGTCAGGCAAAAGGCATTTCGCGCGAGCTTAAATATGAGCCAACGGGCGTCAATTACCTGGGGCTTATCGTCGACGCGGTACGAAGGGTGTCGACGAATCAAATGGAGGATAGGTTTCTTGTTGGCTATAACCAACTGTTCGATTATGCCGTAGGAAACTGCGACAACCATCTTAAGAATTGGTCACTCGTGTGGGACGAGGACTGGAAGCAAGTGAGGTTGGCGCCGCTCTACGACGTGTTGTGTACAACGATCTATCCCAATCTCGTTCGCGAGATGGGGGTTTCGTTTGGCGGAAGCCGAAAAATCGATGATGTGACTCGCGAGTCGGTGTTGAGGCAAATGGCCGAGGCGGGTTTGCCCCAGGGGATCGTCACCGGAATGATTAACGACACCTGCAGTGAGGTGCCAGACGCACTGAGAGATGCAGCGCGCAGCCTCAAAGAAGAAGGTTTCCCTGAGGCAGAAGCAATGTTCGATAAGATCATTCCAGAAGTACAAACCCGCCTAAACAGAATCGCCCCATAACAAAAGGCTCTGTTAGACCAGGATTGACATGCCGACCTGCCGGCTAACTCGCCGTCTC
>UQZM01000094.1 GCA_900545615.1 uncultured Collinsella sp.
TGTCGACCGGTGTCCTCTCCAACGAAATGCAATGGGGCATGGCATCGATCCCGCTGGCAGACGCCCCGACGATGCACGTAGGCTACATCATGCACGACGAGCGTAGGCCCTCTCCCCTGCTGCAGCAATACCTCGATGAGCTCGACCGCATCATCCGCGAAAGCCAACCTTCGGGCAACGAGGTAGAAGCGGTGGAACACTAGCCCTCAACGAACGCGGCGCTACAATGGACACCCACGAGAGAAGCACCCAGCGAAAGGAACCATGTGAAGGTCATCATCTATACCGACGGCTCGGCCCGATCAAACCCGGGACGCGGCGGCTACGGCGCCGTGCTCAAATACACCAACCCCGCCGGCAAGACTTTCACCTCCGAGCTTTCGCGCGGTTACGCCAAGACCACCAACAACCGCATGGAGCTCATGGCCGTCATCGTGGCGCTCGAGGCGCTCAACCGCCCCTGCGAGGTCGAGGTCCATTCCGACTCGCAGTACGTCGTCAACGCCTTTAACAAGCACTGGATCGACGGCTGGAAAAAACGCGGATGGAAGACCGCCAACAAGCAGCCCGTCAAGAACCGCGACCTGTGGGAGCGCCTGCTCACCGCAAAGAGCAAGCATAAGGTTGAGTTTATCTGGGTTAAGGGCCATGCCGGCCACGAACTCAATGAGCGCTGTGACGAACTCGCCACCACGGCGGCCGACGGTGTCAACCTCGATATCGACACCGGCTTTAACGAGAGCGACCTGTAACAGCGTTTTCGCGCAGCTTTATATCCCCACGCGCTACACTCATCCTGTAGACCAAACAATGCAAGGGGGACGTATGCTGCGCATCGCGACCATCGGCACATCCATGATCACCGACGACTTTATCCACGTCGTCAACGCCAACGACCAAGCCGCGTTTGTGGGCACGCTCTCGCGCGATGCCGATCGCGGCGCCGTCTTTACCGCCGAGCGCGGCGGCGAGCGCAACTTCACCGCACTCGATGAGCTCGCGGCAGCTGTTGATGTCGACGCCGTCTATATCGGCAGTCCTAACGCACTCCACTACGAGCAGGCTCTCGCCTGCATCGCCGGCGGCAAGCACGTCATCGTCGAGAAGCCCTTCTGCGCCACCGAGGCGCAGGCGCTGGAGGTCTTCCGCGCCGCCGAGGCCGCAGGCGTCGTAGCCCTCGAGGCTATGCGCCCACTCCATGATCCCGCTTTCCACGCCATCGAGGACGCTCTGGGCGAAATTGCCCCCATCCGCCGCGCCTCACTGCGCTTTGGCAAGTATTCCTCGCGCTATAACGAAGTCCTCGCGGGACGCCCCACCAACATCTTTGATTGCAACATGGCCTCGGGCTCCCTCATGGACATTGGCGTCTACACCGTCGAGCCCATGGTCGAGATCTTCGGCATGCCCTCTGGCCTCACCAGCATGACCACGCTACTCGATCCCGCAACGCAACAGCTCACGCACGGGCCCATCGATGGCTGTGGCTCCATCCTCACCAGCTACGGCGGCGGCCGCATCTCCGTCGAGCTCGCACACTCCAAGATCACGAACGACCTGCTGCCCTCGCAGATCGAAGGCGAGCGCGGCACCATCCAGATCGACCATCTATCCACACCCCGCAACGTGCGCATCGACTATCGCGGCGATGTCGTACGCGGCTCGGCGACCGAAGCACCGCGCGAGCAGGGCGACAACGGCCGTGTGCTCGACCTGCCCAAATCGAGCAACACCATGGAGTACGAGCTCGCCGACTTTATCACCGCCATCGGCGGCATTGATAACGTTAAGGAAGAGATTTGGGAGACGCCCGCCGGACGCCACGAGCTTGGCCACTATCGCGATGTCACGCTCGTCTCATTGCGCATCATGGACGCCGTGCGTCAGCAGGCAGGCATCACCTTCCCCGCCGACGCAGGCAAGCAGGCCTAGCGATGGGTTTCTTCGATAGGCTCTTTTCCGGTGTCAATCTCGAGCCTCAAAAACCATCAGGCGTCGAGCTCGAGCTGCGCCGCAGGCTTACCGTGCTCGCAAGCGACGAGGCCACTCAAGACACTCCCCTGCGCTATTTCCTGCATTGGGCAGGGCAGGTCCAGGGCGTTGGCTTTCGCTTTACCAACACCAACCTCGCGCAGGCACGCGCACTCACCGGCTGGGTGCGCAATATGGAAGACGGCTCGGTCGAGATGGAAATACAGGGCGCGCCGGCAAACATCCTGTCTCAGCTCGAGGCGCTTCACGCCTCCTACGAGCGCATGGGGACGCGCTTTCGCCTCGAAGACGCCCAGGCGCGAGCCCCGCTTGCCAATGAAGACGGTTTCAATCCTCGTTATTAGTATTGTGTGCTAAATACGGTATCATTTATCTACAAACCGTTGATAGAGAAGAGGCGAGGCGCATGGCGGTACAAAGAAGAAATACCAAGCAGCGAAAGCTGGTTCTCGACGCCGTGCGCCAAAGCTATAACCATCCCACCGCCGATGAGATCTACAACGTCGTGCGCGAGCAGGATGACAAAATCAGCCGTGGCACGGTCTACCGCAACCTCAATCTCCTGGCCGATGCCGGCGAGATCCTCTCCATCAAGACGCCGGGCGGGAGCCGCTTCGATCGCACCGTCGAGCCGCATGCGCATATCATCTGCACCTCGTGCGGCCGCGTCATCGACGTACCGCTCCCCTTCGATGCCCAGCTTGACGCTAAGGCGTCCGAGCAAATCGGCTGGCACGTCACGTCGCACTACACCATCTTCGAGGGCCTCTGCCCCGACTGCCGGTAGGCATGTCCCAAAAATCTACTCGGCGAGCAGACGACGCAGTTCCTCTTCCACCGTACGCACATAGCGGACGCGGTCGTTGATGCCATGCATGGTAGGATTGCAGCTTTCCATCAGATAGGGATGGCCCACGACGTTGAGCATGTCGCGATCGTTCTCGTTGTCGCCAAACGCCATCATCTCATCGGGCGAAATCCCCAGGGCGCGACCGTAGTCGGCAAGTGCGGAACCCTTGCCCGAACCAAAACCGATAAAGTCCGTCCATTCGGTTCCCGATGTCATGACATCGACTCGGTCGCTAAAGTGGCGCTCGAAATACTCCAACGCCGCCGGCTGCTCCGCCTCGGGCGTCTGGAACGCGATCTTAATGACATCCTCGTCAATGTCTTCGGGACGGTCAACCACCGCTACGTCGCAGTGGACCTCATAACGCAGGTGGTCGACAAACGCATCGTTGCCGCTCATGGTGTAGAGGTGCCCCTCACACGACAAGGTTACGTCGGCATGAGGATACGCAACCACGGCATTCGCGATATCCATGGCCAGGTCACGTTCCATGGCGCGCTTGACCACGGCACGCCCCTCGCTCATGACCAGGGCACCGTTTTCGCACACGTAGCCCAGCTCATCGGCCACAGGGGCAAACAGGTAGCGCAGACTCGCGTACTGACGACCACTCGCCGGCATAAACACGACGCCACGACGGTGCAATTCACGAATAAGCTCAAACGCCTCGGGACGCGGCTCACGCTCCCCCGGATGCAGCAACGTGCCGTCCAAATCGCAGGCGATCAGCTTGATTCCCTCAAGACCCATATGCTTCCCCCAAAGC
>UQZM01000095.1 GCA_900545615.1 uncultured Collinsella sp.
GTGTCGATATCGATGGTAATCGCCATAAGCTTCGGTCCTTTCGACCTGGCGTGATAGGTGGTCTAGTGGGAGGTCTCGTCGTCGAGCGCGCGCTTAATGCGGTCGCCCTCGGCAAGGAGATTCTCCAGATAGCGCTGGTCGCGGTCCTTGAGCGCACGGCTGTAGGCGCCGAGCGATTCGATCAGATGGTCGATCTCGTAGGCGAGCGCGTCGGCGTCGTCGATCATGAGCTCGGACCACATTTGCGGGTTGAGGTGCGCCACGCGGGTGAGATCGCGGTAGCTACCGGCCGAAAAGCCGTGGTGGACCTGGGCGGTGGGGCTCTTTACGTAGGCGTTGGACACCACGTGCGCAAGCTGGCTCGTGAAGGCGATGACGCGGTCGTGCTCGGCGGCGCTGGTCACGCTGAACTTGCCAAAGCCCAAGGGGCGCACCATCTCGCGCACCTGGCCCAAAAGCTCCAGTTTGAGCGCATCGTCCACCGCGGGCGGCACGAGCACGAGTGGCGCGCCCTGGAACAGGTCGGCGCGGGAGTGTGCGTAGCCCGAGTACTGCGTGCCCGCCATGGGGTGTGCGCCCACAAAGTAAAAGCCGTGCTCACGGGCAAGCTCAAAGGCACGTTCGCACACGATGCCCTTGACGCCCACGGTGTCGATCACCACGGGACCCATGATGGCCTCGGTGTCGGTGGCGTCGGCGAGGGCCTGGGCATGCGCCTCGAGCCACTCGATGCAGGCCTCGGGGTAGCAAGCCAGGACGATGATGTCGCATTCGCCGAGTGTCTTGTCGTTGAGCTCTCCGGCGACAGTGCCCATGCTGGCGGCCGTCATGACATCGTCATCGGGGTCCCAGGCCAGCACGCGGACGCCCGCCTGGGCATAGCCGCGGGCAAAGCTACCGCCGATGAGGCCAAGGCCGACGATACCGGCGCACTTGGGGCCGCCCTGGTTAACGCGCGCGTTTCTCACCGTACCCATGGGCTACTCCATGGTCTCTTGGCAGACGACCTCGCGGATGGCGCGAATGCGGCGCATGGTGTCGTCGAACTGGTCGGGGGTGAGGGCCTGAGCGCCGTCGGACCATGCGCGGCTGGGCTCGTCGTGGACCTCGATCTCCAGGCCGTTGGCGCCGCAGGCGGTCGCGGCGAGCGCCATGGGCTCAACGTAGCGGGTGTAGCCGGTGGCGTGGCTGGGGTCGGCGACGACGGGCAGGTGCGACAGGTGGTGCAGAACCGGCACGGCGTTGAGGTCGAAGGTATTGCGGGTGCGGGTCTCGAAGGTGCGGATACCGCGCTCGCACAGGATGACGTTGTCGTTGCCCTCGCTCATGATGTACTCGGCTGCCATAAGCAGCTCGTCGATCGTGCCGGACATGCCGCGCTTGAGCAGAATCGGGGTTTGGGTCTTGCCGACCTCCTTGAGCAGGGGGAAGTTCTGGGCGTTGCGGGCGCCGATCTGCATGACGTCAATCTTCTTGTCCAAGAAGACCTGCACGTCGCGTGGATCCATGATCTCGGTGACGATCGGCATGTCGAGCTCGGCAGACGCCTCGCACAGCAGGTCGAGGCCGGCGGGGCCCATGCCCTGGTAGGCGTAGGGGGAGGTGCGGGGCTTGTAGGCACCGCCGCGCAGCATCGTGGCGCCGGCGGCCTTCACGCGGCGTGCGATGCGGATGAGGTTCTCGCCCTCGACGGAGCAGGGACCGGCGATGACCTGGAACTGGTCGCCGCCGATCTTGACGCCGTGACCGCAGTCGATGACGGAGTCCTCGGGGTGGAACTTGCGGTTGGCGCGCTTGAACGGCTCGGAGACGCGCTGCACGCGCTCGACGACATCCATGGACTCGAGCAGGAACGGGTCGATCTTGGTCGTATCGCCCACCAGGCCGATAATCGTCTCATTCTCGCCGCGCGAGACATCGGTCTTCAGGCCCTTTTTCTCAATCCAGCTGACGATATGGCCGACGGCCTCGTCGCTGGCGCTCTGCTTTAAAATTGCAATCATGGTGTGCCTCTCACCTCGATGGATAACTTTTGCAAAAACGGCCCGCATCGCGAGCCGTGTATATATGGTGCATGAGAGTTTATACTATCTGACTCGCTTTTGCCTTCTAAAGTGGGCCGTTGCGCCGCGTCTTCCTCGGAATTGCAAAGCTTTTTCTTTTATTTTGATAGCCCGTGGTGCACTTGGGTATAATGCCAAACGTTGGCCCTATTAGCTCAGGGGATTAGAGCGTCTGCCTCCGGAGCAGAAGGCCGTTGGTTCGAATCCAACATGGGGCACCAACGAACGTAAGACCGTCCGAACCTCGCATGGTCCGGGCGGTTTTTCTTATACCGACGCGACGTGATGGGACGTGGTATGGCAGCAACGGATATCGAGCGCGGACTCTCGACCGCCGAGGTTGAGGAGCGCATCGCCGCCGGTAAGATCGACCGCAACATGGAGCTCAAGACCAAGTCGGTCAAAGAGCTCATCATCGAGAACCTCTGCACGTTGTTCAATTTGATCAACGTGATCTTGGCGTTCCTGGTCATTTTGACCGGTTCGTTTAAGAATCTGACGTTCCTGTTCGTGGTGTTCCTCAATACCGCTATTGGCGTCATTCAGTCCATGCGTTCCAAGAAGATGGTCGATAAGCTCACGCTGCTGACCTCCAAGAAGGCCATCGCGGTGCGCGACGGCGCCGAGGTGGAGCTCGACCTGGACCAGATCGTGCTCGACGACATCATCCGCTTGGGGCGCGGCGACCAGATTCCCGCCGACGCCGTGGTGGTGTCGGGCGAGGCGCTCGTGAACGAGAGCCTGCTGACGGGCGAGAGCGACCTTATTAAGAAACAGCCCGGTTCCGAGCTCATGAGCGGCAGCTTTATCGACTCGGGCCTGCTGCGCGCCCGCGTGATCCATGTCGGCGCCGACAACTACGTGGCCAAAATTAATAACGAGGCCAAGTACGTCAAAAAGGTTAATTCCGAGATCATGAACGCGCTGAACGCCATCGTGCGCTTTGCGAGCATCATCATGATCCCGCTCGGTTTGGCGTTGTTTGCCTCGAGTGTGAGCGAGCTGTGGGATGCCGCGGGAACCCCGGGCGATAGCGCGCTTTCGTGGTGCTTCTCCGAGCTGTTGGCCGGTCATGTGCCTTCGTCGGCGCTGCTGTCCACGGTGGGCGCCCTGCTGGGTATGATCCCGCAAGGCCTGGTGCTGCTGACTTCGTCGGTGCTCGCCATCGCCACGGTGCGCCTGGCCCGCCGCAAGGTGCTGGCACAGCAGCTCTACTGCATCGAGACACTCGCTCGCGTCGACGTGCTGTGCCTGGACAAGACGGGCACCATCACGTCGGGCCGTATGGAGGTCGAGGGCACGTATCCGCTGCCTGTTGAGGGTGTTGGCTTTGGCGTGGACTCGGACGAGGCGGCTGTTCCCGTCGATACCACAGTGCTCGATTTTGCGCTGGCTAACGTGGCACGTGCGACTTCGGCCGATGCCAACGAGACCTGCCAGGCGCTGCTCAACTATTACGCCGATCGCCCGGTCGAGGTGTC
>UQZM01000096.1 GCA_900545615.1 uncultured Collinsella sp.
AAGAGGAGAGGGTAGACGGTGGGAACCGCGATCGACATGGCATTTGACGGCGCGACGCTTGCCGCCTGTCCGCTCTCGGCGCTGGTACTCTCGTTTGCCTTCTACGGTTTTTGCGGCTGGGTATGGGAGTCGACAGTCTGCGCCATGCTCAACCACGGACGCTTTGCCAACAGTGGCTTTTTGCTGGGACCGTGCTTTCCCATCTACGGTGCGGGCGGCATTGCCTGTTGGCTGCTGCTGCGCGGGATTCCGGATGCCTCGAGCCAGTTTGTCGCCGCAGCGCTCGTGTGCAGCGTGATCGAATATAGCGTGGGTGTGTTGCTCGAAAAAACGACGGGCGCCCGGTTTTGGGATTATTCGCACCTGCCGTTTAACCTGCACGGACGTATTTGCCTGTACTGGGCCTGTGCGTTTGGCCTGGGTGCGCTGTGTATTTGTCGTCTGGTGGAGCCGGCACTGCTAGGGCTGCTTGGCCATCTGCCGGTGCTGATCGTGCGGCTGGCAGCCTTTGCTGTTGCCATTGCGATGATCGTGGACGCGATGTGCTCGCTGGCGAGCTGGCGACGTCTGTCCGACCAGCTGGAGCGCGTTCGTGCCGACCTTGCCGACCGCATCAACGAGTCGCTGGCAGACGCCTCGGATTCCATGCTCGAGCGCATTCCCGACTCGGCAATCGACTCGGTGGCGCAGACGCATATCCGCAGCCGCGCCGTCAACGCCTGGCTGGCAGAGCTGGGCGATGCGGCGCTCGATGCCCTGCGCGAGAAAGCCTCGATGCCGACGTTTATCTCGGACGGTGCTCGCGGTCTGGCGCTTACCGCCCGCCGCGTTGCCGATGCCGCACCGAGTATGCCGCGCCCGTCGCTCACTCGTCGCCGTGCCGGCAAACGCGCGAGCCGTCCGGTGCCGAGCGTGTCGCTCAGTCGTCGCGACCTGCGCTTTTTCAACGCCTTCCCACGCCTGCGTATCAATCGCTACGAAGGCGTCATCCGAGCTACCAACCTCCGCGATCGGGCTCGCGACCTGTTCCGTCGCTAGCCGGGGCCGGGCCGGGCGCACCCCTTTCGCCCGCACGTTTCCCGTTCGTTTCGCGTCCGTTGCCGCGCCGTTTCCAAGATTGCGGCACCGTTTCCATTCGACAACGCAGCGTTTAACAACGCCGTATCTGGTCTACACCAGTTACCCCTCGGCCGCATCATGGGCGCCGACAACGTCCATGCGACCAAGGGGGAGCGAATGTACGATACGGGATCGACAACGTTTATGCTCATCTGCACCATGCTCGTGTTTTTAATGACACCGGGTCTAGCGTTTTTCTACGGCGGCCTGTCTAGGCGCAAAAATGTCATCAACACTATGCTCATGTGCTTTGGTGTCATTGGCTTGGTGGGCGTGCTGTGGATTGTGGCCGGCTGGTCGCTGGCCTATGGCGGCGACGGTTCCAGCCCGTTTATTGGAGGCTTTGACCAGCTGCTGTGCTTGCCGGTGCTCAACCAGGTGCTGCAGGCTGCCGAGGGTACCGCGACGGACGGTGCCGTCTACCCGGAGATTGTCAACATCGCCTTCCAGATGGCATTTGCCATGATTACGGCCGCCATCGTCACGGGCAGCCTTGCCGGGCGCGTTAAATTCGGCGCTATGGCGGCCTTCCTGGGCATTTGGCTGCTCGTGGTCTACGCGCCGCTCGCCCATATGGTCTGGGGCGGCGAGGGCTCCTTTATCGGCGACATCATCGGCGCGCTCGACTTTGCCGGCGGCGACGTGGTGCACATCTCGTCTGGTCTGACGGGCCTGATTCTCTGCCTGATGCTTGGCCGTCGTCGCGGTTTTGGCATGGTGAGCTATCGACCGCATAACGTGCCGTTTGTGGCACTGGGCGCCGGTCTGCTTTGGTTTGGTTGGTTTGGTTTTAACGGCGGCAGCGAGTTCAAGGCCGACGCCGTGGCGGCGCTTGCCATCCTCAACACCGTGACGGCCAGCGCGGCGGGCATGGTCTCGTGGCTTGCCGTCGAGCGCGTGCACACCGGTCGCCCCACGCTGGTGGGTGCCAGCACCGGTCTGGTCGCGGGCCTCGTGGTGGTCACGCCGGGCGCAGGCTTTGTCGAGCCGTGGGCGGCGCTGATCATGGGCCTGATCGTCTCGCCCGTCTGCTATTTCGCCATTAGCCACCTTAAGACCAAGTTCGGCTACGACGACGCGCTCGACGCGTTTGGCTGCCACGGCATCGGCGGCATCCTGGGCGGCGTGCTCACGGGCCTGTTCTGCGTGCCGGAGCTCTCGTGGACTGGCAAGGGTGGTCTGTTCTACACAGGCGACGTGTCACTGCTGGTCTCGCAGATTCTGGGTATTGTGGTGACGGTCGTTATCGTGCTGGTGCTCGACCTGGTGATCGCCGCGGTGGTCAAGGCGCTCTTCCATGGCAGCCTGCGCGTAGACGAGGCCGACGAGGCGCTGGGCCTGGACGCGAGCCAGCACGGCGAGAGCGCATATCCCTCGTTCTCGGGACTCGATTAGCAGCTTCCCCAAGCACCGCACCTTGCCGCTCAATCGTCGCTCACGTACTTAAGTACGCTTCGCTCCTCTTTCACGGCAATCTGCGGCACTTGGGAAACCTGCTAAGACCAGTCAGCTGAACTTTTTGATCTCTGAGGTTGGTTTGCGGCACCTGGAAAACCCGCGTCTCATGTAAAGGGATACGTTGATTATTGAGAGGAATTCACTATGAAGAAGATTACGGCGATCGTTCGCGCCGAGAAGCTTGAGGTTCTTAAAGACGCGCTGTTTGCTGCCGATGTTCGCGGTATGACTATCAACCAGGTGCAGGGCTGCGGCGCTCAGCATGGCTGGAAGGAATACGTGCGCGGCAACGAGTTGCTTGTCAACACGATCCCTAAGGTGCAGTTCACGCTCATTTGTGCCGATGAGCATGTCGACGGTATTGTCGAGATTATCTGCAACGCCGCACGCACCGGTGCCGTTGGAGACGGCAAGATTTGGGTCGAGCCGGTCGAGGAGGTTATCCGCATCCGTACCGGCGAGCATGGTCCCGCCGCGGTGTAGGATCGACCACCTACCATCCGCAACGTTAAAATGCTGCATTGAGGCACAAGACTTGCGTTTCGGATGGACGGATTATGGGTCGTAATAAATATCCCGAGGAGACGGTTGCGAAGATTCTCGACGCGGCGCTGGAGCTATTCTGCGCACAGGGTTATGAGGGGACGAGCATTCAAGACATCGTCGACCGCCTCGATGGCATGACCAAGGGCGCTGTCTATCATCACTTTAAGAGCAAAGAGGAGATTTTCAACGCCGCATTTGATCGGGCAATGGCTCCGATTGTTGAGCACCGCCGCGCGACACTTGGTGCTGGCAATATGACGGGGGCCCAAAAGCTCAAGCGGCTGTACGCGCCCGAGTCCGTCGTTCCACAAATTGAGCTATGGGCACGCATGCATCCTGCGGCGGATCCGGTAAAAAGCTCGCGGCTGCTGGCGATGCAGT
>UQZM01000097.1 GCA_900545615.1 uncultured Collinsella sp.
TCGAAGAGGGCGGCCTTACCTTTGCCGTCAACTTTGACGACTATTTGGATGTGGGTATCTTCCTGGATCACCGCGTCACCCGCAACCTAGTGCGCGAGCACGCCAAGCAGGCGCGCCGCTTCCTCAACCTGTTCGCCTACACCGGCACTGCCACCTGCTACGCAGCCGATGGCGGCGTCGAGGAGACCGTGACGGTCGACCTCTCCAACACCTATCTGGACTGGGCCGAGCGCAATATGCGTCAGAACGGCTTTGTGGGGCCGCAGCATCACTTTGTGCGCGATGACGTGCTCGCCTGGATTCGTGACCAGCGTCAGACGCGCAACCGCTGGGACCTGATCTTTGTCGACCCGCCCACGTTCTCGAACTCGTCCAAGATGGGCCGTCGCACCTGGGATGTCCAGCGTGACCATGTTGAGCTGTTGGCCGGCGTGTCGCGTCTGCTCACACAGGGCGGACATGCCATCTTTAGCTGCAACCTGCGCGGCTTCCGCCCCGAGGCGCGCAAGCTCGCACGCGCAGGCGTGGTGCTACAGGACATTACGGCGCAGACCATCCCCGAGGACTTCGCACGCAACCAGAAGGTGCACCACTGCTATATCGTGCGCCGCCTGCCCATCGAGGACGCCATGGCAGAGGTCGGCTTTAGCGCCGAGGAAATTGCCGAGCGCGTTGAGGAACTGCGCAACCCCGAAGCCCGCATGCCCCGTGCGGCAGTACCCGCGCACGCGCAGGCCGGCAACGGCAAGTCCAACTCTGCCGGAAAACCCTCCCCTGCCGGCAAGCTCAAAAAGAAGAAATTCTACGCCAGCAAGCCCAAGGGCAAATAACAAAGTTGCGGTGGAATACGGACTGTTTTGCCTGGAATTAGGCAAATTTAGACCGTATTTCACCGCAACTCATAGTGGAATGGCGGACGCCGTCCTACCCTTGGGTGACCAGGCGATAGCCGATACCCACGTGCGTTTGGATATAGCGCGGATGCGCGGGGTCGGACTCAATCTTCTTGCGCAGCGTGCCCATAAAGACGCGCAGGCTCGCCAGGTCGCTCTTAGTTGCCGTGCCCCAAATCTCGTGCAGGATAAACTGATGCGTCAGCACCTTGTCGGCGTTATGCGCCAGCAGGCACAGGAGCTTGTACTCGATCGGCGTCAGATGCAGCTCCTCGCCATCCATCGTGGCGATACCGGCATCAAAATCGATATGCAGCTCACCGGCATCGAACGAGCCCTCGGAGGAAACACCGCCCGTCTGAGCATACGAAAGGCGCCTAAGCGTTGTGCGAATGCGCGCGAGCAACTCCTCGACCGAAAACGGCTTGGTCAGGTAGTCGTCGGCGCCGGCATCGAGCGCGCGGATCTTGTCCGCATCCTCGCTGCGCGCCGAGACCACAATAATCGGCATACCCGACCATGCGCGCACCGATTCCACCACCTTGACGCCGTCCATATCGGGCAGGCCCAGATCGAGCAGCACAATACTCGGTGCCTGCGATGAGGCGGCGGCGATGGCGGCATGGGCGGTCTCCACGGCCATATGGCGCAAGCCGTGCGCCTCGAGCGCGGCAACGATAAGGTTGCGAACGGCGGGATCGTCCTCAACGACCAAGATGAGCGGTTTTACGGCAGAGTTCGGCACAGCGCTACTCCTTATCAAACGAAACGTCGGCGACGGGAAGCTCAATCGTAAAGACCGAGCCGTGCGGGTCCGCCGCGGCAACCTCTATGCTACCGCCATGCGCCAACGCAATGGAGCGGCAGAGCGAAAGACCTAGGCCCACGCTGCGGTGGCTATCGGCAAGACCATGGTTGGCGGTGTAGAACGACTCAAAGATCCGCTCGCGGTCCTCGGGCGCAATGCCCGGGCCGTCATCGGCCACCGAGCACGCCACGCGTCCATCGTCGACGCCAATCGAAATCACGATATGCGAGCCTGCGGGCGTATAGGTGATGGCGTTGTTCACCAGATTGACCACCAGCTGCACCATCAGACGCGCATCGACATTGACGAGCGCCGGCTCGTCGCACGGCACCACCTTAAGGTCGTGCTCGCGCACGGCAGGGTTCACGTGGCGCAGTGCCTCCTCGACGATATCGTCCATGAGCTCGAGCGTGGTCGACAGGCGCATGCCGCCACCCTCGAGCTTGGTGATAGCGAGCAGATTCTCGACAGTGGCGTTGAGCCATTGCGCATCCGAGCGAATGGACAGGAGCAGGCCGCGGCGCGTCTGGGCGTCGAGCACGGCGGTGCCGGTCGAGCCCTGGTCGAGCAGCACGTCGGCATTACCCGAAATACTGGTGAGCGGCGTGCGCAGGTCGTGCGAGATGGAGCGCAGCAGGTTGGCGCGCAGCTGCTCGTTTTTGGCGAGCACCGCCGCCTCCTCACGGGCCTCCATGGCACGAGCGCGATCGAGTGCCAGCTCGCCTTCGCTCACGATGGCATCGGCAAGTGTCCGTTCCTCGTGCGTCAGCACGTCGGGCTCGGCAACGATAGCCAGCACGCCCACCACCGAGGCGGGGTCGCCCGAGCGCACGAAGCCGTCGCCCGTGCGAACCGTCAGGTAGATGCCATAAAACGCCGAACCGCCAAACGTGGCGTCGAGCGGCGTTCCCACGTAGGCGGACGCCGAGAGCCTCGGCGGCATCTGCGGCGCCAGCTCGTGCACCGGGGCGGCATCGCCCACGGCCGTGTACGTCGCACGCGGCAGCAGGTCATCGCCCTCGGCGTCGGCGCTGTACCACACAACCGGACAGCCCGAAAGACGCGCCAGCTGCGTGGCCATGGCGTGAACGATCTGATGCTGATCGGCGCACCGCTGCAGCATGCGGTTGGTCTCGAGCACCATATGCGTGCGGCGGTCGCTGGCGGCAGCCTGTGCCAAGGCGCGGCGCAGGGCCAACGCAATCGAGCTCGACACAAGCGAAACCACGAACATGATGAAGAACATGCCGGGATAGCCGCGGTCGATAAGCGACAGCGAGTAGCGCGGGTCGACAAACAAAAAGTTGTAGAGCGCCACGGCGGCAGCCGAGCTCAGCAAGCAATACAGGCGACTCC
>UQZM01000098.1 GCA_900545615.1 uncultured Collinsella sp.
GGTTTCGGTTCCGATGTTCCACTGTCTCGATCTGTAACATCTAGCGGCCCTTTTCAATCCTAGATGTTACAGATCGAGATGAAATGATCGGCGGCGATTGTTTGTCTCAATCTGTAACAGCCGCTCGTCAAATAGGGGCCCAGATGTTACAGGTCGAGACAAACGGAACCACCGCAAAGGCGCCTACCCCTTCATGGTGGTTTTCGACAAAAGAAGCCGCCCCGATAACAGAGGCGGCATCAAGCAAGTCTATTTTTTGCGTCCCTCAAGGCTCAACGAGAACGCAGAAATGTAGCCCGGGGCTTACCCTTTGCCGAACGCGACCCTCGCGAAGCGCGTGAGCGGACGGGAAAGGGTAAGCCCCGGGCGGACAAGTATGTGCGTTACTCGGCAGCGGCCTTGAACTTGTTGTAGTTGATCAGGCAGCCGGCCTTGACGATGGCACGCTCCTCTGCCGTCATATCGGCAATATAGAGATCAATCTGCTCGACCGCACCGTCGGCGCGCACTACGTACGCGGCGATGTTCTGCAGGTCGCCATCGAGCGCGGCACGGATACCCGGCACAAAGACGTAGTCGCCCACCTCAAAGTTGGGCTCCGCCTCCATCTGGAAGGGCACCATGCCCCAGTTCATCACGTTGGAGCGATAACGCTTGGTGGCGTACTCGTGGACGATGTTGGCCAGGCCGCCAATTACGCGCTGGCAGCTCGCAGCCTGCTCGCGGGCAGAACCGTCACCGGGCTTCTTGGCATAGAGCATAGAGCCGTACTCGGTCGCCTTGGAATCGGCCGCAACGCCCGCGCCGGTCAGTGCCTCAAACACGCCGGCAAGCTCGGCATCGAGTGCCGTCAGGTCGCCTGCCGCCTCGCCGGCAACGCGGCGCTTTTCCACCGCGTCGACCTCCTTGGAGCGGCCCACGTAGGCCGGGTCGCGACGGCTGAGCGTAAACTCGGCCAGACCCAGCGGGTTGGAGCGGAAGGAGCTCGTCTCGCCCGAAGGAATGAGCTCGTCAGTCGTGGTGACCGGGTCCATGATCTTGGAGCACACCTTGAGCAGGATATCGTCGCCGAGAGGCTCCATCGCGGGCCACGGCTTGATGTTGGGACCCTCGACCAGCTCGTCGGCAGGCTCCGCCTTGCCAAAGCCCCAGTACACGCGCTTTTTGTACGGCGCGTCGTCAAAGGTGTACTCGCAGGCCTCGTCCCAAGTCTCCTCGGGCAGGTCGGTCGCCGGCGTCAGGACGCCGCCGTTGGCAGCCGTCGCCGCAATGGAGCGGGCGTCCATCAGGGCCACGGCGCTCAGCTGGCCATTACCCGGCTTGGAACCCTCGCGGTTGGGGAAGTTGCGCGTGGTGTGGCGGATCGAAAGGCCGTTGTTGGCGGGCGTGTCGCCGGCGCCGAAGCACGGGCCGCAGAACGCCGTGCGCACGATCGCACCGGCCTCCATAAGGTCGTAGATGTAGCCACGGCGCGTAAGTTCGAGCGCCACGGGCTGGCTTGTGGGATAGACCGACAGCGAAAACTCGCCGCAGCCGGTGTTGGCGCCCTTGAGCACGCGGGCAGCCTGGACCACGGAGTCGTAGTTGCCGCCCGAGCAGCCGGCGATAACGCCCTGCTGCACGTGCAGCTTTCCGTCGACGATCTTGTCGAGCAGGCTAAAGTGCGTCTTGCCCTCGCCGATCTTGGCGGCCTCGAGCTCCACCTCATGCAGGATGTCCTCGAGATTCTCGTTGAGTTCGTCGATCTCAAAGCCGTTGGAAGGATGGAACGGCAGCGCGATCATGGGCTTGATGCTCGACAGATTGACCTCGACGCAGCCGTCGTAGTAGGCGACATCGGCGGGCTTGAGCTCGCGGTAGTCGTCGCCGCGGCCGTGCATGGTCAAAAACGCGTGCGTGTCCTCGTCGGTGGCCCAGATGCTCGACAGGCAGGTGGTCTCGGTGGTCATGACATCGACGCCGTTGCGGTAGTCGGTCGTCATGCTCGCGATGCCCGGGCCCACGAACTCCATGACCTTGTTCTTGACGTAGCCCTTGGCAAAAACGGCACGGATGATGGCGAGCGCCACGTCGTGCGGGCCGACGCCGGGACGCGGGGCGCCCGTGAGGTAGATGGCGACAACGCCGGGATAGGCGACGTCGTAGGTGTCGCGCAGCAGCTGCTTTGCCAGCTCGCCGCCGCCCTCGCCCACGGCCATGGTGCCCAGAGCGCCGTAGCGGGTGTGCGAGTCGGAACCCAGGATCATCTTGCCGCAACCGGCGAAGTTCTCACGCATAAAGGAGTGGATGACGGCGATGTGCGGCGGAACGAAGATGCCGCCGTACTTCTTGGCCGCGGAAAGGCCAAAGACGTGGTCGTCCTCGTTGATGGTGCCACCCACGGCGCACAGCGAGTTATGGCAGTTGGTGAGCACGTAGGGCAGCGGGAATTGCTCCATGCCCGAGGCGCGCGCCGTCTGGATGATGCCGACGAAGGTGATGTCGTGGCTCGCCATGGCATCGAAGCGAATCTTGAGCGCCTCGGGATCTCCGGACGTATTGTGTGCCTGGAGGATCGAATACGCGATGGTGCCGCGCTTGGCATCCTCGGGCGCCTGCGTAATACCGCGCTCGGCAGCCTCGGCCGCAGGCACAACCTCGCTGCCGCCGCGCAGGTAGATGCCGTCCTCGTACAGCTTGACCATACTGTCTCCCACTCTGCCCAAAAGATTTGGGCGCATAGCATACATTCGTTCAATATCGTGCCATAGAACGGTTGCGAGTGGGTTACGAATCTGCACGTTCACTTTATCTCGGTAAAGTACAGGACGAGTCCGGCGAGGGCCTGCAGATTTAGTGCAAGAGTGTCCCCAATGACTACCAACGACTACCGTATCCGGAGCAAGGCAACGCCGCAGGTAGAGGACGGACAGCGAGCGACGTCCAGGGCGAACAAGTTGGCATGAAAAAGGCAAGGCATAGACCTTCTGGTCATGCCTTGCC
>UQZM01000099.1 GCA_900545615.1 uncultured Collinsella sp.
GCCACAAGTTCTAAGCTGCCCGCAACATCAAGTTGCTAGCAAAGGCCCGGATGCCACGGCACCCGGGCCTTTTTCTATCCCCACTCATTTGGGACAGACTTAAATGAGTACCCTAACTGGGTAAGCATAAATGAGCGGGTCGTGCTGTATAAATTGCTTGTGTGCGCGTTTATGCGCGTTAGATTGCGTTTAATTACGCACCTATGCGTATATATGCGCCGTTTACGGGGCAATAATGACCGTTTAGCGGTGTGATACGCAAAAACGCGCACAGACGCGCGAGTTTGTGCGAATATAGAGCTGTCAGAAATGCAAGACGTTCTATGACACAGGAGACACATAATGGCAGATTCCAAGCAGGCTCCACTCGACGCCGCGGCAGCCGCCAAAGCAGCATTTGCTTCGGTCCAGGACAAGCCGTTCCCTAACGACATCTTTACGGCTCCCGAGCTCCGTTGGGCTGTGATCGGTTGCGGCGTTATTGCCAACCAGATGGCTCAGTCCCTTGCCCTTGCCGGCCGAAAGCTCGCGGGCGTTGCCAACCGCACGTTGTCCAAGGCTCAGGCTTTTGCAGAACAGTATGGCGTTGAGAAGGTCTATGACACGGTTGAGGATCTCTACGCCGATCCTGACATCGACGCCGTCTACATCACCACCCCGCACAACACCCATATCACCTATCTGCGCGCCGCCCTGGCGGCCGGCAAGCACGTTCTCTGCGAGAAGGCCATCACGCTCAACTCCGCCGAGCTCGAAGAGGCCCGCGCCATTGCCGCCGAACACAACGTGGTTCTTATGGACGCTACCACGGTGCTCCACATGCCCTTGTATCAAGAGCTGCGCCGCCGCATGGATGCCGGCGAGTTTGGCCGCATGAACCTCGCTCAGCTCAACTTTGGTAGCTACAAGGAGTACGGCGACCTGACCAACCGTTTCTACAATCGCAACCTCGCCGGCGGTGCCATGCTCGATATTGGCGTATACGCCCTGTCCGTCATGCGCCTGTTTATGGCGAGCCAGCCCGTCGAGGTCGTGTCTCTGGGTAACACCTGCAAGACCGGCGTGGACGTTGCAGGCGGCATCGTCTGCCGTAATGCCGAACAGCAGCTGGGCGTGGTGAGCCTCACGCTCCACTCCAAGCAGCCCAAGCGCTCGGTTATCAGCTTCGACAAGTGTTATATCGAGGTCAACGAGTATCCGCGTGCCGACCATGCGACCATCGTGTGGACTGCAGACGGTCACCGCGAGGAGGTCCACACTGGCACCGAGGCCTACGCACTGTGCTACGAGATGGCCGACCTGGAGAAGGCCGTTGCCGGCGATGATTCTAAGCGCGAGCTTCTGGGCTATGCTTCCGATGTTATGGAGCTGATGACCAAGCTCCGCGCCGATTGGGGAGTCGTGTACCCCGAGGAGGAGTAAGCGATGCTTGCGGAAGATAGGCTCAACGAGATCGTGTCGATGGTGCAGCAGACCGGCTCGGTTACCGTGCCGGAGCTTGCTGAGGCCCTGGGCGTGACGGCGTCTACTATTCGGCGCGACCTGCAGACGCTCGACCGAGCACACCGTATCGCCAAGGTGCACGGAGGTGCGACGAGTCTGGAGCGCGCGCACGTGACGCGCGACCTGACGATCAGCGAGCGCAGTGATCTCCATAACGATGACAAGGAGCGCATCTGCGCCCGTGCCGCGGCCCTGGTGGAGCCCGAGAGCTTTGTGTACATCGATTCAGGTTCGACGACGCTTAGGCTCATCGAGCATCTTCCGCGCCTTGAGGGCGTCACCTATGTGACCGACTCCGTGCTCCATGCTCAGCATCTCGCTCTGCGCGGCATGCGCACCGTGGTGCTGGGCGGCGAGCTCAAGCCCGAGACCGAGGCGCTCGTCGGTCCCGACGCCTTGGCAACCCTGGACCGCTATAACTTCAACTGCGGCTTTTGGGGTTCCAATGGCATCGCCGTCGAGCAAGGTCTCACCACACCGGATATCGAGGAAGCGCAAGTCAAGCGTATCTCGATGCGCCATACCGCCAAACGCTTCGTAATCTCAGACGCCAGCAAATTCGGCATGGTGGCGCCCGTCAAGTTCGCGGACTTCCGCGACGCAACGATTATTACCGCGGGCGAGGTCCCCGCCAAGTACCGGGCAATGGACAACGTCATCACGGTCTAGCAGCAGGGGACGGGCTAAGGCCAAAACCACCGCGAAGGGGCAGGAACCTTTGTGGTGGTTTTGACGTTTGTCCAGATAAAACCTGCCAAAATAAACCTGTCCCTTTTCGGCAGGTTTTAGGGCTCCCAGGGGCAGGGGGCTTCGATGTGGATGTGCTCACCGGTTACGGGATGCGTGAAGGACACGCTGTGGGCATGGAGCATCAGGCCGCAGGGACGCGGCGTGCCGTAGAGCTCGTCGCCTACCAGGGGATGACGCTCGCTCGCCAGATGTACACGGATTTGGTGCTTGCGGCCGGTGAGCAGCTCGACATCGATATACGAACGCGTGGGCAGGCCACGACGGCTCTTAAGACGCTTGAGCACCTTCACGCGCGTTTGAGACGGCTTGCCGCTGGCGCCGACGCGCATCTTGCGGCTGTCGTGACGGTCGCGGGCGATGGGCTTGTCGATGAGCTTTTCGTTCCAGTCGATCTTGCCCTCGGCGAGCGCCAGGTAGTGCTTTTCGAAAGCGTGGTCGATGACCATCTGGTCAAAGGCGGGCTGCGTCTGCTTGTCGAGCGAAAACAACACCACGCCGGTGGTGTCACGGTCCAGGCGGTTGAGCGGCTGCATGTCGGTCGCGGCAAAGCCGTCGCCCATGGCCAGCAACAGGTCGCTAGCGTAGTCGGTAAGTGTGCGCTCGCCGGTGCCGTCGCCGTGGACGATCATGCCGGCGGGCTTGTCGATGGCCATGAGCCAAGCGTCGCAGTAGAGGACTTGAGGTTCTTCGTTCACGTGTAAGCCTTTCGGTTAGC
>UQZM01000100.1 GCA_900545615.1 uncultured Collinsella sp.
AACAGCAGGCTCGGCACGCCGCGGAAGAAATCGGTGAGCACACGGCAGACCAGCTGTAACGGCTTGATGCCGCTGGTACGGCCGAGCATAAGGGCTAAGCCCAGCACCAGCGCGATGGCGCCGGCGGTGAGTGCGACCTTAACAGTGCCCTCAAAGCCGGCAAGCAAGAACTTCCAGGTGGTGAGGTGCGTAAAGAAATACCAATAGTGGACCGAAAGCTGGCCGGTCACATAAAAGCGCTGCAGTACCAGGACGGCGAGCGCGGCGACGGCAACAAGCGAGATGGCGGTGCCGATGCGAATCTTGGCGCGCATCTTGGGGCCGGGAGCCTCGTAGAGCGCATCGCGCATGGTGAGCGCGGAGGTGGAGTGCTTGCTCATCGGAGGATCCTCACCTTCTTATCGATGTAGTTGCCAATGTGGCTCACCACAAAGGCCGTGCCCAGGTAGCCGAGCGCCGAGATAAAGAACGCGGCGACGCCGCCGAGCGAGCGCGTGTTGATGTAGCTCACCACGCCAGTGAGCTCCTGCGGTTTAAGCGGCACCTGACTGCCGAGCGCGGTGGTAAGCATGACGGCGATAAAGAGGTTGGTCATGGGCAGTACGCTCGAGCGCAGCGCCTGCGGAATCACGATCTTGGCGAGGATACGGCTGAAGCTCATACCGAGCGAGCGGGCGGCTTCCACCTGGCCGACGCCGACGGTGTTGATGCCACTCATAAAGTTCTCGGAGCCAAAGGCCGAGCCCAAAAGGACCGTGGCGACGATAACGCAGGTGCGGTAGGGCAGGACGACCTTGAGCGGTGGCAGTGCGTAGACGACGATGATGAGCAGCGCGATGCCGGGGATGTTACGGAAGACCTGGACATACAGGTCGCCAAAGATGCGCAGCGGCTTGAGCGGCGACACGCGCATTACGGTGACGGCGACGGCCAGCACCATGGCGATGGCAAACGACTCAAGCGTCATGCCCCAAGTTGCTGGCAGCGCGTCGATATAGTTCTGGCCATAGAGCGACCAGAGTTCGGAGAGACTCATGCGGACCTCCCGCCGATAAGGAAAGGGGCTCCCGTGTGTACGGAAGCCCCGACAACTCAGTGAGGAAACAGTTTACCGCAATAAAGCGCATCATGCGTTTCCGTATGGTTTCGTTGCGGCCGTTACCAGGCTCGCTGCCTAGGCGCCGATCTCGGGCAGCTCGGGAACATTGGTGTCGCCCGTGCGGTCGCCGATGCAGATCTGCCACAGCTTGGTCCAGGTGCCGTCGTCCTCGATCTTCTTAAGGAAGTCGTTGACAAAGGCGACGCCGTCGGAATCGAGCGGCAGACCGATGCCGTAGGGCTCCTTGCTGCCGAAGGGCTTGCCGGCGATCTTGTACTTGCCGGGCTCGCGGACCAGGGCGCTCTGCTGCATGTTGTTATCGATGACGTAGGCGTCAACGCGGCCCTGCTGGAGTGCCTGGCGGGCCTCCTCGTCGGTCTTGAACTCCTGCTGGCTGGCCTTGGGAGCGAGCTCCTCCAGGATGGCGGGGCCGTTGGAGCCGGACTGGACGGCGACGTTCTTGTCGGCCAGGTCGTCGACGCTCTTGATGTCGTCGTTATCGGCGAGCACCAGGATAGCCTGCTGGGTGTAGTAGTAGGGACCGGCAAAGGAGACGAGCTTCTTGCGCTCGTCAGTGATGGTGTAGGTGGCAAAGACGGCGTCGACCTGGCCGTTCTGCAGGACGGACTCGCGCGTGTCCGAGGTCACCTGGGTGATCTCGACCTTGTTCTCGCCCAGAATGTAGTTGGACAGGAGCTGTGCGATACCGGCATCGAAGCCGCGGGTCTGACCGTCTTTCTCGTTGAGGAGGGAGAAGAGCGTGGAGGTCTGAACGCCACCGATCTTAAAGACGCCGGCGTCCTTGACGGCCGTGGCCCAGGTGCTGGCGGCGATGACATCGTCGTCGGCTTTGGGGCCGTTGTCGACGAGCTTGTCGAATGCCTTGGCATCGAGCGTAGCGGAAACCTCGGTATCCTCGGAGCCCTTGGAGGAGCCGGCGGCGGAACCCTTGTCGGCCTCGGCGCTGGTGTCGGAGCAGCCGGCAAGACCAAGGCCGGCGACGGTTGCGAAGGTGGCGGCAACGAAGCCGCGGCGGTCGAGAACGACCTGCTGGGAGAGGTTCTTGCTCATGGTAGAACACCTTTCTCAATAAAATCCCTAGCGGTTGAGTAGAGTTATACCCTATCGCGCTCAAATGGGTCAACACGAAATAACTCAGAAACATACTTACCTTATGGGTAATTCTACCTACCAAAAAGGGACAGGTTTATTTTGGCAGGTTTTATCTGGGCAAACGTCGATTATTACAGCTGAGATAGCGTTTTGCGGACGGCGTGGTCGCTCGCGGCGGTCGCTATAATGGCGGCAACGTGACGCATATATAAGTAAGGAGATCGCGTATGAACGGTTATTCGTTTTTCGCGCCGACCATGACTTAAAACCACCACAAAGGGGACGGGCGCCTTTGTGGTGGTTCTTGCAGATGTGGTGGCCTGTCTCGCTGCTTTGTCTCAATCTGTAACAGTTAGACGAGGAAATGGGTTCTACCTGTTACAGATCGAGATTTTCTCTTCAGGGGAATTCGAATGTCTCAATCTGTAACAGTTAGACGGGAATTCGGGCTCTAGATGTTACAGATTGAGATAATCGCGTCGCGAAAACAAAAACCTCCGCAGGGGGGTGCTTTCCTTGCGGAGGTTTTCTTACTCGTTGAGTAGTCTTGCGGCTTCGGCGGCCATGTTCTCGACCGTCATGCCGTTCTGCGCGAGCAGTTCGTTGGGGTCGTAGCGGTCGGGGAAGCCCTTGGCGATGCCGAAGGTGCGCGTGCGCA
>UQZM01000101.1 GCA_900545615.1 uncultured Collinsella sp.
TATCTCCGAACGCCGCTGTCCACCCGTCAGGAGCTGTCGCAAAGTGCCTACGCCCTGCGCGACCAGATTAAAAAGACGCAAGATGAGCTCAACAACCTTAAGTACCAGGACGATACGGTCTATGCGGACGACATCGCCCACTTAAAGCAGCTTGCCGAGTGGATGTACGAGCGTGTCGACGTGATCTGCCAGAGTTGGGACATCTCGCTGGCCATTCCCGATGGCGAGTCGATGAGTTCCCACCAAAGCGAGATCCTGGCTCCCATCGCGCAGGGCGGCAACAGCGCGCTGAACCAGTACGACGCCAATGTGGGTTCCTGGAAGCCGCAGCAGCGTTCCTAAAATTAGTTCGCCATAGTCGGCATAACCTACGTGCGCAATTGATGTAAGCCTGTGCTTATTGCTACAATTCGTACAAATATGCTTTAAACGCACGAGGAAGGAACCACATGTTTGGTTTTAAGAAAGAGCTCTACACGCCCGAGTATCAGCTTGCCGGCGACGAGTGCGCCGTAATCGAGACGTCGAAGGGTACCATCAAGGTCAAGTTTGACGGCGAGGGCGCTCCCATTCATGTCGCGAACTTCTGCGAGCTTTCTACGATGGGTTTCTATGATGGCCTTAAGTTCCATCGCTATGTGCCCGGTTTTGTCATCCAGGGCGGCGACCCCAATACCCGTGATATGTCCGGCGCCGATGTCGCTGCCGGCCTTGAGGGCCCCGACGGCATGCCCGGTACCGGTGGCCCCGGCTACTGCATCAAGGGCGAGTTTGCCACCAATCCGCGCAACAGCCATGTCGATGGCGCCCTTGCCATGGCACGCTCCATGGACCCCGATTCCGCGGGTTCGCAGTTCTACTTCTGCCTGGGCGCCCAGCATAACCTCGATTCCGGTTACACCGTCTTTGGTACCACGGTCGAGGGTCTCGATGTGATTTCGCAGCTGCGTGCCGGCGACGAGATCGTCCATGTCGAGATCGTTCACGAGTAAAGGGGACTTCCTTGAATAGCCAGCTGATCCAACAGGGCCGCGCCGCTTACCGCGCGGGTGATTTTTCCGCTGCAGCCCAGATGCTTGGGGCGGCAAAGACTCCCGATGAGATTATGGGCGAGGCCGATCACCTTCGTGGCAACGCCTTGATGCACCTGGGCATGTATGCCGAGGCCGCCGAGGCTTATGCTGCCGCCCTCAACGACGGCACCTACGGCAAGCGCGGCGCGCTGCTCACCAACCGCGGCAAGGCGCTCGCCGCCGTGGGCGACTACACGACGGCCGCCCAGGCGTTCTCTGCTGCTACGCAGGATGCTTCCTATGCCACGCCGTTCAAGGCCTATCTGGGCCTGGGCAATGCGCTGTTCCAGTCGGGCGATTATGCCAACGCAGGTACTGCCTTCCGTCAGGCTGCCATCGACGGCGCCAATCCGGCTCCTGCCGCCGCACTCGGCGAGCTCGGTCGTTGCTTCATCAAGCTCGGCCGTCCGGCGGATGCCGTGGAGACCTACCGTACGGCTATCGACTTTGCCGGTCCCCGTGACGACACGCGCGCGCTCAACGCCGGCATGGGTCAGGCGCTTTCTGCCGCCGGCCGTCCCTCCGACGCACTCGACGCCTTTAACGCCGCTACTGCCGATGGCATCTACCAGCTTACCTCCGAGCAGGCCGATGAGCTTGCCCGCGTGCACGATTCGCTTGCCGCGCTGTCTGCCCAGACGGCTATGGCCACGGCTCCGGCGCCTGCGATGGACGCTCCTGCCGTCGATCCGCTCGATCCTACGGGCGCGACCGGTCAGTTTATGCCCGATCCCTCGGACACCGGCTTCTTTACACTGTCAGAGTCCGAGATGGTCCAGCAGGACCGTCAGGATCGTAAGCAGGCCAAGGTCCGTCGTCGCCATCGCCACACGGGTCTCAAAGTCTTCATCGTGCTGCTTCTGCTCATTTTGATTGCTGCGGGCGGTCTGGGCTTTGCCTACACGCGCGGCTTTGGCTTCCCCTCGCAGGAGTCGGTTATCACCGATCTGTTCCAGGCTGCCGGCGACGGTGACACCGCAAAGGCCGAGTCTTGCCTGGCCTCGAGCCTGTCCGAGGACGCCAAGTCGATGATCATCTCCTCGATTCCGCAGGGCGCCACCGTGTCCGTCGAGGGCATGGATCAGTCCATGACCGAGACGACCGCTAAGGTGAAGGCATCGCTGTCCAAGGGCGGCGAGCAGGAGTACACCGTCAAATTCGTGCGCTCCGACAATCATATCGGCTGGGCCGTTTCCTCGCTCGATATGGATTTCTCGGCTGCTGACAACCAGTAGTGACCTTATGGGATTTAGCTTTGCCCGGCGCTTCACCGCAAGTGAGGTGCCGGGCTTGCGCTAGTATCATGAGCTAGTAGTTTTCCAGCAATCATCCAACACATCAGGAGTTGCGTTGTTTTCTTTGATGGATATGTTCTTCGGTAGCTATGCGGGCGATCTTGCCATCGACCTCGGCACCGCAAATACGCTTGTCTCCGTGCGCGGCAAGGGCATTGTCATTCGCGAGCCCTCTGTTGTCGCCATCGACAAGAACGACGAGCGCATCCTGGCGGTCGGTATCGAGGCAAAGCGCATGCTCGGCCGTACGCCCGGCAACATCGTGGCCGTTCGTCCCCTGAAGGACGGCGTCATCGCCGACTTCGATGTTACCGAGGC
>UQZM01000102.1 GCA_900545615.1 uncultured Collinsella sp.
GCCACAAGTTCTAAGCTGCCCGCAACATCAAGTTGCTAGCAAAGGCCCGGATGCCCCACGGCACCCGGGCCTTTTTCTATCCCTACTCATTGGGGACAGACTTAAATGAGTGGCCGTTGAAATGCCGGCACCTGGGGGCGTTCATTTTCTGTCGGCAGCTGGGGACGACCATTCATTGGGGACAGACTTAAATGACCAGTCGTTGGGGGGACAGTCTCTATGTGCCGGCAGTTTGGGACGATCCTTTGATGTCTGATGCCCCCAGAGGGGTGAAGTAATACAGCTGGGTCTGTCTTTTAGGGCTTTGGTGTTCCGCCCCTTTATGTTTCACAAGGATCGTCGCATGCGCATTTACGCGCATAGCCTTGCGCGACAATGCGCATAGCCGCGCAAACATCTGCCAACTATGGCTAAATAATGACCGATAAGCAAATAAATACGCAAACACGAGCAGATACGCGCGCAATTGTGCGACTATAGGTTTGTTAGAAATGAAGGACTTCCGATGACTTAGGAGGCACATCATGGCAGATTCCAAACAGGCTCCGCTCGACGCCGAGGCAGCCGCAAAGGTGGCGTTTGCCTCGGTCCAGAATCAGCCGTTCCCAAACGACATCTTTACGGCTCCCGAGCTTCGTTGGGCTGTAATTGGGTGTGGCGTTATCGCCAACCAGATGGCTCAGTCTCTCGCCCTTGCCGGCCGAAAGCTCGCGGGCGTTGCCAACCGCACGCTGTCCAAGGCTCAGGCTTTTGCAGAGCAGTATGGCGTTGAGAAGGTCTATGGCACGGTCGAGGATCTCTACGCCGATCAGGACATTGACGCAGTCTATATCACCACGCCGCACAACACGCATATCACCTATCTGCGAGCCGCTCTGGCAGCTGGCAAGCACGTGCTCTGCGAGAAGGCCATTACCCTCAATTCCGCCGAGCTTGACGAGGCCCGCGCCATTGCCGACGAGCACAACGTGGTCCTTATGGACGCCACCACGGTGCTTCACATGCCCTTGTATCAGGAGCTGCGTCGTCGCATGGATGTCGGCGAGTTCGGCCGCATGAATCTCGCTCAGCTCAACTTTGGCAGCTATAAGGAGTACGGCGACCTGACCAACCGCTTCTACAACCGTAGCCTTGCCGGTGGCGCCATGCTCGACATTGGCGTGTATGCGCTCTCCGTTATGCGCCTCTTTATGGCGAGCCAGCCCGCTGAGGTTGTCTCGCTGGGCAACACCTGTGAGACCGGTGTCGACGTTGCGGGCGGCATTGTCTGCCGTAACGCCGAGCAGCAGCTGGGTGTTGTGAGCCTTACGCTCCACTCCAAGCAGCCCAAGCGCTCGGTCATCAGCTTCGACAAGTGCTATATCGAGGTCAACGAGTATCCGCGCGCCGATCACGCGACCATCGTGTGGACTGTGGACGGCCACCGCGAGGAGGTCCACGCCGGCACCGAAGCTTACGCCCTTTGCTATGAGATGGCCGATCTTGAGAAGGCCGTTGCCGGCGACGACTCCAAGCGCGAGCTGCTGGATTATGCTTCTGATGTTATGGAGCTTATGACCAAGCTCCGCGCCGATTGGGGAGTCGTGTACCCCGAGGAGGAGTAGGCGATGCTTGCGGAAGATAGGCTCAATGCGATCGTGTCGATGGTGCAGCAGGCCGGCTCGGTTACCGTGCCGGAACTTGCCGAGGCCCTGGGCGTGACACCGTCCACCATTCGCCGTGACTTGCAAACGCTCGACCGCGCGCACCGTATCGCCAAGGTGCACGGAGGTGCGACGAGTCTGGAGCGCGCGCACGTGACGCGCGACTTGACGACCAGCGAACGCAGTGATCTCCATAACGATGACAAGGAGCGCATCTGTGCTCGTGCCGCGGCCCTGGTGGAGCCCGATAGCTTTGTGTATATCGATTCGGGCTCAACGACCCTCAAGCTCATCGAGCATCTTCCGCGTCTCGACGGCGTCACCTATGTGACCGATTCCGTGCTCCATGCTCAGCACCTTGCTTTGCGCGGCATGCGTACCGTGGTGCTGGGCGGCGAGCTTAAACCCGAGACCGAGGCGCTCGTTGGCCCCGATGCTCTGGCAACCCTAGACCGCTACAACTTTAACTGCGGTTTTTGGGGTTCTAACGGCATTGCCGCCGAGCAGGGCTTTACGACGCCCGATATCGAGGAAGCGCAGGTCAAGCGTATCTCGATGCGCCATACAGCCAAACGCTTCGTAATCTCGGACGCCAGTAAGTTTGGCATGGTGGCTCCCGTAAAATTCGCGGACTTCCGCGACGCAACGGTTATCACCGCGGGCGAGGTGCCCGCCAAGTACCAGTCGATGGACAACGTCATCACGGTCTAACAGCAGGGGACGGGCAAACGCCAAAACCAACGCGAAGGGGTAGGAACCTATGTGGTGGTTTTGACGTTTGTCCAGATAAAACCTGCTAAAATAAACCTGTCCATTTTCGACAGACTTTAGGGCTCCCAGGGGCAGGGGGCTTCGATGTGGATGTGCTCGC
>UQZM01000103.1 GCA_900545615.1 uncultured Collinsella sp.
TTGGGGTCGTAGCGGTCGGGGAAGCCCTTGGCGATGCCGAAGGTGCGCGTGCGCAACGGCGTGCATGCCAGATAACATGCCACGCGCTCACCCCAGCCGCCGTCCAAGACGCCGTCCTCGAGGGTGACGACAACGCGATGCTCGGCGGCAAGGCTGTCGAGGAACTCGCGGTCGAGCTCGGTTGCAAAGCGCGGGTTGACGAGCGTGGCCTCGATACCGTACTCGGCGGCCAAGCGGTTTGCCACGCGCTCACCCAGCTCAAAGAAATCGCCAAGCGCGAGCACGGCAACGTCGCGGCCCTGACGCACCACGTTGTAGCGAACGGCGCTGTAGTCGGTGTCTTCGGCGGGCGCAAGGTCGGGGCGGCTTACCAGGCCGATGCCCGGTACGCGGATTGCCACGGGATGCTCGCGGTGGTCGAGCGACCAGCTCAGCATGGACAGATATTCCTCCATGCAGGCCGGCGCCAAGTAGTGCATGTTGGGAAGACCGCCCAGCATGGAAATATCAAAGAACGAAAGGTGCGTCTCGGACGTGGTGCCAAAGATTGACGCACCAAACACCAAAATGGTTGCGGGGGCGTCGTTGAGGCACAGGTCGTGCCACAGCTCGTCGTAGGCGCGCTGCAAAAACGTGCCGTACACACCAAAGACTGGCTTGGCGCCCGAGCGCGCAAGCGCGGTGGCAAAGGTCACGGCGTGCTCCTCGGCAATGCCCACATCGACGAACTGTTTGCCGGCGGCGGCGCGAAGCTCGGGTGTAAAGCCCATGATGTAGGGTGTGGCGGCCGTGATGCCCACGACCTGCGGATCGCGCTCGATGGCGGCGCTGAGCGCCTCGCCCGTAATGTCGGCGTAGGTGCGCGGCGCAGGCTCGCTCGGATGGCCCGGGCAGAGCTTGCGCCCGGTCGCCATGTCAAACGGACCCACGTGGTGCCAGCGCTCGGGGTCGTTTTGGGCTGGCTCAAAGCCCTTGCCCTTGGCGGTGGAGACGTGCAGCACGATGGGATGATCGATATTGCGCAGTTCCTGCAGCGCGTCGACTAGGGCCAACACGTCGTTGCCGGCGTCCAAATAACGGTAGTCGAGTCCCATCGCGCGGAAAACGTTGCGCTCACAGGTGCCGTTGCTGGCGCGCAGCTCGGCCAGATTGCGATAGAGGCCACCGTGGTTCTCGGCGATGGACTGGTCGTTATCGTTGACGATGATGATCAGGTTGCTGTCGAGTTCGGCGGCATTGTTGAAGCCCTCAAACGCCAGGCCGCCCGAAAGCGAGCCGTCGCCAATGATGGTGATGACGTTATACGCATCGCCCGCCAGGTCACGAGCGTGCGCCAGGCCGCAGCCCAGGCTCACCGACGTGGAGGTATGGCCCATGGCGAACAGGTCGTGCTCGGACTCGTCGGGATTGGCAAAGCCAGAGGCCTCGCCAAAGCGCTTCGGATCGATATAAGTGTACGCGCGCCCAGTCAGCGCCTTGTGGGCGTAGGTCTGGTGCGAAACGTCAAAGAGAATCTTGTCGATAGGGGAGTTAAACACGCGATGGAGCGCGACCGTAAGCTCAACGACGCCCAGGTTGGGGGCAACGTGCCCGCCGACGGCGGCGGAGCTTTCGAGGATGGCGTGGCGAATCTCGTCGCAGAGCTGCGGGAGCTCGGCACGATTAAGAGCCTTGACGTCCTCGGGCGTTGTCGTTTGCGTAAGCAGCATCGTTGTGGGTTACTCCATGCGAATCGAGTGCCGGCGCTCCCTCGGCCGACACAATTGCACAAGACAGTCTCGCACATTTTGGCGTTTGATATGTGACGGCGGCGCGGTAATTCGCCAACTGGTGGGGCAAAACGTTTTGTCCGATGCCATACTGATAGATTCGATGATGATTTTTTCAATACGTGCAGGCCGTGGCTTGCCGCCGTGAGCCGCTGGAAGGAGGCAGCATGTCCGATGCCGTTCGTGCCGAGAAAATCGCGCACGAGGTCGACGATGCCGCCCGCCAGCTCGCCCAGGCGGGCCGCTTGGACCTGACGCGCGAGTTTATCCAGCATGGCGACGTGACGGTCTATGCACATGTGACTTCGGTAGCGCGGACGAGCCTGTCCTTTGCCGAGCGCCTGGGCCGCGTCGGTGTTTCGATCGACCGTGCCTCGCTGCTGCGCGGAGCCTTGTTACACGATTACTTTCTCTACGATTGGCACGATCCCGACCCAAGCCATCGGCTGCATGGCTTTCGCCACCCGTTTTTTGCCCTAGCGCGCGCGGAGGAAGATTTTGAGCTGACGTCGCGCGAACGGAATATTATCGTGCGGCATATGTTTCCGCTGGTGCCGGTGCCGCCGACGTGTCGTGAGGCTTGGATTGTGTGCCTGGCGGATAAATGGTGTGCTCTGCGCGAGACGGTCGCCGGCCGCCTGCCGCGCAAAGACGACGCGAACGATTTGA
>UQZM01000104.1 GCA_900545615.1 uncultured Collinsella sp.
ATGGCAGGTGCCTGACGTGCATGGCCATTGGCGGCGCCGTCGGAGGCCTTGTTGCAGCCGTGGGCCGCGTTACGGCCTATACCATCGGCATGACGAATGTCCTCATGGTCATTGGCTTTGCCACGGGCGGCATCTCGAACCTGCTGTGGTGCTGCGTTGCCGGCGGCACAGCATTTGCGGCGTCTGCGGTGCTGAGCTACTGCTTTGGCGTGGTGCCGACGAAGGGGCAGGCGGCGGGGGACGGAGCCGATTCGCCCGAAACAGTGGCGAGCGCTGCTGAAGTAAGCGCATAAACCTGTGCGACAAAAGGACGATTCCTTTGTCGTGTTCCAAGGCCGCGGCCCGTGTGGGTCGCGGCCTTTTTGTATCTGGGGGACAAAGTGGCTACACTACAATCCGGTCAAGCAATAGATATATAGGTAGTACCGTGGGGGCGGATGCAGATGGTCGAGTGGATTGTTCGTCGCGCGCAGGGCGATCGTGCGCGTGTGGGCACGTTAGCTGGCATGGTGTGTATTGTCGCCAATGTTGCGCTTTGTGCTGCGAAGGGCGCAATCGGTGTGGTTTCGGGATCGGTTTCGATCGTGGCGGATGCCATGAACAACCTGTCCGATGCCAGTTCGAATATCGTGAGCGTGCTGGGCTTTAAGCTGGCGAGCAAGCCGGCCGACCCCGAGCATCCTTACGGCCACGGTCGCTACGAGTATCTCTCGGGATTGGTCGTGGCGGCGCTCGTGCTGCTGATTGGCGTTGAGCTGGTGAAGTCCTCGGTTGAGCGCGTCATTCACCCCGAACCTGTCGAGTTCTCGCTTGCCCTGGTGGCAGTTCTCGTGCTTTCGATGGTTGTAAAGCTCTGGATGGCGGCCCTCAACCAAAAGCTCGGCGATCGCATTGAGTCCGAGACGCTGCATGCGACCGCGCAAGATTCCAAGAACGATGTCCTTGCCACGGGCGCCGTGCTGGCGTGCGCAATTGTTTCGCAGGTGACGCACATCAATCTTGACGCGTGGGTCGGCCTTGCCGTTGGCGCCTATATTGGCTGGAGCGGCTTTGAGCTTCTCCAAGATACGGTGAGCCCGCTTTTGGGCCAGACGCCCGATCCTAAGCTCGTCGAGCATATCCGCAGCAAGATCATGAGCTATCCCGGCGTCTTGGGCGTCCATGACCTAATGGTTCACGACTACGGCCCAGGCAGGAAGTTCGCAAGCGCTCACGCCGAGATGGCAGCCGAGGCCAGCCCGCTGGAAAGTCACGACACGCTCGATAACATCGAGCAGTCGTTTAGGAACGAAGACGGCATGATTGTCACGCTCCATTACGACCCCATCGTGACCGACGATCCCAAGGTGGCGAGCATGCGTTTACGCATTAACGCCATGGCCCAACAGATCGATAGCCGCCTTTCGATTCACGACCTGCGCTGTGTGCCGGGTCCTACGCACACCAACGTGATCTTTGACTGTGTGCGTCCCTCGGATCTGCAGATGAGTGCCGAAGACTTAAAGCACGCGCTGGCGAAACGTGTCGAATCCGAATATCCCAAGTCGATTGCCAAGATCACGATCGACGAAGACTATGTAGGCCATACCCACGAGTAGAGCCGCGCCGATAAAGCTAGTTATATAGAAGGGGAGAGCATGAAGCGTCTATATATACTCCGCCACGGCCAGACAGAATTCAACGTTAAAAAGCTCGTCCAGGGTCGCTGCGATTCACCGCTCACCGATCTGGGCCGTCATCAGGCACAGACAGCAGCCGCATGGCTAAAGGCCCACGGCGTTGTCCCCGACAAAGTAGTCTCGTCGCCTTTGGGTCGAGCCATGGACACAGCTCAGCTCGTCGCAACCGAACTCCTCGGCGCAGACGCAGCAGCCGAGCCCTGCGAAGGCATCATCGAGCGCTGCTACGGCACCTTCGAGGAAGGCCCGCACGACGCGCTGCCCACCGACGTCTGGGATCCGGGCGAGGACCTGGTCCCCTTCGGAGGAGAAGGAAGCCGCGCGCTGCAAGAGCGCATGGTAGACACCCTCACCAATCTCATGGGCGCCGAGGGCATAGAAACCCTCCTAGCAGTAAGCCACGGCAGCGCCAGTCGCCAATTCATCAAGGCTGCAGCCCCAGAGGGCTTCGAGCTCCCAGCAAAACTCCCCAACTGCGCCATCATGATCTTCAATTTCGACGAGGAAGAGTCGCAAGGAGAGAGCGACGGGCTCCAATGCAAGTTCACTCTCCAGCAAATAGTGGACCCCCAACAAAGTCATTAGCCTGAGCGAGCAAGGTTTA
>UQZM01000105.1 GCA_900545615.1 uncultured Collinsella sp.
CAAATCGCAGGCGATCAGCTTGATTCCCTCAAGACCCATATGCTTCCCCCAAAGCCTCCTATCAACAGCAAGACGGACCTTGAT
Organism: uncultured Collinsella sp.; assembly: GCA_900545615.1. Classification (GTDB taxonomy): domain Bacteria; phylum Actinomycetota; class Coriobacteriia; order Coriobacteriales; family Coriobacteriaceae; genus Collinsella. The sequence goes on from UQZM01000105.1 coordinate 85, forward strand.
CGGTCACCCCTCAAAGCCCGTCTTGCGCATACGCGCGCTTAGTCGCGCGTCTTTTTAACGATGGTAAAGTCCGGAGCCATGCTCACGACAACATCGGCCGCGCTCGACGCAAAGCGTCGACCCGCATCGAGCTCGTACGAAACAATCGAGATTCGAGCTCCCTCGACGCCCCGGAGCATGCGGCCCAAAACAGACTGCACCGGCGTATACATGCGCACGGTATGCTCGTCCGAATCGCCTCGGAAAAGCGGCGCATGCATATTGCCGATCTCCCAGCACGCATGCGCGAGCGCAATCGGATCCATGCGGTCGACTTCGACCAAATAAACCTCGGCGCTGCGCAGGCGCACGACAACCGCCACGGGCACCACGCCCGAACGGTCAATGGCGAGCACGTCGCCGTCGGCAAGACGACCACCGTCGGTAGCATCCGGCCGAACATCGATCGTGCGCCCCAGCTCCGTCACGCCCGCAAACGCGCATACATCAGCCTGGTCCCAATCGAGCAGTAGCTCGTCAACTTCAAAGACGCCGCCCAAATTCCGGCGGAGCAGGAGTTCATAGGACGGATCGTTGAGATTTCCCAAGCATGTCGTCGAAACCAAGCGCTCGGGCATACTCTAACCCTCGACCTCGACGAGCTCGATATCAAAGTTGAGGTCCTTGCCGGCCAGCTCGTGGTTGGCGTCGAGCGTCACGGCCTCGGGCGTTACATCGATGACCACAGCAGGGACGGGCATACCGCTCGGCGTGGACAGGAAAAGCTTCATGCCCTTCTCGATCTGCTCGATGTTGGGAACCTGTTCGGCCGGGAAGGTAATAACCATCTCGGGATTGTGCTCGCCGTAGGCATCGGCAGCCGGGATGTGCACGGTCTTCTTTTCGCCCACCTGCATGTCAACCACGGCGGCGTCGAAGCCCTTGATCATCTGGCCGGCGCCGCAGGTAAACTCCAGCGGCTCGCCGCGATCGTAGGAGCTATCGAACTGCGTGCCGTCGTCGAGCGTGCCGCGATAATGGGTCTTGACCTTCTTGCCCTGGTTGGACATGGAAACCTCCGTGATAGGGGCGGCGCAAACACAAGCCGCCGTGAACATATGGCGCTAACTATACCCTAGTCATACAATTTGAAGACAGTTTGCAAAGAAACGCTGCAACCGGAGGAACTATGGCATATCCCGTATTTGACCTACACTGCGACACCGCCGACCGCATCGGTTGGGCAACGCTCGATCTCGACTTGCGCTTCACCGCCGGCACCGACGGCTATTTCCCCGGCGACGAGACGCATCCGCAGGATTTTGACCTTATCGAGGGCAACGCCTGCGCCATCTCGCTCGCAAAGATCGGCAAGACCCCGTGGGCGCAGTGCTTCGCCACGTTTGTCCCCGACGAGATTCCCGCCGCCCACGCCGCGCGCTTCCAGGCGCAGATCATGGCGCACATGAGCGGCCAGGCAATGCTCAACCACGACCGTATGGTCAACGTGCGCAGCGCCGCAGACATTCGCCCCGCGCTCAAGGACGGCAAGGTCGCTTGCATCCACACCATCGAAAACGCCACGTTCTTTGCCGAGGACCCCGCGCTGATCGAAGTGCTCAAGAGCTTGGGCGTGCTTATGTCGTCACTCAGCTGGAATGCGCAGGGGCCGCTCGCGAGCGGCCACGACACCCACGCCGGCCTCACCGGCGCCGGCATCGAGGCACTTACGCAGATGGAGCACGCCGGCATGGTACTCGACGTCTCCCACCTCAACGATGAGTGCTTTGACGAGGTTGTCGCCCACGCCACGCGTCCCTTCGTCGCCAGCCACTCCAACTCCCGTGCGGTTTGCGGCGTCAAACGCAACCTTACCGACGACCAGTTCCGCACCATTCGCGACATGGGCGGTATCGTCGGCCTCAACTACTGCAGCGAGTTCCTTTCCAACGACGCAACCGACAAGA